>CAACVI010000023.1 GCA_900659855.1 Candidatus Desulfarcum epimagneticum
GAGGTCGGTCCAGCGCCGTAGGTTGGGTTAAGCGTAGCAACCCAACACATTTTATTCCTTCTCAATTGTTGGGTTTCGTTCCTCAACCCAACCTACCCGACTACCCGACTAATTTCTATAAATCTATTTGTGCACTATGCAATTTTCGGTCATACTATTTCCAAATTTTCTCATCCGGCCATTTAATATTGTCGGCCTGTCCCTATTTTGTTCTTTTCCCGGACCCGGTCTCCGAATTTCCACACATTAATCCTGAACAGCTCCGAATCCCGGTAGGCGTACCGGATATATCCGTACATCAAATGTGAAATGGTCATGTTGGGAATGGCCAGAAGGGAGGTCCCGTGCCGGGTTCCCTTGAATATCAGAAGACCGAAAAAATAAAGAAGGGAGATGAAGTTGGCCGGGGTCAGCAGCTGATCGATGGGAAAGGAGGGATTGACCGGGGCCTGGATTTCCCCTTTTTCCATGATGGATTTAAGAATATCGAAGTTGCCGTTTAACCGCCGGTTGATAAACATCAGGCGCTTGAGTTTTCCATAGTCGATTTTGACGTTGTCGTCGATGAGCCGGCGGGGAATCGCCTGGTTGACAATGGAAAAATGGATAAAATAAAGGACCATGTCTGTGTTGAGCACAGTGGATGAGGCCATGTCGGAAAAAAGATAGCCGTCATACCATTCGCGCATGATTTCAAGGGATTCATCCACATCAAAAACAAAGAGATTTTTTTCTTTATAATAATTCAGCATGTCCCGCGCCTCTTTTTCAGACAGACCCGCCATTTCATTGAAGGCGGGCTGGACGCTGATATTCATTCCGATGTTGAATCCGCTTGTGACATCATCCATGGTCACAGGCGAGACGCCGGCGATAAAAAGACGGGCAAGGCCGCTTCCCCTCATGCCTGCGGCGCCTTTCAAGACAGCGAAGAAATGCCGGAAAAATCCTTCCCCGCGCGTCAGACTCCGGTAGGCGTCCGACCCGGACGTGGACAGGATCGTGTTGGAAAAATGGTCGTATTCGTCGATGAACGCGTATATTTTAAGGCCGTTTTCCTGGGCGTGTATAAAAAGCGTGTGAAGTTTTTCGGATATGGAGGCCGGAGAGCCCATTTTTTTTAAGAACTCTTCATCAAAAAAGGATCGGTAAACCCGGGTGAAATGGTCCAGGACCCGGGCGCAATACTTCTCAAAGTTTTCCTCAAGACCTCCGGGGGCCGGGCTGATCATGGAGAAATCAAAACGCAGGATGAGACAGGCGTTTTTTTCAGGCGTGGGATGGCTTCCGATGTATGTGCCTTTGAAAAACTCGTCGAAACGCTCTTTTAACTGGATGTCGTAATAGCATTCCAGGATGGATATCCAGAGGGATTTCCCGAACCGGCGGGGACGGATGAAAAACACATATTCATGCTCTTCCAGCAGGGGGATGAAATGGGTCTTGTCCACGAAATATTTATTCTTGACCCGAATTTTTTCAAAGTCGGAGATTCCGTAAGGAATGCCCTTTGTTTTTCCCGGCATGGCCGTCTCCTGTGGCGGATGGGGTGGGGAAGGCTCGACTGACAATGATGGCGCCCATCATACCGCAAAAAGAAAATGAATGCAAGGGGCTCTACCTGCCGGACGGCGTGTATGCCGTGATGGCCCCGGGCCCGGGAAATAGCGCCGGGGAAGAGTATTTATTGGTCTGTCTCTATTTTTGTCATTATGCCAAAACATACCCATACTTCTTAAGCCAGCGAACGATTTTTAATTGTAATTCCAATATAGATGGGGCTCTTAAAGTATGATTTTTGGGAGGCATGACATCAACAAAAGGTGGTATCCCGTCGAATTTTAGAATTATCTCTATTGGATTTTTCCCAGAATTTTTAATCTTGATATTTGAAATATATTCCAAATAGTCATTAGATTTTGGATGATGATATTTTGCCGCCAAAATCCCATTTTCTTCATATAAAACATTTGTTTTTTTCATGATGTTTCAGAAACCGAACCATTTATTCTCAGGCATATGTTTTTTGATAATCACTAAACACAAGTATAGGAGTTTTGTTCGCCTGTCCCTATTTTGTCTTGATTCAACTGACCACTGATAAAGGCAACAGCATATGCATCATTGGAGTATTTCTTTTTTAATTCAAAATTTTTTGAAGGAAGTACAGATAGCTGCTGAAGCATACTACGCAATTCAGTTTTAAGGGCTTGTGTAGAATGCCACATTATATTTAACCAAGCGTAGGATTTTTTTCAGAATATATTGACGAAAGAATAAAATTATCAGAATAAATGAAGCCTCTCAGTGAGAGGCTTTTTTTTATGGGAAAAGGGCGGCCAAGTCTTTGGCAGGACAAACCGCCCTTTTCCAAAACCAAGGGCTGAAACTTCCAGCCCTGCAAGGAGGTGTGATGGTAATATTTATTTCCATAAAACTCAAGAAGCTTTTTGAACAAGAGCGCGATTATAAATGGAAAAAGCCGAAGCAATGCCCCCGCTGCGGCGGATGCAGGCTGTGGGGGCATGGGTATGCGCCCGTTTTGTTTGACGGTTTCAGAAAACCGCTTCTGATTAAGCGCAATCGGTGTCCGGACTGCCATTGTGTGATACGTTTCCGGCCAAAGGGGTATTTCGGGCGGATTCAGGCGTCAAAGAATGCCATACGCTCATGCATATCCGGGAAATTAAAATATGCCAAATGCCCCGGCTCCATCAGCCGGAGCCGGCGGCGTCACTGGGTCATGGCCCTGACCCGGCGGATCAAGGCGCATTTCGGCGACACGTGGCAAAAAAGCATATTAAAGGGATTGAACTATCTTGCGTTCCTGGGTCATATTCCGGTGAGCCGTTCCATTTAACGCCCGTCCATTTCCATTTTTCACCCTCCCCACCCAAGAGTGTCATTTACCGGCTTTTTTTTCTGTCGTAAGAAGGGAAAAGATAAAATGTGCGTCAACCCGGACAAAAAAAGGAGGCGTTATGACCAAAGAGCAGAGAATGGATGTGGCGGTTTTTCGTTACGGTGTTATCAGTGATTTTGTAAACGGGCCAAGCCTGTCCCGTCAGGAAAAGCGGAGGCTTTTACAGGGCAAAAGCGAAAAAAAATGGCGGATACCCTTTTCTGAAAAGACCCGGATCAGCAAAAGCGGCATATTGCGATGGATTCGTCTTTACGAAAAAAGCGGCTGTGATATCCGATCATTGTATCCCAAAGTCCGCGCGGACAAGGGAAAAAGCAGGGTCATAGATGATGACACGGCGCTGGGTCTGGCTGAGCTGAGGAAACAGTTTCCCAAATCGACTGTGGCCGCTCTGATTGAAAAAATGCGCAAGGGAAAATCGGAGGCTTTCCGGCGCCCGCTTTCCCCGTCCACGGTTTACCGGTTTTTGAATCAGCGCGGGCTTATGGACATGACCCGGAAAACCCCGGAGGACAGGCGCAAGTTTGAGGCGGAGATGCCCAATGATTTATGGCAGAGCGATGTCATGCACGGACCCAAAGTTCTTGCCGACGGCAAAAATAAAAAGACTTATCTGATCGCCATCATAGACGATCATTCCAGGCTGATCGTTCACGCGAAATTTTATTTCTCAGAAAATCTGGTCAACTATATGGACGCGTTTCAGGACGCGCTTTTGAAGCGCGGCCTGCCCCGAAAACTCTATGTGGACAACGGCGCGGCGTTTCGCAGCGTCCGTCTGGCTTATACCGCCGCCTCATTAAATATCGCGCTTATTCGCGCCCGGCCGTATAAACCCCAGGGAAAGGGAAAGATCGAGCGGTGGTTTAAAACCGTGCGGTCGGGTTTTTTGCCTGACTTTCAAGGAGATACGATCAATGATATCAATTCTGCGCTGACCCGCTGGATCGGGACCCAATATCACCCAAAGAAACATGGGGCCACAGGCCAGAGTCCTTTCGAGCGCTTCACCGCCCATATGGAATGTTTAAGAGCCGCTCCCGCAAATCTGAAAGATCATTTTCGAATCACCGCAAGACGCAGGGTGGCCAAAGACCGGACCATCACCTTAAACGGCAGACTGTATGAGGGGCCTGTGGCCCTTATCGGCAAAAATGTGGAGCTTTGCTTTCATCCCGATGAGCCTGATTCGGTGGAGATTAAATATAAAAGCAGGTCTTTTGGAAACGCGTCGCCGGTCAACCTTGCCGTCAACTGCAGGGTTAAAAGAGCCAAAAACACCCATGCCGACATGGAGCCCGCCCCGGGTTCCAGTTATCATGGCGGAAGTCTTTTATAGGGAGGCCGCATGGATAATCACAGGGTTTTTTTCAGTTTAAAAAAAGAGCCGTTTATCTCGGATTTAAAGCCGAATGAGATGCTTGAAACCCATGAGCTGATATCGGTTCAAAATCGCTTTGACTATGCTGTGGGACTGGGAGGCATCGGTCTTGTCACCGGCGAGATCGGAAGCGGAAAATCAACGGCTTTGCGTTACAGCGCCGCCATGCTTCACCCTTCCGAATATCGCTGCGTCTACGTGGTGGCCTCATCAGGTTCCATCATTGAGCTTTACCGGCAGATCATATCAAAGCTTCAGATATTTTTGTCCACCAACTCCAAAGCCTTGATGACGGACATGATTCGTAAAGAGATCAAAAAACAGGTCCTCGGGAAAAAAATAAAGCCGGTTTTGATCATAGACGAAGCGTCATTGCTGAGGCTGGAGGTCTTTGCCGAACTGCACACCATCACCCAGTTCGAAAAAGACTCCAAACCCTGGCTGCCCGTCATATTGGCGGGGCAGTCCAACCTGATTGACAAATTGATGTATCGGGGCTCCGGCCCCCTGGCGTCAAGAATTATTGCCCGAAGTCATCTGGAAGGGCTTAACCTGGATATGATGCGAAAATACCTGGCCCACCACCTGGGACTTGCCGGAGTGGAGACAAATCTTTTTGATGACACCGCCGCAAGGGCCATACACCAGGGCTCCGGGGGTCTTTTGAGAAAGGCCAACCACCTGGCAAGGGGAGCTCTTATAGCGGCGGCGGCCCAAAAATCAATGACAGTGAAAGCGGATCACGTCAGACTGGCTTCCACTGAAATCTTTTGATACCGTATTCGGTGAAACGGAGGAAGGCTCTGCTGGGGAGCAACCTTCCAAGGGATAGCCGAACGCAGACAGCATTGAATGATGCCTGCATAAAGGGGCGCGGCATATATCAGCGCCGCGCCCCCCATCAGGAAATCATTCAAGCTTTTCTGCCCATGCCTTAAAAAACCCATAAGATAAAAGAGCGAAGCGATTCCGATTAATCATGCCCGCAGATCAATGCGCAGGCTCATGATTCAGACAATGTGAAAAAATAGACTTTCGGTCAAAATAATCAGAAAAAATCGGTTTGCATAATTTGGAAATCAACAGCTTGTACATCTTGTGCCGCTATTCGTTGGTTGGAAACGTATGTAGTTCCAAACGAAAACAAAAGTGCTATAACTGAAACTATTATTGGGATATTTTTATACCAAGGAATTTTGGCGCTCATTATGGATATTTGAAGTGAATCAACCTCTTTTTTGAGGAGATGATATTGTTTTCTAAGTTCATTTATATCTTCCATTTCATTATCCCCCTTAATTGGTTAACTTCAAACTGTATTGGCATAACGCTAAAATCAGGGAGTTTTATTCGCCTGGCCCTGCCGCTCTGCCGCTTTATCCTCATTAATTTTAATTGATAACGTCATTATTTATCTCCACCAAGTCAATTATGGTAAGTCAAATAGGGTCGAACCAAGATAACAACCCGTAAATTTTGAGTTGCACATCCAATTATAAGTTTTATTCGCCTGTTCCTATTTCCCATTTCATTATTTTATTGGCCTGCCCCTATTTTTGTCCTAAATGCTTTGATTATCAAATCTGTTTCACCTTCTGATTTGTACTGTTTTTTATCAAGTTCAATACCTGAACTTTCAAAAATATTTTGAGCTAATTTAAATATCTTTAAAGATTCTTCTTCATTGAGAAGTTTATGCTTAAATTCATCACAGGCTGAATTAAGTTTTTTGCTATTAAACGGTGAAAGATCTTCTCCCATCGCAATAAGACGAACAAGCAGCATTAAATGAAAACGAGCTTTTTTAAGTGAAGATTTAAGGTCTCCACTCCTAAAAAATTGTTCAATTCTATAATATGTTAAGGAGCTTAAATAATATGGGGAATATTTATGATCCTCATTGAATATTTGACCACTAAACCTTTTAACGATAGTTCCATAATAGCCTGAAACAAGATGTGGAGAGTTTAAAAACATTGAAGCAAATGATTTAATTTGTATAGGTATAGAGATAATTTGCGTTTTTTTGATACCTGTATCAGAATTATATTGTTGAGATCGCCTCTCATAATATAGGGAGAATTGTTTACTTTCTGCACTATAATATAGCTCTAATTTTTTCTGAAAAATGCTAAGAGCTTCTAATTGTTCTGTTTTAACTTCAGTCTGACTATTAGTAGCAAGTGTAATACTTGTTTTGATATCTTCATTATCAGTTACAACAATTTTAATGGGAACATTAACATTTTCGACACCTTGAATATTTTGACAATCATGTAATACATGGCTTGTTTGGCAACCATTCACAACTTGATAATCACGAATTGTAAATCTGTTTCCTGCAGGTGTTATTCAATGTCATTAACTTAAGCAATGGGTTTGTAGTTTTGGTAAAAGGCCCTGGGCCTGATTTTATGTTTTCGCGGAAAACTTCTTCCGGGGCGAATGGGTTCGATTGTCTCAACGAAAATATGGTGAATGCCGGATATTAGTTTTTCGACCGCCTTGGCCGGCTGATTGAACAATAAAACCATGGCGATTTTCATCTTGGAAAGGGCTTGGGTAAAGTTGATCTGATAAGGATGTTTTCGGCCCCTGGTTTTATTCCTGATCTGTTTTTTGACCGGATGCGCCGTCATAGCAGTGAGATTTTTGGATAAAACCTTTGAATGGAAGTCCTGATAAACAGACAAAACGGACTTTCCGGAGAAATTTTGAACCTCGATCCGGCATTTTAAAGCTTTGTAATCTTCTTCGACGGGCCATCGCAAATGGTACAGATCTTTGAATATATGAACGGGAAAGGCTTGACCGTCGGTTAAGGATGTGATCAGAATTTCCGTTTCGCCGTTTTTCAGTTCCACCCGGATCAACCTTAATTTCAAAGGCTTGATGTCCAGGCCCATCTCTTTGCACTGGGAGATTGAGGAGGACGGGGCCTTTAAGCGGATAATCTTTTCCTTTTTGCCGGATTTGGAGAACTTTTGGATTATTTTCCATTTTTTTGATATTCGGGCGCAGAAATTGGCGTTGAGCGATAATATCAAATTGAAAAGCCAGTAGGCTGGATAGCCGCGATCCAGAAGAATCAGGTCCTGGGGCAGGAGATTCAGAAAATGATCCGCCGCCAGCTCCCTTTCACCGTTCTCAAGCGGGCTGATAGCGGCGTGGATTGTGGTTTTATTGATGACATCGAACATCTGGGAAATTCTGGCCATGGGGCGGGGTTTGCCTTTTGTGGGTTTCAGGACCCCGAAATGATCGGTGATCTCTTTTTCATGGGGAAGGGCCAAGGTAGAGCCGTCAATGGCCAGCAGGTTAAATCCGCGCCATGTTTCAGGCGACATGTTTTCATAAAAGAAGCGGTTGGAGAGCCGATTGAGTTCTATAAAAGCCTCGTGTTTAAGTTTTTTTCGGGCCTTGCACAATGCGGCTTTTGAGACCATGCGTTCAAAACCGTCCAGATGAAGCATGGTTTTATAAAAACGATCCAGTTCATCCTGATAGGATCCTTTGGGCAGGCTTAAGAAATAATGGATCAGTGTGGGGAATGTGAGAAGTCTGTTTCTCTGGAAATCTTTTTCAGAAAATCTGTGTTTTTGAAGAAAATCATGAGAATGAATGATTTTATTGAGATTTTTGAAAAGGTTGGCACAGATTTTGCAAAGCAATATCCGTGCCGTGGCGACGTGACTTTTCAACTTTTCTTGACATTTTTTTCTCCTTTTAGCAAAAGAATGGTTTGAAAACTTTAAAACAGAAATATCATAACTGCCTGAAAAATCAATAAAAATATTCATTTTAATCGCTTAAGTTAATGACATTGAGGTGTTATTGACGAAGCAACAACAGTCACTCCATTGTTAAGAACGCAAAATAAATCAAACTTCGATTCCTGTAGTGTCTTTTTTATCTTTTTATTTACAGGGTTATTTCCTTGAAAGTCTCTAACATTGTCATCAAAAATATTATGAATGGTTTTATTCTCATCTTGAATCAATTTTAGATATTCATTAAACGGAATAACACCTAAATATGCTTCAGAGACACCTTCAATATCAGGCAAGGTGATTCTATTTTGAAAAGTTAACGTTGATGAAAGTTTATTTTTTGTTTCATGATATAGCCGCTGTATTTCAGAAGCACCTAAAGCTTGAATCAAAACATTTTCAAAAATACCTATATTTTCAATTTCTTGTGCCCCTGAATTTAAAATTGCCTTTAAATTTTGATCTTCAACCCATTTTCCTGTACATACATAATAGAGTTTGCAGATCGGTCTACGGTTAACCATGTATGAAGACATTGAGATTAATGCTTCCCATATTTCTTTCATCTTTCGTATTTTCTCATTTTGAACAAGTTGTGGTTCATCACTAAGGAAATCCTTAACCCCATGAATAAAACTACCAATCCTTGAGCCATCAAATTTCGATGAGGTTTTTGTTTGTATAAATGTAATATCAGCATCTAAATGTGATGTTGTTTCTACAACATCACGAAGTTCATCTTCGTCTGTTATCATTCGTCCATTTACAATAATTGCCATTCCATCAATTGCTGAATCACCACCCGATCCTGTATGGACATCACCCAAATCAAAGCTTCCCCGAAATAGTTTTGAAGTTACAGAAAAGTTAGAGAAATGCTCAAATTGTTTTGATTCATCTAGTGCTTCAATTTCGTATTGAGATGAGAATGTATCTAAAAGTGATTTTGTAATTTTATCCATTTGAGAATCCTAAACTTTTTTATGTTTTTAAAGCGTAATCGCGGTGCTGACCCGCGAGCACGTCGGATGGGAGAAGGCCGAAGGCCTGGTCCCATCCGACGTGCGCAGTCAGGCCCAGTTCCTTGTTCCGGCGCGTAGAGAGGTCAACTATGGTCGGAGCAAGATAAAAACCTGTAAATTCTGAGTTTCATATCCAATCATGGGTGTTTTCAGGGGCAATATCGTATTTTTCAGAGCCAAAAAGAGGATTATAGGATTCCGATTCCTCACGGATTTGAAAAATGTCTCCCGTTTCAGGCGTTTGAACAATCGTTTTTAAAAATTCCCGCCGGGGCGTTTATCCCAATGCGGCTGACGTCTTATTTTATTGACAAATCTGACATTATTTTACTATCAAATCACATAGTCTCCCCATCATTGTTAATCAAAAAGCAGGAGCCTTCAATGAGAGCGATGACCGTAAAAAATGTTCCCGACGATCTTTATCTGGCAATTGCGAGTCTTGCGAAAAGAAACAATCGCAGCATGCGGCGCCAGGTATTTGAGATTCTGGATAGAGCCCGCATTCTTTCGCATGAATCCCCGACGCAAAGAGCCGGCGGTATCTGAACTCGTTTGTCCGGGCGCAACATTGGCAATACTGTCGAAGAAATCCGGAAAGACAGGAACCGATAGATTTTCCACTTTTATGCGCCGGAAAAGCCCACTGGAATGATTTGTTGGTTTCGGTTTAGAAATCGGATATTTATCTGCCTCCCCTTACAATATCAACTATTTCAGAGGCAGACATACCCACGTCTACTCCTTTTATGTCCAGGGGAGAGCGATGGCTTATTTCGGACTTTAAAACATAATTTCGACCGTCTCTTCGTTTTATTAGAACCTCACCGTCAATGGAAGCCTGTTCGAGAACTGCGGCGAGTTTTTGCCTCGCTTCAGAAAAAGTATATACTTGCATTTTAAACCTCCACTGTCTTTATTCCCTCCAATTTAGACCTTTCCGACAAATATTTATCTAAGGGAAGGGAGGCTCGCGCCTATTCCAAAACCAAAATATCAGCCACGACTTCCCAAAGGTATTTCACCTGGAGATTGTCCATGCCATGCTCTTTTTTGACGCTGTTGAGCTGGCCGTGGCAGCTGTGGCAGGGGACCACGATCATATCGGCCCCGGCGGCTTTGATCTGGTCTATCTTTTTCCGGCCGTAATGAATCCGCTCCCGGTCGTGGCCGGTCACCAGGGTTCCCCCTCCGCCGCCGCAGCAGAACTGATGCTCCCGGCAGGGGTGGAGGTCGGTCCAGTTCTCAAAGCACTGGTCCATGATCCATCGGGGCTCTTCGTAATAGCCGTGTCCGAAACGTTTTTCGGATTTCCGGCCGTAGTTGCACGGGTCGTGGTAGGCGGCCCGGACATCAAGCTTTGTTTTGTCCAGCTTGATCCGGCCGTCTTTGATATATTCCATCAAAAGATCGAACACCGTGTAGGTTCCGAATTTTTCCAGGGCTTCGGGGCGCCATTTTTCAAGACCCGACCGGGTCGCGAGGTAGGCGTGCCCTCATTCGGGCCACAGCAGATTTCTGGCCCCCAGCCGCTCCATATTGTCGGCCACCCGGCCCGCCATGATTTCCATGGACTCGTCGTCGCCGGTGAAAAGGCCCCAGTTGGTTCCTTCCCAGTTCACGGCCGGGACGGTCCAGTCCTCCCCGGCCGCGTGGAAGATTTTCCACCAGGGCTTGAGGTCTTCGGTGTGGGTGTTGACCAGCTTGTTGTGGATAGTGGTCAGAAGGTTGGCGTTTTGTTTGTCGATGGGAATGGAAAGGGACTCAAACCCTTTTTCGTCGGCGATTTCCTCCCCCACATCCTCAAGTATGAACTCAAAATCCGGCTGCGGAAGGCTGAGGTTGTTTCCCGTTTTCAAAGCCGCCTCAAGACCTTTTCCCAGCACGCCGGGAATGGCGTCTTTTTCCCGCAGGCCCCGGATATTTCGGACGATGTCTGAAATCCGGACCTCCGCGGGGCATCCGTGGGCGCACCGGTCGCACATGGTGCACATCCAGGGCCATTCCGACTCCACAAGGGCGTCTTTTTGGCCAAAGGAGGCCATTCGGACGATTTTTCGGGGATCGAAGCCATGCAGGCCGGACAACGGGCATGAGCTGGAGCACAGCCCGCATGACACACATTGGTTTTGAAAAAAGGCGGCGGGGTCAAAGGCGTCCCGGTCCAGGGAATCGACGCTTCGGGGCGCCGGGTGGTCAGTCATGGGGTTTTTCTCCCGTTTTGAGGCCGGACAAAGGCCCCATTTTTGAAAGCGTTTTTTGAAAATCTTCGATGATATGGCGGCAGACCCCGCCCATGTTTGAGGCCAGAGACTCCGTCCGGATCCGTTTGGGGTCCACGCCGATTTGTTCTAAAAATCCGGCGGCGCGCGCCGCTTTTTCCCGGGCGTCGGAATCCCCCCGGCCTGAATGGCAGTTCCCCTTGTGGCAGGTGAGGATCAGCGCCCCGTCCGCGCCGTTTTGAAAGGCGGAGTAGAGGCCCTCGGCGGATATGGCGGCCGCGCACGGAACCTTTTTCACAGACAGCCCGGGCGGAAAAGACCCGTCCGGGGCGGACTCCAGGGCCGGGACGGCGGAGCGCTCGCAGCAAAACGCCGCGATGGCCGGCGCGCCGTCTAAATCAAAATCGTTTGGGTCAAAGCCGTTTAAGGAGATGGCCTTCCCGGGGCAGAGCGCGGCGCAGGCGCCGCATCCGGCGCACGCCTCTTTGATGATCACGGGCCGGGGGGCGATGGCCACGGCCCCGTGGGGGCACGAGCGCAGGCAGGTCAGGCAGAACACGCAGGCGCCGGGATCGATTTCGGCGAAAGGGGAGGGCCGCGCCGGACATTCGTCCACGGCCCCGGCTCGCAGAAGCGCCGCGGCCGTGTCCCGGGCATGGCCAGCCGGGCTTTGGATTTTTCTGGACGCCCCCACGGCGAATATCCCCTTCCGGTTGGTCAAAACCGTCAAACGGTGAACGTTGTCGGCCTGGATAAAACCGTTCGCGTCCGTTTCAAGGCCCATGATCCGGGAAAGGGTTTTCAGGTTTTCAGACGGCCCCGCCGCCTCGTCCAGGACCGTGATGTCGGGCGACATCTCAAAGGGCTCTTTGGAGATTTCATCCACCCAGCTCAGGCGCGTCCGGCCCGTCTCATCCTGGCCGATGTCCGGGCCGCGGTTCGTGAAGCTGAAAAACAGGGCGCCTTTCCGCCGGGCTTCCCGGCACAGCGCCTCGGCGTTTTTCCCGGAGACTTTGAGATGGTCATAAAAAAGGCATGCCCGGATGTTTTTTTCGCGCTGAAGCGTCAGGCACAGGGAGATCATCTCGGAAAAAATCGCGGGGTGGCATTCATGGGCCAGGCCGGCCAGAAACGCCACGGTTTGGGCCCCTTCAAAAAGCCCTGGATTTTCTTTGGCCCGGGACAGGGAAAGGGTCCGGGAATTTTCGGCCAGGCCGTGGGCGTCAAAAAGGGCGCGGCGCTGCTCGTCCTCGGCGATGATGACGGATTCGGCGCGAAAAGCGGTCTTTTCCCGTCCGGAGTCGATCAGGACGTCAAAATTCCCCGGGGTCCCGGAACCGCCTTCTTTGGATGATCCCCCTTCGGGTAAAACAGATAAAACAGGGGAGCACGAGACCAGGCGGCCGGCGATTTGGGAGACGGCTTCGGGGGCCTCTTTCGCGGCCGGGGCGTCGGGGGAGGACAGGATCACGGGGGGCATATTATGTTTGGCCAGCGCCGCCGCCGTTTCCGCCGCGCATGGGCCGTCTCCGATGACCAGCGCCCGGATCCGGGAATCATAATTCCGGAAATTTTCAGGACTGTTTTTTTTCATTGGAATGTTCCGGTTTGTTTTTTTTAGGCGTTTTTTTCATGTATGTTAATGCCTGAAACGCCGCCAAGGCCCCGTCCGCCGAGGACTCCTCGATGGTCATGGGCCCGGAGACCGTTCCGGCGCAAAAAACGCCCCGGCCGGCCATTTCGTCCCGAAGGGCGTCCGGGAGAAAGCCGGCGTCTTGTTCCGGCGTGTCCGGGGGAATGAGGCCGTTTAAAAAGGCCGGGGCCCGGGGGGTCATTCCCGCGGACAGGACCAGCAGGTTCGTGGTTTTCTCAAGGGATTTTTCCGTCTTTTTGTCAAACCAGGACAGGGACAGATTCTTTTCTTCGATTTCAAACACATCGCCGGGAATGGCGCGGATCATTTCAATGTCGTTTCTGATTTTTTCAAAACGCGTCTCAAAGTCCCGCCCGAAATGCTGGACATCGATGTAAAAAAACGAGATTTCCGTCTCAGGCGACCGATACCGGGTCAAAGCGGCCATTCGGAGGGCCGAGCCGCAGCAGATCCGGGAGCACCACAAATGCCCCAGGCGCGAGTCCCGGCTTCCCACGCACTGGATAAAGGCCATGCGCGCCGGGGGTTTTCCGTCCGACGGCCGCAGGGGAAGGCCCTCCGCCCGGATCATTTCCTCAAGCGCCAGGCCGGTGATCACGTTTTCAAATTTTTTGTATCCGTAGGGCTTTTTTTCCGGGTCAAAGGGCGAAAAGCCCGACGCCGCGATGACGGCGTCGGCGGATATTTCAAGGGTTTCAGGCGCCGCGTCCCCGGGCGAGCGCTCGATCCGGGCCGTGAATCGCCCAGCGTCCGATTTTTTTTGAATTTCCTTGATCCGGGCGTTTGTGATGATCTCAATCCGGGGGTCTTTTTGGGCCCTTTTCAGGATGTCTTCGGCCGCGCACGCGCCGCATTTCACGCATTCTTCGGCGGCCTTGCAGGCCAGCCGGACCCCATGCCCGCCCGGGGAGGGGGCTTTTTCGATCAGCGTGGAGCCGATGTGTTGTCCGGCCAGCTCAACGGCGGCGGACAGGCCGGCGGGCCCGGCGCCGACGATCAGGACCTGTTTGTCTTTATCCGGCATGTTTTTTTCCCGCAGGGGTTAAATTAGTATTCGTCGTAGCAAAGCCCCTCTAGAACCGACAAATCCTCCAGGCGGGCGTCGATGTCCACGCCGAAAAATTCCGAGACCGGCATGATGATCTCCGGATTTTTCGCCTGAACGGTTTTAAGCGCCCCGATCACGGTCTCCAGGCCCTTTCGGGTCATTTTGCCCAGGGGCTGTCTGCACGGGCCGCAGGGCATTCCCAGGATCCGCATGGCGGTTTTAAAGGCCAGCGGGTTCCGGGCCCGGCACTCCACCTCGCCGAAGGGGGTCTTTTCCCGGGTTTTCACCGTGACGATGCTGAAAAGGGGGGACAGGGCCTCGTTGAGCGAGCGGGCCTTTTCCGTCTCCCCGGCGTTGAGCAGGCGAACCATTTCGGCGCAGGCGGCCGGGGCGATGTTGGAGGTCACGGAGATGGCCCCGCCCGCTTTGATCTCAGGATCGGCCATCATCTCGAAGGTCATGGGATCGTCGCCGGACATGATCACAAAATCCGGGCCGCAAAGGGACCGGGTTTTTTTCATGTTTTCAGGGTCGCACGTGGCCTCCTTCACCGAGTTGAGGTTTTCAAAGGCGTCATTGAGCATGGCCAGGTCTTCGGGGAAGAGCTGGGCCCCGGTCCGGCCCGGTATCACGTAGGGAATCACCCACACATCCGGAAGGGCCCGGGCGATGGGGGATATGTATTCCCGTCGGATCTCAAGGGAGCTGGGGCCGTTGTAATACGGGTCCACCATCAGAATGCCGTCGGCGCCTGTTTTGGCCGCGTGCTCTGAGGCCGCCATCGCCTCTTTGTAGTTGTTGCTGCCGGTCCCGGCCAGGCGCAGGCATTTGCCTTTGGCCTCCGCGATGATGGTCTCCATCACGGCGTGGTGTTCGTCCCACGTCAGCACAGGGCTCTCTCCTGTGGTCCCCACGGCCAGTATCCCGTCAATTCCCTGGGATGTCTGGAAATCGACCAGTTTTTGAATGCCTCGGCGATCGACTTCGTCTCCGGAATCCGAAAACGGGGTGATCAGGGCGGTGTAACATCCTGGTTTCATAAATGCCTCCCCGGCGGCGCTCTCTTTAAGGACTGCGAGCTTAAATGGTTTATATATGTCTCTAAAAATCATAAGAAATAAATAAGTTGGACCCGGATGTCAAGAAAAAACGAATGGGCCGCCGCGCCGCGCCCCCCTTTATTTCCCTTGACTTTAAGGCCCTTGCGTATTATTTTATCAGGCTTTGATGGCGTCGTAAAAAATCCGATCTACGGCGTTGCGGCGCTTATTTTTATTCGAGGCATACTACATGTATTGCCTCGAATAAAAATAAGCGCCACGCCTTGTATATCGAATTTTTAACTTAGCCATCCCAAGCGTTTTTACGAGTTTATCAGGCTTTGTATCTGAAAATTTTGTCAAAACACCCTAACATATTTAAAGGACACGCAATGGAAAAAGCGAAAAACGCTGAGGAATATATTGAGATTCAGCGCCAGGCCATCGCCATGAATCCCGACTGCGGAAACTCCCATTACAATCTTGCGGTGGGGCTTTTGGGAATGAAAAAATACGACGAGGCGGAAAAAGAGTTGCTGGAAGCCGTGGAATGCAGCCCCACCCTGGCCGAGGCCTACGTTCAGCTGGGGGGCATCTGCCTGCGCCGGGGGGACCTGGACGGCTGCCTGGCCTACAACCAGAGAGCCGTTCGCTCAAGGGCCGCCTTTGCCGAAGGGCATGGCAACATCGGATTCGTTTATCTGCAAAAGGGCGAGGTGGACAAGGCCATCGTCTCCCTTAAAAAGGCCATCTCCTACAACAAAAATTTTGTCCAGGCCTACGCGACCCTGGCCAACGCCTATTTGATGAAGGGACTGGTGGACGAAAGCATAGAGGCCGGGAAAAAAGTCCTGGACATCGCCCCGGATTTCGCGGTGGCCCACAACAACCTGGCCATCGCCTATCTGGAAAACGACTGCGTTGACCAGGCCGCTGAAAGCTGTGAACGGGCCCGGGAGCTGGGCTATGAGGTGGCCCCGGAGCTTGTGGCGGAAATTGAAAAGCGCAGGCGAAATGACGGATAAATCCGGCCCGGCCTTTTCTTTTTTTCTTTCGGAAAAAAACATGGAGGTGGACGAGGCCTCTGAAATCTGGGGGGCCTTTCTTCCCGAAGACCGCCGGATGAGCCCGGGCCGACGGCGCCGCGTCGCCTATGGCGATTATTTTTCAGCCGCCCGGGACTGTGTCGAGGCCCGTCTTGACCGGGTCCTTGCGCCTGCGATTTCCAGGAAAATCGGCGTTTCGACCCGGACGGCGGACATTGAGAGCGTGGCTGTTTTTTTAAAAAAGCACGGCGCCTTTTACCATCCCGCCAGAATCGAGGCCCGGGCCCGGGGCCGTGTCTGCGCCTTTGTGTGGAACGCGGCTTTTTCAGACGCCGGAAAGGCGCGGGTCAAAGAAGAGGTCCGGGCGCTCCGGGCGCTCAACGCCGGTCCTTTCCCGGGTTTTTTGCCCGAGGTTTTCGATGTCGGGGAAATCCCCGCCGGCGCCGGCGGCCGGCTTTCGTTTTTTTTAGGGGAGTGGTTCGAGGGCCACAGCGAGCTTCATCTTTCCCGCCGCAGGGACGACTCCGCGGGCCTGAAGGTGTGGAGCGAGACCGGTCCCCGCTTTTTTCTTTCCCCGAAGCTGGAATGGGAATTCTACGAGCGCTCGGCGTTTATCCTCACCTGCTTTTACAATCCGGAGACATTTGAGCAGGTGTTTCCCTGGCATCACGCCGCCGGGGATTTTATCGTCAAACCCATGGACGGCGGGCTGGACGTCCGGCTTGTCACGGCCCGGGGGCGCGGGGCGCTGTTCGGCAGCGAAGAGCCCGACCCGGAGGCCGTTTTCCAGGGACTGGCCTTTTTCTGGATTAATCTGTCCATCCGGACGCGTCTGGACCGGATGGACGGAACCGGCGAGACGGCGTGGGCCGGCGACAGGGCCGCGCCGGCCGCCTGGTCCGGTTTTTTAAAGGCGCTGAATGAGAAAGAGCGCCGGGGAGACATGCCCCCTTCCGCCGCCGGTTTCCGGGATTATTTTTCCTCCCTTTCCCGCTCCGATATTCTCGATATGGCCATGGCCGTTTTGGGCTCATACAACCCCCGGGCGCCGGATATTCCCATCATCGAAAAAAACATGGAGGCGCACGCCCGTTTAATGGCCGATCTCATGGGCCCGGACCCCGCCCCCCGGGGGTTTTAAACGCCGCGCCGGCCGGTCCGTTTATCCGCTTATTCTCCTGCTGAAACAATCATGCCTTTTTGTGTCAGACCTTATGTCACGGGCGCTTCATTTAATTAATAAGTTTAAGAGAGTATATTTTTTGAGTATTGTTTTTTTATATTGACAATATGCGCGGGGGGGGGGTATATAAAAAAAAATGGAAATTAAAATCGGGAGATGAAACCATGGCCCAAAAAGCGATGATTAAGGACAACAAAGCGTTGTGCCGTCACTGCGACACAAGAATGACGCTGTTGACAATGAATAAATTTTACGGCAAATGGCCCTGGGCGCTTCTCGGGCTGGGACTGCTGGCCTTTTTCTTCATTCACTTTGGAGGCCCCATCATCGGGCTGCCCATGATCCTTCTGGGCGTTTATCTTGTCACGGCAAAGCACACCATCAGCATGTGTCCGGAATGCGGTTACTATTTTAAGGTATTAACCGCGAAAAGAAAAAAAACGGTAATATCGGTTAAGGAACCCCAAACAAACAACAGGAATTGACATGGATATTAAACCGTCTAAACAGGAATTGGCATGGATATCAGAACAACTGAAAACGATAAGAACCATGTTGTCAAATGATAAGAACCATATTATCGGGATTAATTTGGGCACATCATGGACCGTCGCAATGACCCGCAAAATGAAAGGCAGGTTCCGGTCCGTTGTCGGTTATCCAAAGGATATTTTGGCTAAAAGCGTGATAAAGGAAGATTATTTAATCGGGGAAAAGGCGTTGGAAAACGGGGGGGCGCTTTCATTGGTCTATCCGTTTAAACGAGGGGTGATTGACGCGGACGATTCCAAAAATTTTCACGCCGCCTCAGAAATTTTTTCTTATGCGGTGAGCGGCACCAATCCGGGACCGGACGCCCGGATTTGCTGCGTCATCGGCATGCCGCCCAATGCGCTGTCTGAAGACAAGGACCGGGTTTTGGAAATCGCCAGGGAATCCTGCCATCACGCGGCTGTTGTTTCCCATCCTTTTTTGGTGGCGCTTGGAATGGACAGGCTGATCGATTCCATCATCGTGGATATCGGCGCCGGGACCACGGATATCTGCGGGTTAAAAGGGGCGCTTCCCGGTCCTCAAGATGAAATCACCCTGTTAACGGCCGGGGAATCCATTGACGCCGCCTTGGCGACGGCGATCAGGGACCGGTATCCGGGGGTCTCGCTGACCAAAAAATTAATCTGCGAAATCAAAGAAAAACACGCGTTTGTGGGGACGGCGCCCAAACCTGTCCTGGTGGAGTTGAGAAAAAGAGGAATTCCTGAAAAATATGACATCACATCTGAAATCAAATTGGCCTGTGAAAGTATTTTTCCCGATATTATAGACGGCATTGTGTCTGTTTTATCCACCTTTGACCTTGAAAAGCAGGACACGGTTCTTCAAAATATTTATCTTGCGGGCGGCGGGTCCGGGATCGCGGGAATCGAGACGTTTATTGAAAAAGGATTGGAAGATTACGGCGATGTAAGCGTCCATCGGATTAAAGATTCTGATTTTTGCGGATGCGAGGGGGCTTTGAAAATTTCCGATTCGGCATTTCTTGATGGAATGAAACTGGAATCGTTAAAATAAAATAACAGGAGAAAAAAATGAACGCAGATGAAAAAAAACAGACGGGCAACCCGCAAAGCGACAACAGGCAAACCGGCGCTGGCGAGGCGTTTTTGGGGATAGACCTGGGAACATCGCGAACGGCTGTCGTATCAAGCGCCGGGGCCAGATTCATGTTCAGAACGCTGGTCGGCTTTCCCAAAGACATTATCGCCATGCGCCATGTTCAAAGCGAATATCTCATTGGCGAGGAGGCGCTTGAAAAAAAGACATCCCTGAATATGAGCAAGCCGCTTGAAAACGGCGTGATCAGAGAAGACCCGACAAAAGAGGACCTGAACGCCGTCAGGTTTATTCTTGAAAAAACCATCCGGGATTCAAAAACGGGGCCCAGGGTTAAGAAGCATGCCGTGATCGGCGTGCCCTCCGAGGTTTCCATAAAAAACATTGATATCCTGTTTGATATCTGCCGGGAGTTGTTTGACACGGCCCTGGTGGTTTCAGAGCCTTTTCTTGTGGCTTATTCCGAAAACCGGATTGTGGACGCCATTGTGGTGGATATCGGCGCGGGAACCACAGATATCTGTATTCTGCAAGGCGCCCTCCCCACAGCCAAAAGCCAGATCACATCAATGAAAGCCGGGGATTATATCGACAAATCCCTGAAAGCCAGAATCCTGTCCAAACACCCCAATGTTCAAGCGACCCTGAACCAGGTCAGGCTCTTTAAGGAAAAACACGCCTTTGTGGGGAAAAGCTCCGGGCCCTGCAAAGTAAAAGTCAGGGAAAGAGGCAAACCGATTGAAATAGACATCGCTGAGGAGATCAAGGCGGAATGCGAGGATCTGGTTCCGGATATCGTGGAGCATATCGAGATGTTTATCAGGAAATTTGATCCTGAAAGACAGGAAGAAGTTTTAAAAAATATTTACCTTGCCGGCGGCGGCTCGCAGATCAAGGGATTGGACGCCATGGTTGAGGAGAAACTTCAAAGTTATGGCGACGTCAAGGCAACCTGCGTGAAAGATCCCGATTTTGCCGGCTGCCAGGGCGCGCTTAAAATCACCAGGGAAATTCCCTTAAAGGACTGGGAGAAAATCGGACCGGTATGTCAGAAATAAACTAACTTTATTTACTTAAAGGATCGGGAACAAATCGGACCGGTATGGCGGAATTATCACAAATAAAAGACAAACCTTATTTTTCCGGTGAAGATGTCATGGCGGACGACGCCGAGGCATATTCAGACGCGCCGGCGCGCCGGGTCCCCATTGACGCGGGAAGGTTGACCACAAACCTGATTCTGACGGTGGCGATATTTGTCGGATTGCCCGTTTTGTGGTTTTATTTTTCCACTTCTCCTGAAAATTTAAAGCGGCTTACTTTCTTAACCCTGCCGTTTTTCAACCTGGTCTATATTTTTCTCTTAAGCGCGGTCACATTAATTGTCAGTTCTTTTTTCCTGGTCCCTTTAAAACCGTTTTTAACCGGCCCGCTTTTTTTGCTGTCCCTTTTCTGCTCCTTTCCCCTCATCATCGGTCTTCAGCATCGTCTTGATTTTTCCCAGGTCGTGGCGGGCATAGAGTTTTTTAAAGACTGGCCTTTTTTCCTCCGCCCGGCCTGGATACTGTCTCATTTTCTGTTCCCCGCAGGGATCATTATGTTTGTCTTTTTGTATGCCAGGGCGTTGTTTTCAAAAAAAAACGCTTACGTTTACCTGTTTTCCATTATCCTGGTGTCCGGCGCCGCCTTTTTGTCCATGTCCTCCATTGTCCGGGCGGGGCAACCCAATCTGATCGCTTTGTTTCAGCCCGAAACCGCGCCGGCCCCGGGTAACATCCAGACGCCCCGGGATTTGGATTTGGCCGACAATTTGGCCGGACATCCAGACGGGCTCTCAACATCGCGGACGGCGGCGCCCATGGCAATGGTTTCCGATGCCAGGGACAGCGCCCCCATGGATTTGAGCGGGGCGCTCCAACAGGAATCCCCGCCCCCTGGAATGATGGGGAATCTGGAAAATAAACTCAAAAGCCTGATCGGTTTGATTGATCAGAAAATCTCTCAAATGGAAAATCAGGCCGGAAAGGAAAAGACCCGGCAGACCAAAGCCATCGCGGCGATGGAAACCCAGATTAAGATTGTCTCATCCCGCATGGAATATATTTCCGCCAGGCTGGACGCCATGGAAACAAAATGGATGGAGTCCCGGGATCTTAATCTTAAAAACTCTCAAGTTCCGGAAATTGCGGGGGAAAAACAAGCGCCCCGTGGCAAAGGAGGAAAAAATGAAAAAAAACATTAGGTATAACTTGGAGCACATGGGAGATTCTTTCGCGGGCCTGATTCAGGCTGTCATCACTTCCGCGAGGGACAGCGCGGCCAATGTCGTGGACGCGATGGAAGTCTGGCAGATCAAAGGCAAGAAAAAGAAAAAAGTGATGGACATCGGGCGACATTCGGTTCGGTTGCGGCAGGACCGTCCGGACATGTTTGACGATGAAGAAATTCAGGTGGTGTTCAGGGAGTACGATGAGCTTCAGGACGCCATTGATCAATTCGTTGAAAAACGGGAAGAACGGGCTCAAAGAGCCCGGGAGCGGTGCGAAAGAGCCCGCTATGGAGCTTCCGGGGATGAGGCGGACGCGGACAACATGGAGCCGGCCATGACTTGATTCAACTTGAAAGGAAAATATCATGAAAACATTGGGTTTGTTATTCACAGGCGTTTTTTTGGGCGCGGTGGCTTATGAAGTGGCGCAAAGAAGCTACCCTGGAAAAGTGGAGGAGATCAGAGATAAAATAGCGGAAATGGTGGATAAGTACAAGACCACAGGAACCGGGAATGAAGAGGCAAGAGAGTAATTTGCTGAAAAAACTTTATCGCGAGCCGGAATTTTATGAGGATTTTTTAAAAAAGTTCGGGGCAATCTCCCTGGTCCCGGACCCTGTCAGGACTGTGGCCTCCAGATTCGGCTCGGCGGCGTCAGAAACAGCGGGGACAGCCGCGGAGGCGGCCGCCACAGTTTTGGCGGTTTCGGGGTATGCCGGCGGCAAAGCCCTCGGCGATCTGTTTTCATGGGCGAAAGCGGAGCCCAGGCTGAGCCGGGATATCCTGATAAAAGCCCTGTTTGTTTCTCCCGCGTCGATCGCGGCGTTGCGCCTGGAAGTAAAAGCCCTGGCAAAGGATGTGGCGCGGCGCGCTCCAAATGAATCCGCTCTGACCCAGGCGTCCATGGTCGTTGCGAGACTCATTAAAAAGAGCATGATAAAAGCCGGGACTTTGGGGGGACTGGTGTCTGTTCCCGGGACCATTCCGGGAGTGGGCACGGTTGGAACCATCGGCCTGATGTTTTCCTCTGATTTTTTTTATCAGATCCGGACCCAGTTCTTATTGTGTCATGGCATCGCCATGGCCTACCAGGTTGAGTTGGAGGAAGAAAGGCTCCAGGCGGTTTTTTTGTCCCTCATGGGCGTTTCCTCCCAGGGCCGGGACGACCCTCAAGCAGCCGCCAGGGCGCTCAGGAAGGTCATTGATCAAACAGCGGACGTCTATCTGACAATGGGGCTGAACAAGGCTTTTCGAGCATTTACCAGTAAAATCACGGTGAAAACAGCCCGACGTTTTTTCAGGATCCTTCCGTTGCTGGGCATCCCCTTCGGGGTCCTGGCCAATGTTGAATCCACTTCCAGTTTTGGAGAAAAAGCGGAGATGTATTTTAAAAGTGTGAGCATGAATGGTCAGGGGCCCTCAAAAAAGCATATCCAGGGGCCGTAAAGCCGGGAAAAAAAGAGCAAACATTTGAATACGCTCTCTCTCTCTCTCTCTCTATATATATATATATATATATATATATATTAATACGATAGCGGCGATTTGGCTGACAGCGGAGGTCCTTTTTGATGATGACAGGGTCGTCAACAATGAATGAAAAACATGATGAAATTTTAGAAGCCATCTGGACATCCAATGAAAACAAAAAATTCACACTCGCGGATATTAAAAACAAATGCGAGGTTGAATTTTCCCAGGCGGATATTGATCAACTGGAAAAAGAGGGACTGATTGTCACCAGCGCCGATAAAATTTTGTTTTCATCCAAAGGCGAACAAAAGGCCAGACATATCATGCGGCGGCACAGGCTTGCGGAATCCCTGACCTCCAGCATTTTAAAACTGAAAAACGCGGAGATGGAGAAAGTGGCGTGCAAGGTGGAGCATTATCTGCAGCCGGAAGTCGAGGAAGCCATTTGCACATTGCTGGGCCATCCTGAATTTTGCCCGGACGGCAAATCCATTCCCAGGGGAAAATGTTGCCGAAAAGGCCTGAGAGAGGTCAATAACGCCGTGGTCAGCCTGACGGACCTTGAGCCCGGGGAAACAGGAAAAATCACGTATGTCAAACCGGGGAGCCACTCGAATTTGCACCAGTTGATTTCATTTGGCTTAAATCCCGGGACCCTGGTGACCTTGCACCGGAAAAGCCCTGTCTTTTGCATTAAATTTGAAAACACAGAGCTTGCCATTGATGAAAATATCGCGAATAATATTTTTGTGTGGAAAATATCAAACAGCGCCTGAAAATGATCAAATGATCAATTAAATAAAATGAGGATGGGATAAAATGATATCAATTGTTTCAGGACTTTTTTTTATCGCGCTCGGGATCTGGGGCATTTTTGATGAATATTACTATGTGGCTGATTTTCTTAGAGGATTCGGCCCGGTGGCGCTGATGTTATGCGGCCTGGTGGCGGCGCTGGCTGGATTTATGCCGATTAAACCGGAGGAAGAAACGGATGTCTGAAAAAAAAGCAAAAGTAAAAGCAAAAGAAAAAGAGAAATCAAAAGACAAGAAACAGACCGCTGAGGCGCGGAAAACCCAAAAACAAAAATTAAACGGAAAGAAAAAGGCGGACCAGACCCATGTTGAAAGCCCGGACCTTTCAACCGTTTTTTATCTTCACGCCGCGTTGATGGTGGGCAAAAGAATTGTCAACGGCGTTCTGGATTTTTACAATGGCATATTCGGCATCGCGCCGACGGACAAAGCCAAAATTTATGAAAGCGTAAGCGCCCATTATTTCAGAAAAGGACTTCACCTTAAGGCCATCAATTCTTTAAGGGAATGGGCGCGTCTTGAGCCGGAAAACACCCGGGCTTTGTTTCAATTGGCCAGCGCCATGACCAAATCCGGGAAAATAAAGCCGGCCATTAATGTTTATTCTAAAATCCTTAAACTGGACCCCGGCAACATTGACGCCCTGTATGCCAAAACCCGCCTTTTCTTTAAACGAAAAGAGTTTGACAAGGCCATGGAAAATGTGGACGAGCTTCAGAGGCGGGCGCCTGAGAACCCGGAGGCGCTATATTTGATCGCCATGACCTGCAGCCGTTGCGACAAGATAGATGAGGCCATTGAGGCGTTAAAAAAGGCCATTGAAATTAACGAGGACGAAATCAAGTATCATCAAAATCTTGGTTTCTTATATGAGCGTGTTGGCAAAAACGATGAGGCGGCCAAATGTTTTTCCAGGGTGATGGAACTTGAAGATGAGGAATATGAGGACGAATAGCCCCATGACGCCGTTTGTCAAAGCGGCGCTTTTTTTGTTGTCGGGCTGTGTCTTGATCGCCGTTGCGGCCGGCGCGCTGGCGGCCAACAGCGCCCTGTATCCCTACTTTGGATTTCCATCCCAGGGCGCGCCCTCCCTGAACCTGGCGGCGGCGAATGTGTATTATGACAACGCCGTCAAAAGCATTATTGAAAAAAATTGCGCCCGGTGTCATTCAGGGCCGGTCCGCAATTTGATGGACTATGACAGTTTAAGGGCCTATGCGGATAATGGAATATTAAAAGCCATGATCTCGCCCGGCGGCCCCATGAGCCGGTTTGCCGGAAATGACGCCGGGGTTGTTTTATCCTGGATTGACGGCGGCGCGCCGGAAAAACCCCCGGCGCCGACGCCGGCGGCCTTTTGGGATTTCGGCTTCCGCCCCGGACCCGGCGCCGGGCGAAACATTCCCTGCGGGCCCCAGGGCCGGAAGCCCTTTGTCACGAAACTGCCCTTAAATAAAATCACTTACGACAACACCATCAAGTTCGTTGTGGCCAGGGACTGTTTGGAGTGTCATTCCGGGAAGTTCAGAAATTTGACCAACTACAGCGCCTTGAAATTTTACGTGGACAACGGTTTGCTGCAAACCCTTGTGAGCCCCGGGGGAGAGATGCACAGGTTCGCAGGCCCGGACACACGCTTTTTTATCGCATGGATGAATAATGGGGCGCCAAAATAGAGGGAAACAATTATGGAAAACAATGGAAAAAGGCCCAGGCATATTATCGGCGGGGTTGTCGTATTCGCGGCGGGTTTATTCCTCGGATTAAACAATATGCTTTATGTGGTTGAGTTTATCAAGGGCGCGCTTCAGCCTGTTTTCATCATTATGGGTCTGACCGCGGCGGCCGCGATTTTTCTTAACAAAGAGAACTCCCTGAGATGGCTGAACGCAGTGATCGCCCTTGTGTTTTTGCCGTTGGGCGTTTACGGCGTGTATGATGAATATTATGCCACCATGGATTTTATCAATGGTTTCCTGCCGATTTTACTGGTCGTCGTCGGCCTTGTGGCCCTGGCCCACGGCATCAAACAGATCGGGAAGGAAAGTTAAAGAGGAAGAGACATGGGCATAACCGGCCAGTCCACGATTTCAAGCATCATCAACCGGGCTTATGGGAAAAAGTACAGGCTTAACCCCAATGAATTCATCGCCCCGTCCGGACTTTCCCCATACGGGATAGGTTTAAGGTCCATTGGCGCCTTAAATCCGTTCAGGAGGCTCAAAACGCTTCACAAGGGTTATCTCATATTGGTCTCGGCGCTGGTTCTTATGTTTCTCAAAGCGGCCATTTCAGTCTATTATTTTAACATGCTTGTCAACACGCAGCAGAACATGCTCGCGGCCCATGGCAATGTGCAGGCGCTGGTGCAGCGAAGAAACGATATCGCCACCAATCTTTCCAAAGCGGTTCTGGATTATTCAAAACATGAGCGGGGCGTGTTCACCGCCGTGGTTTCTTTGAGAAAATTTTTCACTGAAAGCGGCGCCGGCGCCGCCGACACCTTAAAACAGCTCCAAAATTATTATAAAACGGCCGCCGGGGGCGCGGCCCCCCAAACCGGGATCACTGGAAACCCGGATATTCTGTCCGCGTTGTCAAAACTTGTGGCGGTGGCCGAGCAGTACCCGGATTTAAAATTATCCGCCAACTTTGAAACCTTGATGGCGGCCCTGGTCCAGGTGGAGCAGGACCTGGCGAAACAACGGATAAAATTCAATCAGGAGGCGAACATATACACGACCCTCATAACAAAAGTTCCGGGCAATCTTTTCGCCTGGGTGTTCGGCTTTAAAATCGTGGACTATTTTGAGGCGGATGACCAGGCCAAAGCATTCAGGGTGATAGGATATTAAGCATTGAAGGATAGAGGACTCATAGACCAGATTTCCCTGTTCGGGGAAAAAGGGTGGAAGAAAAAAATTATTTTTTTGGCCTTTTTTTTCTGGCTGGGAACCGTGTACGCTCTTTATTCGGACTACAATATGGCCACAGGAAGCGGGAACCTTTCCATGGTCCTGTTCCTCCTTGCCAACACCTATTTCCCGGCCAAGCGAATACGGCTTCGATATAAAGCCAGGCATACCCAGGGATTTTTTAACAGATTCCTGGTGTTTCATATATGGCTGAACACATCGGCTTTCGGCGTGGCCTGTTATCATTGCTATGTGTCGCTGTGGAGCAATCTCTGGCTGATGCTGGCGCTGGCGCTCATGGGCTGGCTGACCATCGGCGGCTTTTTAATGTGGATCCGCTTTAAACCGTCCAAGATGAAAAAGGGGATATACCTGCTGCACACCCAGCAAGTGGTTTTTTTTATTATGATTTATGCCATGTTAAAAGGGCATTATGTGATTTGAAAGGAAAAATCAAACCATGCACCTGATCAAACTGATTGGGATTCTCATCGGCGTCGTGATTATTTTAGGGAGCATCAAGCTGTATAAAGAGGCTGAAAAAATTGAATTGCAGATTCAACGGGAAGAAGAAAACAAAAAAAAGTCTGACGGGCAAAACTCCGAAGACCCAGACAGTGAAGAGATGGATTTGTGAAACATAACGCCTGCAAAAAATGCATTGATTCGGTTGGAAACGTCAATGTCATCGGCAATGTGCTGATGATCGCCTTAAAGGGATACCTGGGGGTTGTCGGCGGATCCAAGGGGCTGATCGCCGACGCGATTCATTCCTGCGCGGACCTGCTGGCCACCATTGTCATGATCATCGGGCTTAAGATTTCAAACCGGGAAACAAGTCGTGAATATCCGTATGGATACGGCAAGGCCGAGCATGTGGTGGCCATTGTCATCTATATCTTCCTGTTTGTCATCGCCGGTTACATTATTTACGAAGGGGTTCTGGCCATTATCGAAGGCAGGGAGATTGTCCCCTGCGCCATCGCCGCGTGGGGGGCGGTCCTGTCCATTTTTATCAACGAGCTGATGTTTCGGCTCACGCACTGCGCCGGAACCCAGGCGAACAGCCCGGCCATCGTCGCCAAAGCATGGGAAACCCGGACCGATGTGTATTCATCCATCGCGGTGGTCATAGGCATTATCGGGGCCAGACTCGGATTTCATTTCATGGATCCTTTGGCCGCGGTGGTGGTGGGGCTGCTGATTTTCAGAACCTGTGTTGAAATGACCCGGGAAGCCGTCCTTTCCCTGATGGACAGGATCCCCGAAGGTTTCAGCGTCGACGAGCTTCAAAAACGGATCGCCGCCAGGATTCAGGATATCGTGGTGGACATCGTGGATGTCAAGGTCAGAGACCTGGGGCCGGATCTTGAATATATTGTGAAAGCCATGGTTCCGGACTGCATCAGCATCGCCGAAGCTGAGAAGGTGAAAGATGAAATTCGAAGAGATGTGTCCGAGCTTGAGGAAAGAAAAACAGTTGTTGTGGTCCAGCTTCTGGCGTTTAACAATGATAAAAAACAGAATCAGACAGTCATAAAGAGGGAAGCCGATGAAACAGCCTGAATTTGAATTTTGCATGGGCCACTTTAAAATAGCGATCGCTGTTTTAGCCGTTTTTATAGTGATCGTCTTGTATTGGGCCATGTCCACCTGCAAGATGGACCGGGTCAACCAGGAACAGGTTCTCACCCTCGCCGCGGCCGGGGCGCCCGCGGGCGGAAATATCACCATGAAGGCCAAAATGACCCACAAGTACTGGGGCAATTGCAATATGTGCCATGTGACCGTTGATGTTCCCAAAAAACCCGTGTCCCAGGTGTTTCAAGGGCCTCCCATCTCGGTGAGCGCCAAAATGACCCACAAGTACTGGGGCAATTGCAATATGTGCCACCAGGTCTCAGGGGGTCTTAAACAGCGGTTTGCCCCGGCGCCGGCCGCGAAGGTTGCCGCGCTGGCGGCGGGCGCGCCTCCCCCCATCATGGCCAACGCCAAGCCCACGCATCCCGACTGGGGAACCTGCTCCAATTGCCACCAGATTTTAAAACCCGGCCAAAGGCGGGGCAGAGCCGCCGCGCTGGCGGCCTTCGCCAAATTTTCCGCCCGCTCCGTCGGGTTGGATCTTAAAAACGTCAATTCCGCTTTAATGGGAAAATGGGGGCTTTCAGATGAGGAGGGCGTCCTCGTGCTGACGGTTCATCCCGGCTCCATCGCCCAAAAGGCGGGATTTAAAAAGGGGGATGAAATCGTTCGGTTGAATGACGCCAGAATTGACACCATCCATGATTTTGATATCCAGCTTGCCTTGTCGAAACCCGATGACGTGGTGAAAGCGGCCATATACAGGGGGAGGAGAAGCAAAAATATTTTTATGGACTTAAAACCGCAAGGCAATCTTGCCGCAGCCACGAGCGCCCCCATGACCCAGAACCGGATCGAGACCCTGGCGGAGCGATTCAATGTGCCCAAGACCCAGGCGGCTGTGGAACAGGCCCTGCGGCGGGCGCGGCCCGCGGCGGCGAACGTTCCCATGACCCACAACCGGATCGAGACCCTGGCGGAGCGGTTCAATGTGCCCAAAACCCAGGCGGCTGTGGAGCGGGCCCTGCGACAGGCGCGGCCCGCGGCCCTGGCCAATTCCGGAAAGGTGATTGTGGCGGCCCTGGGGCCGGGCCTGTACAGTCAGACCTCGCTTAATTTTGAGAACAGCCCGTATTTCATTCTCTACGACCCGGTGACCCAGCAATATAAATCCCTGGTCAATCCAAATTACAACGACACCCGGGGCAATTCCAGACAGACCAGTCATTTGATGGTTGACCTGGGGGCCTCCAATGTCATCGCGGGCAGTTTCACATCCCGGAGCGCGGACACCCTGAGAATGCTTCGCCTGAATCTGTATTCCGGCGTGACAGGCGTGGTGAAAGACGTGTTAAATATGTACAAAAACGGACAGATACAGCAGACAAATATTCATGCGACCACAAGAGCCGGTTTTTTGCCGACTTTGCCGACTCCGCCGACTCCGCCGGCGCCGGCCGGCGCCCGCGGCGCTATATTTTAATGTAAGGGGCTTAAAATGAAGAAAATCCCACATTTTGAAGTTTTTCTTGCGCCGGTGACCGTGCTGGCGTTCGCCGGTCTGTTGTCCCTGATGTATGGCTGGGTCGGCACCATGAACAGCCTGGGCCAGGAAACAAGAGAAACGCCGGAGGCGCCTGAGACAAGAATTGTCGCCATGAACACCCAGGCGAATCCCATACCGGAAAGCATCGCCATCAACACGGGCATTGGAAATGGCCAGATGCGGCTCCTTGATGTCAACGCTCCGGCCGTCCCAATGGGCGTGGGCGGCGCCGCCGGCCAGATGCGTTTTGTCGCCAATCAGCCCGCCCCTCGCCCGGAAGGGCTTTCAATCAACACGGGAATCGGAAACACGCGGATGTCGCTGAGGGACGTGAACACCGCTTTTCCCTCGGGAATCGGCGGGGCCCAGGGCCAGATTTTTTTGGCGGACACGCCGCCCTTTTCTTCGGGCGTCGGGGGAACCCGGGGTCAGATTCAATTCATCAACAACGCGGCGACAGCCCCCAGACCCTATCTCGGCCTTGAAGTCAGCGCCATCAATGGCGCCATGGCCAGACAGATGGGGCTTCCCACAGGCGTCGGGGTTTACGTGAAGAGCGCCATACCCGGCTCCCCGGCCCGGAAGGCCGGATTTTCAAAAGGAGACATACTGATCAAGTGCGACTTGAAAAATGTGGGGTCCCTGGATCAGTTGAGCAAAATTATTTCCCTGCGCAAGCCCGGCGATGTCATCAAGTGCGTGGTCCTGACCCATAACGGAAGAAAAAAATCCTTTCACGCAAAATTGGCGGACGGCCCCACAGGGTTCAGACAGGTCGCGGCGGCCCGGGTCAATCAGAAGCTGTGGATTGGAATGGAAGTCCAGAATATTGACGCGGTGATGAGGCGCCAGATGAGCCTGCCGAAAAAAGGCGGCGTGATTGTCAGTTATCTTAACGCCCATTCCCCGGCCGGCAGAGCCGGAATAAAAGTCGGGGATGTGGTTCGAAGGGTGAACGGCGTTCATATCAAGGAAGCGGAGCAGTTTAAAGCCACTGTGGCAAAGGCCCTGACAGGCAAGCCCCTGGAGCTGGTTCTTCTCCGGGGGGGGAAAACCGCCCGGGTCCGTCTCAACCCGGGACCCAGGCCCGCGGTCACGCAAACCATACCCAAAGTGCCCGCGGCGGAAATGGTCGTGGAAGGCAGCTGGATCGGCATGGATGTGTCTGAGCTGAAACCGGGGGAAACAGCGGAATTCGGACTCCCGGCCGGCTCCCGGGGCATTGTGGTCAACGATGTGGAAAGCCCGCCCGCGACCACGGTGGGGTTCCAGACCGGGGATTTAATCACGGCGGTCAATTCCACTCCCACCCCGACCATGAAGACATTTGTTTTGGCCACCAAAGGCCAGAGCGGGGCGGTGGTGGATATTCTAAGGGGCAACCGGCACATGTATATCACGGTTCCGCCGCCCGGGTTCACCCAGCAGGGGACGCCGGTTAAACAGGGCCAGAATAATCCGCTGAAACAGGTGGCGGCCGTCATGCCCGGCCCCCATGTCGTGGGGGTCTTGTCCGATCAAAATTCCCTTCGCGGGAACGTGAGCGATGAAAGCCGGGCCCGGTATTTGATTTTATTTGATCCCCAAAACAACAGACACACCAGCGTGAAGGTGGTCCCGGGAGAGCAAATCCGGGAAGTTTTATCCCGCCATCGCGCCACAACGCTGATTGTGGCCGGCATCGGGAACAGGGCGAAAAATTCCCTGACCGGGCACAGGTTAAAGGTGTACAGCGGGGTTTTAGGCAACGTGGTGGAAGCGTTTCAACTTTATCAGGCAGGCCGCCTTGTGGCGGCGAGGTAGACAGGATTTTTCAATGCTGAGACACCTTTGCGCTTTAGTCCTTTTCATGCTTTCGGCGTCCCATGCCTGGCCGGCCCAGACAAGGGCCAATGATCCGTTGCCCGGCTTGCAGGAAGACATCAACTCCGCCGTGGCGATTGTCAGGCCTTCGGTGGCGGGCATTGTGGCGCGGAAAAAAAGCGGCGCCGACGGGCCTGGCGGCGCTTTGCTGTGGTTTGACAGCATTGGCTCCGGAGTGATTTTGGATGAGCAGGGGCATATTTTAACCAATTACCATGTGGTGGACAACGCGCGAAAAATAGATGTGACTCTTTGGCGCTCGCCCCCCCACACTTATACGGCGACGATCATAAAAAAGGATCCCTCAATGGACTTAGCGCTGCTGAAAATACAAAGCGCCGACCGCCTTATCCCGGCTCGCTTCGGAGATTCTTCGAAGACCCGCATAGGCGATCTGGTCCTGTCTGTGGGCTCTCCATTCGGCTTTGATCACACGGTGTCCATGGGGGCGGTCAGCGCCGCCAAAAGAGATCTGTTTATAAACGGCAAAACATATGCGGGCATGATTCAGACAGACGCCGTGATCAATGAGGGAAACAGCGGGGGGCCCCTGGTGGACATCCATGGCCGGGTTGTGGGAATCAACACGGCCATTTATTCCCCGGGCGCCGCCTATATCGGCATTGGATTCGCCATTCCCATTAATCAGGCCAAACATTTTTTCACACCGTTCACCGGGGCCGTCCCCGCGGCTGTAAAATTTCCCGCCATCAATCCTTTGCATAAATTCCCCATTGACATGAACAAAGGCAGGCCCAATGATTTTAACCACACCACTTTCAGGGACTGCGCGCAATGCCATATCATCCAGGTCAAAAGCCCCATGATTGTCGGGCATAAACGCCCCCATCCTTTTGTCGGCGCCTGCGACAAATGCCATATCGTGGAGCGGACCCATGCCACGGGAGCGCCCGTCACGGTGGCGGCCAGGGGCCCGGGAACCCTTGACTTGTCATACCACTCCGATTCCTGGTCTTTTTTCAAGCATATCCTGTTAAAGGCGCTGCCGCTGTTTTTCGTGTCCTCCATTATTTTTTCCCTCCTGGGACTGGGAGGAGGCTTTTTTTATGTGCCCATCCTCATCATGTGTCATCTGGATTTTCACACGGCCAGCACAACCAGCCTTTTGATGATCACAACAGGCTCGCTGTCCGCGCTGTATGTCTTTAAAAAATCCGGGATGGTGGATCTCAAACTGGTCTCCGCGCTGGGGACGCCGGCCATGATCGGCTCTTTCGCGGGGGGCATTCTTTCAGACGCCTTTAATGTTTACACGCTGTATATCCTTTTTTCAATCACCCTGTTTGCCGCTTCATACATGATGGCGCAGGACAAAAAAATTCTGGAGGGCCGGTATTATCGGCTGGAGGCGAGTCCCCTGGTCATGCATCGGAGATTCAACGGGCACGAGTATTCCATTGATTTGGTTCTGGCGGGTTTCCTGGTGCTGTCTGTGGGGTTCTTAGGCGGATTGCTGGGCATCGCCGGGGGGTGGTTTCTGGTTCCCATGCTGGTTTTGCTGTTCTCCCTGCCCATGAGAATCGCGGTGGCGACCTCTTCATTCATTGTGCCGCTGAACGGGCTCGCCGGTTTTGCGGGGCATGGATTTGTCGGGCACATCGACTGGCAGCTGGCGTTGCCCCTGTGCGCCCTGGCGGCCATTGGGGCCCAGATCGGGGCCCGGATTTCAATCAAAACCGAAACCAATGTGCTGCGGGTCATTTTCGCGTTTATCCTGAGCCTTGTGGCGGTCTGGATGCTGACCAAGAACGTGTTTGTTTTTTAACCGGATAAAAAAAACAAGAAAAAATATTGAAAAGCCAATGAAATTCAAAGCCAAAACAATCACCAAAGATCAATGGACAGGGTTTATCGTGGTCATTGTCCTTTTTTCCGGCATACTGCTTTACGCCAATATCAAGGGGGCGTCGCCGCAGCAGGGCCAGGTCCCTCTTCCTGTGTATCCGCCAGGCCCCGCGGCCCCGGCCGGGGTTTTCTCTCCGCCGGTCCAGGCGCCCGCTCCCGCGTCGGCGCTTTCGCCGGCCGCGACAGCCAAAGCGGTGCAGGAGGCGATCAATGAAGCGGTGGCGGGGGTTCGGCCCTCTATTGTCGCCGTTACCGTTCCCGCCGCCAAAGTGGCCGGGACGGCCGATCCGTCAGGCTTGACATTTGTGCGGCCCAACCGGACAGGCCCCAACGTCACAGGGTCCGGCGTGATCATAGATCCGGCGGGGTATATCCTGACGACCTTTCAAACCGTTGGAAAGGCGGAGAAGGTGAAAGTCAAGCTTTACGGCGTCCTTCAAAGCGAATATATGGCTGAAGTGGTCGCCGTTGACAGCAAAACGGACCTGGCGCTTTTGAAAATTGAAACACCGGGGGTGTACCCGGCGGCCATGATCGGCAATTCGGATTCCATTGAAATCGGGGATATCGTATTTGCCATCGGCGCCCCCTATGGATTTTCAAGATCGGTTTCCATGGGGATTGTCAGCGCCAACCGGCGGAAAATTTCCATCAAGGACCGCTGGTATCCGGACCTGATTCAGACAGACGCCGCCATCAACAGGGGCGATGACGGGGGGGCGCTGATCAACATCCGGGGAGAGGTGATCGGCGTCAATATGGCCTATTTTATACCGGGAAACCACTTTACCGGCATCGGGTTCGCCCTGCCCATCAATGACGCGGCAAACTTATTGGGGAGGATGTAAAGTGAGACTGCGAATACTGCTCATTATTGTTTTTGTCTGCATGATGGGACTGGGCCTTTTCAGAGGGGAATTGATCGAAACATGGCAAAACGGCGGCACATTATGAACGTATTGCATCGGGTTAGGCTGACCCGCCGCGTCAATACACAAAGAATGGATTTATCACCGGGAGAAAAGACATGACCAATGAGTTTATTGACAAAGCCTCATCAAAAAACGGGTTGCTTTTCGTGGGAACCATCGTCCTGACCATTGTGGTGGTCTCAGGGCTGTATGGATGGATTTACGGGTTCAATTATCTCGGGCAAAGCGTTCAGGGCGCCGGCAACGTGCTGGTGGCGGCCTTTAACGGACCGTCCGGGACTTTGCCCCAGCCGCAATATATCTACCCGAACGCTCAGCCCCAGGCCCAGGCTCAGCCCCAGGCTCAGCCCCAGCCCCAGGCCGGACAGTATGTCTGCCCTCAGCATGGCGCGGTGGGGATGCCCATGTACGGCCAGGGAGGGACGCCCCAATGCCCGGTTTGCGGGCAGGTGATGCGTTTTGTGAGCGCCGGGAATCCGTCAATGGCCGCGGCATGGAACACAGGCATGGGCGGGGGGGGGAATCGTTTTGGCGGCGGCTGAGCCACCGCCAATCCCGCCGCGGTCGCGGCATGGAACACGGGTATGGGCGCAGGAGGGAATCATTTCGGCGGCGGCTGAGCCACCGCCAACCCCGCCGCGGTCGCGGCATGGAACAACCAGAGGAACACAGGCGGAGGCTGACTGCCTCCACGTTAAATCAGGTTTGATTTAAACTTTAAACATTGGAGCGATGGACAACCGAATGGCATTCACTTCTTTCCGCAGGGTATGTCAGACGGCGGGCACAGCCCTCAGCAACGGGTATTTGTCCGTTTTTCTGACGCATAAGCTGAACAACTCTATGACAAAAGGGTTTTGCGTGCCGATCCTGAATTGTTATTCATGCCCGCTGGCGCTATTTTCCTGTCCAATCGGAACGATTCAGCATTTTGCGGCCTTTCACGTCTTCCCTTTTTATCCTCTTGCCCTTCTGGGCCTGGTCGGCATCTTAGTGGGAAGAATGAGCTGCGGATGGATTTGTCCGTTTGGTCTGGTTCAGGATTTATTGTACAAAGTGAAACTGCCGAAATTTGATTTTAACCCGAACCTTGGATATATCAAGTACCTGGTCCTGCTGGTGTTCGTATTTGCCCTGCCTTATCAGACAGGCGAATTGTGGTTTTCAAAATTATGTCCCTCGGGAACGCTTTTTGCGTCCATCCCGTGGTTTGTATGGAATCCCATTGACCCCGGAACCGGACAACCCACCCTGCCGGGCGGCCCGGGCGTCATTTTTTATGTGGATCTCATTTTGCTTGCGATCTTTCTGGCATGGTTTATGGTGACCAAAAGACCGTTTTGCAGAATTTTTTGCCCCCTTGGGGCTATTTTCTCTTTGTTTAATAAAATCAGTTTTATACAATTAAAGGTGGATCACGCGTGCGACGGGTGCGAGCGCTGCGAAAGCCTTTGTCCGGTTGGAATCAATGTGCATAAAACGCCCAACAGCCCGGACTGCATTCGGTGCCTTGAATGCGTCGCCTGCGAACACGTAAGCGTCACCACCGCGGCCCCTTTTCCAAAGGACTCTTTTGCCAAAAACATCGCCAGGGATTTGGAGTAAAGCATGATGGCAAGTAAAAAAACAAAACCGTCAGAAAGGTTGGAAACCACGGAACTTCGGATTGAAAAGTCCGCCAGTTTTTTGAAGTCTGACTGGCCGATGATCATTTGCGTGGCGATGGTGGTCTGCATCATTGTTTATTCGGTGTTAAATCATGCGAGACACAAGCCCGACACGCCCCAGGCCATGTTCGCCAACGCCATAAAACAGGTTCAGGGCCTGCCGGAATGGAAACCCGGCCTTGGAGCGCAACCCCTGTTATCCAAACCGGCCGCGTTTGCGCGATCCCCCTGGCAGACCTTGTACACCTGCCCGACACATGGGCCGCAAACGCCTGTTTTTGATTCCAATGCGGCGCCTTATTGCCCTATTTGCAACCAAAATATGATGGTGAGTCAATGAAAATTATATTTACAATTATTATCACGAGTATCGTCGTTTTATTCGCCTTGCAGAATTTTGATCACGTGACCGTATATTTTTTCACGTCCAAACCGGTGAGTATCCGTCTGTTTTTCATCATTATCTTTTCGGGTGTCATCGGCTGGCTGACGCGGTATATCGTCGCGATTCAACGCGAGGAAGAATTCAAGAAAAGATTCAAAATGCTTCTGACTGAGTATAAGAGGCTGAAAGCGGGTTTGCCTGATGACAATGATGATGACTTTTAAGCGGGTGTTTTATGGAAATTGAAAAATGTCGGAATTGCCGTGGAAGAGTCGCCTGGGTCGGGATACTGGTGAACCTTCTTCTGGTCGTGACCAAGCTCGTGGTGGGGATCACAAGCGGCAGCAAGGCTTGCCTGGCCGACGCGCTGCATTCCACCTCTAATATTATAACCGCTTCCGCCATCTGGGTCACCCAAAGGTTGACGAAAAAGAAAGCCGATCTTTCGTTTAACCATGGATATGGAAAAGCGGAGTTCCTGGCCGCGGGATTTGTCAGTTTTTTTATTTTGGCCGCCGCCATTCTGCTCATCAGCATTTCCATTAAACACCTGCTCCATGAGCCGGCGTCTCCGCCGAAATTGACCGCGGTCCTCATCGCCATTATCTCCATTGTGACCAATGAGATGCTGTTTCGATACATGAGATGCGTGGGCTCCAAGTTTAAAAGCCAGACCATCCTTGCCAACGCATGGGCGAATCGGGCGGACAGTTTTTCTTCCATGGCCGTGATTGTCGGCGTGATCGGCTCCAGGCTCGGCATCCCCCACCTGGATCCGATTTGCGCGATGATTGTCGTGATCGTCATTGTCAAGATCAGCGCGAACATCCTGATGGATTCCATCAAAAGCCTGATGGATGTGTCGGTGAATGATGTTTATGGAGATGAAATAGAAGAAGTCAGCAAAAAAGTGGGGGGCGTGCTGGATGTTTCCGAACTCAAGACCCGGCAGATCGGCTCCCATATCTGGGCGGAGATCAATATTCATATTGAGCCCCTGTCCAAATTAAAAGACGGCCAGGCCATCGCCGATCGGGTCAAACAAAGGCTTTTAGATAAAATTCCGGATTTAGAGAATATTTTAATTCATGTGCTGCCCAATGGTAGACAAAGGAAAATGGTTTCAGGGGAGGCCACAGTATGAAAAAAACCCATAACGAACACACCCTGGCGGCGGCTGAACTGGGGACCCAATGCGCCATCTGCCCGTTGAGGGGACTTTTCCCGGAGGTTTGCAAGCTTCACCGCGCGCAGATGATGAAAAAAAACGCCAGGGGCGCCCCTTTCGTAAAAAACGAATGGGTCTGCTGGGGGGCCAAAATCGTCACAGGAGCGGGAGTCGGCCTGGCCGGAGCCGTGGCGGGCATGGCTGTTGTGCCGGCGCTTGGGGTGAAAGCCCTGCTGGGGCATATGATCGCTTACCAGATCGCCGGCGCCGCTTCCGCCACAGGCGCCGGAGTGAATGTGGTGACGCATGCGAAAAAGAGGACGTGCGAAACAGACAGCGGAAAGCCACATCGCAGGATCGGCTTAAAAAGACAGTATACCCGATTGCCCTATACACTTTCCGAAAAAGGGAGAAAAAATAATGCCAGCTAAAGTGAGTTCTTATCAAAAGACAAAGGCCGCTATCAGAAAGAAGAAAGCCCAGGAGTACATGATGGGAAAGGACCTTTTTGATGATGATATCGAACAACTTTCTTCAAAACGGAATTTTGGCATAGTCGATGTGGCAAAGGTCGGCACCGGGGTCGTGATCGGGGGGGGGCTTGGCATTCTTTCCGGCGTGGCCGCCATCGCCATTTCCGCCAGCGCCGCGGAAATTATAATCGGGGGGGTTGTCACCAAGATCGCCGGCGTGGTCGGGGGAGCCGCCGGTCTGGGGTGGGGGCTTCATTCCGTTGAGAAGAACAATCGTGGAACCAGCGCGAAAAGGGGGGGGAAATGACGCAAGGAGGAAATATGGTTCTAAAAGGCATCGCTTCCGGTCTCAATGGCTGCGGGAAACTGCTTGTTTCCAGCTATGACTTAAGCGTCGGGGGATCCAAGGCCGTCTATGACACATTGAAAAACACATCCTGCGCCACGGTCAAACTGTTCAAAAAAGCGAATAAAACGGCGGAAAAGATTCAAGAAGAACAAGAGATCAGACGGATCCTCAAACAAGACCTGGAAGTCTATAGAAAGAAAACCGGGAAGATGGAGAGACGCCATGAAAAAGATTTTTCCCGGGTCATTGAAGAAATTGACAGCGCGATAAAAGAATGCGTGAAAAACATGGATTCCGAAGGATTTGAAGCTCTTGAGCCGGCAGTCCTGGATTTATTGGACCATGAGGTCGAGATTAAAATTCTTGCGGCCACTTACCTGGGCGAAACCAAACAGGCGCAGCTGGCGCCGATATTAATCGCCGCGTTGGGATTCAACATGCCCGGCTTAACCGATGCCATTATCAAGTCGATATACAGCATTGATAAAAAGAAAATCGAGTCCCTGCTCAGCGATTTGCTGAAAAATCCCCATGCCCGGATCCGGTTGACCGCCATGAGCCATTTGGACCACATGCTGACCTGGAAGAAGGCGGTGAGATATCAGTTGGAACGGCTTGAGGACAAACATCCGGAGGTCCGGCTGCTGGCCGTTAAACTTCTCGACCTGAAAAATGTCCAGGGAATTAAATCTTACCTTGAGCCGCTTCTTCAAGATGAATACGAAAACGTCCGAAAGGCGGTTGTCAAAACCCTGGCGAATGTCAATAATGCCGAAGTCCTTCCCATGCTTGTGGCATTGTTAAATGATAAAGTTGTTGATATTCGGAAAACAGCGTTAAAGGCCATTGAGTCCATTGTCGGAGAAGAAATTAAATTTGATATTTTCCTGACCGGTAAAAAACGCGCCAGGGCCGTTGAAGCCCTCAAGCTTCATCTCTTCACCGCCCCTGGGCCGGAGGAGGTTGAGACAGCGGAGGAGGAGGTCGAGCCGGAGCCGGAGCCTGTGGAGGAAGAGCCCCAAGCCGCGGAGCCGGAAGTCGAGCCCGAGCCGGATCCCGTGAAAGAAGAGCCCCCGGTCGCGGAGGCCGATCCGGAGCCCGAAACTGTGGAAGCAAAGGAGGAGGCCGAGCCCGAGACTGTGGCGGAAGAGCCCCAGGCCGCGGAGGAGGAAGTCGAGCCGGAGCCGGAGCCCGTGGCGGAAGAGCCCCCAATCGCGGAGCCCGAAACTGTGGAAGCAAAGGAGGAGCCCGCGCCGGAGGTTGAGACAGCGGATGAGGAAGTCGAGCCCGAGCCCGTGGCGGAAGAGCCCCAGGCCGCGGAGGCGGACGTTGAGCCGGAGCCGGAAAAAGTTGAGGAATTGGCGGAAGAAAAATCGAAATCGGACCCGGACCAGACCGGATATGCCGGCATCGAGTTTACGGAAAAGAATTTGAGCGCGATGCTCAAGCCCCAATTGATCACGCTTTGCAAAGAGCTTGGAATCGACATTTCGTTCACAATGAAAAAGGCCTTGATTATCAAGGAAATTTTATCCCGTATGTCCTGATGGTCGTAAATTGTGTCCTACGAAATAAGCGATGATTGCATCGGTTGCGGCTTGTGCGCCAAAAATTGTCCGTCAAACGTGATCACCGGAGAAATCAAAGATTGTTTTGAAATTGATCCGATCATGTGCGAAGAGTGCGGTTTGTGTTTTGAGATATGCCCCAAAGGGGCCATCCTTGATCCCCGGGGCAATCGCCGCGAGACCCCGGCGAAAAAAATCGGAAAACTTCCAAAGGCCGCCATTGATGAAAAGCTTTGCGCCGGATGCCAGACCTGTCTTGTTAACTGTCCCCGGGAAGCCATCTCTTTCGTTGACCAGGGGATGTTAAAGCCGGGTTTTTGCCGGGTGGACGCCGATCTTTGCGTAAGTTGCGGAACCTGCGTCAAATACTGCATCACGTCCGCCGCGGCCATGGGGAAAGAATGAAAACCGATTTTGTGATTGTCGGGAATATGAATGTGGGGAAGTCAACGCTTTTCGGGCGTTTGACACAAAACAACGGCGGCGGTGTCAATATCCCCGGCACCACGCTTTCCGTTAAGCGCGGGAAAATAAAAGGGACGGATACCACCCTGTATGACACGCCCGGCATTCATTCCATTTTCTCCGCCAACGAAGATGAAAGGGCCTCCAGGGACATCCTTCTTCTGCCTGATGTCAGAGACAGGCTTCATGGCCTGGCGCTGGTCGCGGACGCGAAAAATTTAAAAAGATCCATCGCCATCGCGCTTCAATACGCCGAATATGGCCTGCCCATGGTCTTGAATGTCAACATGACCGATGAGTCCGCCTCCCGGGGCATTGATATCGACTATGCCGGGCTGTCCGGGATATTGGGCGCGCAAGTGTTTGAAACCATCGCCAATGAGGGCATCGGGGTTGAAAAACTCAAATCAGGGCTGAAAAAAGCCTCCCCCCTGGGCGTGCGGACCGGTTATCCTGATGACATTGAGGAATTCATTCTGCTGGTCGAGAAACTGATCACAACCCCGACACATATCTCAAAGCGCGCCATCGCGCTCTTACTGCTCACCCGGGACCGGGGCGTGGAATCCTATATCACAGGGATCAGCGGTGAGTCACAGTTAAGACAGTTAAAACAGCTCGCAAAAGAATACCGCGACCAGGCGCTATACTCCATCGATATCGCTCTTGAGAATTTTTATTTCAAAGAAGCTGAAAAAATTGTAAACCAGGTTCAGACCACGGCCCCTCCGTCGAAAAACCCATTTATTCAGAACCTGGGGGACTGGTCCACCCGGTTTTCCACCGGAATACCCATCGCCCTGATGGTGGTGGTGGCCATGTATTATTTTGTGGGGTCATTCGCCGCCACATTCCTGGTGGACAGCATCAACACGCATTTGTTTGAAAATATGCTGATCCCGGCGCTTGGGAAAATGGTGGATATCATCCCCATCCGGTTTCTAAGGGACATGATCATGGATCCTGACTTCGGCGTTCTGCCCACCGGCGTTTTCCTGGCCCTGGGGCTGGTCCTGCCGGTGATTTTTTGTTTTTATATCGCCTTTGGCATTTTGGAGGATTCCGGATACCTGCCCAGGATTTCAATCCTGCTGGATAAAATATTCAAAAAAATCGGGTTGAACGGGAAAGGGGTGATCCCTTTGGTCATGGGATTTTCCTGCATCACCATGTCTCTTTTAACCACACGGATGCTCAACAGCGAGAAGGAAAGAAATATCGCTTCGTTTCTGGTGTTTTTATGCATGCCCTGCGCCCCTTTGCTGGCGGTGATGCTCGTTATTCTGGACAAAATGCCGCTTCACGCCACCATCGCCGTATTTGGGACGATTTTTCTCCAGATACTGATCGCGGGCTATTTTGCCGATAAGATCCTGCCGGGCGCGCGGTCGTCCATGATCATGGAAATTCCCGCCATGCGGGCGCCCAGGCTGATGCCTGTCATCCAAATGGCGTCAAAAAAATCATATCATTTTATGAAGGAGGCGATTCCTGTTTTTGTTTTTGCCGCCATCGCGGTTTTTCTCTTCCAGAGAATGGGCGGCCTGGAAGTCCTTGAGAACAGCCTGGGGCCGGCGATTGATAAGATTTTGGGCTTGCCGGAGAAGAGTATCCAGGTGTTTATCAAGACAATGATCCGAAGAGAAAGCGGCGCCGCTGAACTCCAGCATCTTCGGGACTCGTACACCAACCTGCAGATGGTGGTCAATCTGGTGGTCATGACCCTCATCGCGCCATGCGTCAACGCCATTATTGTATTGTTCAAGGAACGCGGCATGCGCGCCGGGTCAGCCATCCTGATCACAGTCTCGCTGTACGCGGTCGTCATCGGCAGCGCCGTGAATTACGTCTGCCGCCTGTTGAACATCACCTTCGCCTGAAATATTTCCGTCACGGGGCGCCCGGAGCGTTTTCCACCGAGCGGGTGGGGACCGTCAGGAGGGGAAGCCGGCCCATGCGGTGGCGTCGTATGATCTCTTCGGCCGAAAGCCCCTCTTCGACGCCATATACATTCACCAGACTGTCTTTCAGCATATGAAAGGATATTTCGCCGATGCTGAATGCAAACAGAAAGTCTATTTTATGCCGGACAATCATCCTGGCCGTCTTCACCCCTGCGTGCCGGGGCTCGTTAACATATTGATTGGGGTGGAATTCTTCAATCTCCTGGTGATCGCCGCTTAGTCTCAGCACAAGAAAATAAGGCGCCCGGGCGAAATGGCTGTGAACGACCGAGGCCAGGCCGTCCATATTCCGGACGGGGATCGCCGCCCTGACAGTCTTTGTTCGGACCGGCTCCATATGGATAAAGACGGATTCGATATGCTCGTAATTTTTCGCGATGAAGCGCTCCACTTTATGGGAAAGCTCATGGGCCTTGTATAACGAGAGAGACGGCCGGGTGGCTATCACGCAGTCGATTATTTTAAACGGGCCCGACTTGCGGATTTTCACGTTGCCGACCCCCTTGACCCCGTAGATTTGATTGACTTTTTTCTCAATTTCAGCCTGAAGACCGGGATCCAGGTTGGCGTCCATCAAAATTAAAAGAGATGTCCAGATATTCTCAATCCCGAGTTTGAAAAGGAGCGCCGAGATGAGAATAATGACGGCGCCTTCCACATAGGGAATTCTTAAATAGGCCAGCAGTATGCCCGCCAGGACGGCCAGCGAGGTGAAAATATCCAGAAAGGCTTCCCGGGAATTGGCGACCAGGGATTGGGATCCAATGGCTTTTCCCACTTTCAGCTCCGCCCTGGACACAAAAAAAACAACGATGGAGGAAACCACGCTTGCGGCGACGGGCAAAATCGGAAAAGAGCCCGGGGGGACAAGAAAGAAAAGCTTCCGCCAGCCTTCCCGGAATATCTCAATGCCGGCCACTATTATGAGAGCGCCGACTATCAGGCAGGCCAATGTTTCCGCGCGGTATAACCCGTAGGGGAATTTCGCGGTCTTGCCCCTCGCGGCTATCCACAGGCCAAACCCGGAGGCGGCATGAGCCAGAAGGTCGGCGCCGCTGTGAAACGCGTCAGCCAATAAAATCGGCGAGCCAAAGAAATAGCCGACCGCGCCTTTCATCACAGCCAGGACTAAATTCGCGAACGACGCGATAAAAGCGACCCGGCGGCCATGTCTCAAGTTTTTGATTTTTTTGTCCATTCAACGAATCCCTTTGATATTATTAATAATCATCGTCGGTTTTTCTTTTTTTGGGTGGGGCTCCCCACCCCGTCAATAAGCGCGGAAAGGAATTCTTTCTCATAAGCCCTGGGGTTGACATAGGCCATAAAACCTTTCCTGGCGCGGCCTTCCACTAGCTTGACATGGGGCGCCTCCCGTTTTTAAATTTGATTGTGTGTGGTATGGCCTTGATTTGTTATATTCGGATCATCGCCGATAGCCGCCGCCCCGGCCTCCGCCTTGTCCAGCCCCTCCCCCGCCGGCCCGGCCAGCGCCTCCCAGGGCATTGGCGACCTGATCAATGACGAGACCCGCTATGTTTTTCGACGGTTTATCAGCGCCTCGGCTTTTTCCAACGGATTTCCCGATCCCTTCTTTTGCTATTTCCCCGGCTATGCCGCCAAGGGTTTTTATTATTTCTTTATTCATTTCCTGATCCACAGCGTCCGATCCCAATGAAATCAAAAGAAACCGTTTGGCGCAGTCGAAGCGGGGAGAAATTCGAGTGTTAAAAACCGGAATGGCGATTTTCACAGGGCGCACAATAATTCCCTTTTTGCAGATACTGTGTTTTTCAAATGAACTTTTTCATGGTTGACTGCTGTATTTATATTGCAATAAAGGCGCCACAAAGGCTCCATGCCTTAATTTTTTTTATAAAACTATGATTTCAAGTAGTTGCAATACTGAAAGATATTTGACACACCCGGGAAAAAGGGTGCGAAACTGAAATGTGGAGGGCGCGCGGATTGCGTTTATGCAATGCTGAAAAGGGGATTGGGATGACTATCGTCCGTTTATGAGCGGAAAAGTGATTCCGTATTTTTTCATTTTCCGCCAAAGAGTCGTTTTGTTGATGCCAAGGCGCGCCGCCGTCTTGATCCGGTTTCCGTCTCATTTGTCCAGGGCGTCCAGGATGGCGTCCGCCTCGGCCCTGGAAAGCGGAGCGCCCGCCTGATTTGGCGGCCCGGGGCCGGCTGTCTGAATATCCCCTGGTGGCGTTAAACCTGTCAATAAAATGCTCAATGTCAGCGGCGGCGTAGAAATGTATGAAAAATAGCGGTTTGAAAATGCAGGTTAAAAATAATCGCCGGGATTGGGCGTTTTAATCCCGGCGATCACGTCTCAGGTTTCGATTTTATCTTTCATTCTAAAGCTTTGTCCTTCAATCAGTATGGTTTCGGCATGATGCAGAAGGCGGTCGAGTATGGCCGAGGCCAGGGTGGAGTCATTGTTGAATATTTCCGACCAGTCTTTGAAGGCTTTGTTGGTGGTGATGATGGTGGAGCTTGTCTCATATCGTTCGCTGATAATCTGAAAGAGCAGCTTGGCCCCGGCATGGTCCACGGGCAGATAGCCCAGCTCATCCAGGATCAGAAGTTTGGGTTTGCAATATTTTTTCAGCTCCTCTTTCAGGCGGCCGGTATTTTTTGCCGCTGACAGATTGTTGATGACGCTGATGGCTGTGGCAAACAGAACCGAATGGGATTTCAGGCAGGCGGCGTATCCCAGGGCCGCCGCCAGGTGGGTTTTGCCCAGGCCCACGCCTCCCAGAAAGATCACATTGGCCTTTTGTTCAATGAACTTGAGGTGAAACAGACTTTGGACATGGGCCTTGTTGATTTTTTTGGGCCAGGTCCATTTAAACTGCTCCAGGGTTTTGATCTGGGGGAAGCGGGCCATGCGTATGCGCCGCTGTGTGGATCGGTCGCGTTTCAGATTGGCTTCGCCTGTCACAAGCTCTTCAAGATAGTGTGTGTGGCTCCATTTCTCATTCTCAGCGTGTCTGGCCAGGGGCTCATAATTTTGACGCATGAAAGCCAGTTTCAGGTATTTGAGTTTCTCGTCCATGGTTTTTATCCTTTGTCGTAAAGGGTCATATCAGGCTCCTGGACAGACAGGTCCAGCAGGTCTTTTTTATGGGTCAGGCGCAGGGCGCCGGGCTCGGGCAGTTTTCTTGTTTTTTGTTCCAGTATATTGGCGATGTATTCCGAGGAGAAGGCATGGAAGGCAAAGGCATCCTCAATGGCTTCGGCCACCGGCTCCCAGCCGTATATTTCGCTCAAACCCACTATTTTCGTAATGTGGTGAAGGGGGTTCATGCGGCGCTGCCGGAGCTTTTGATAATAGGACTCTGATTTGGGGGAGAGCATGAGAAATCGGGCGAATATCTTTTGGTTTTTGGCCCGTTTTCTTTGGGCGATGAGTTCTTTGGGATGATCCGGATCCTCAAAGTCTTTGTGGCGGTCATAAGAGCGCGGATGCCGGGCGATGAGTTTGTTTTCATGATAAAGGCAAAGGCGGTCGGGGTATGCCTTTAAATCAAGGAGTTCCCCGGCATATTCGGCGGGAACGGAATATCGGTTGGAATCAAAGCTGACCCGGAACTGTCGGCCGGCCCTTATTTTGGATATGACGGCGATGTCATAATCATGGGGGGAGACAGGAGTCAGGCATTTGCGTTCCTGTTCAAACATATCTGCGGGTCTTTTTTTGGTCTCGCCATGTATGCGAACGTTGGCGATGGCGTCCAGCCAGTTTTGAATGGCCGGTTTTATGATTTTAAAATGCGGGATTTCCAGGCCTGCCAGGAAGTTTTTTTTGACATACCCCACGCCGCTTTCCACCCGGCCTTTTTCGTTGCCTTTTCCCACGCCGCACGGCGCGATGACAAAGCCGTAATGGTTTGCGAAATCAAGGTATTTGGGGTTAAAAACCGGATCATGGCCCACAGCCCTTTTCAAAACCGCCGACTTTAAATTGTCCACCATGATTTTTTTCGGAACGCCGCCAAAAAAGTCAAAGGCGTTTTGATGACAGCGCAAAAAATGCTCCATGGTCTGCGAGACGGTGAACTCCACATACATCATGCGGCTGTGACATAATACCATGACGAAAAAGCTCAGCCGCCGTCTGGTCTCCCCCACATCCACAGAGCCGTATGATCCCCAGTCCACCTGGGCGCATTCCCCCGGGGCAAAGGAAAGGGTCAGAAAGGGCTTTGTTTTGCGGGGCCTTATTTTGGCCGCATACTCCTTGACGATGCTGTAGCCGCCTGTGAAGCCTTCTTCCTGAATGCGCTGGCATATCTGCATGGCGCTGTAAGAATGAATCTCCATCAGTGAGGCGATATAATCTTTGAACGGGTCCAGCTTGCTTTTTCTTTTGGACCGGCGTCTGGGCCGGTATTGTTCGCATTCAAGCCATTTTTTTACCGTCCGGACGTCCAGCCCCGTTCGATCTGCTGTCTGGGAGGGTTTAAGTCCCTGTTTGTTATCCTGTCTGATTTTGCAAAAAAGTTCATAGCTGATCATGACACGCCTCCCGCCTGTTTGAAAATGTCTTCCAAAGAGACCGGACGCTCCGGGCGCCGTCTCGGCGTTTTAACCCGGTCAAGGCCCAATACCTGGTAAAGCGGGCGCTGATACGCGATGAGGTCCGCCCGGATCAGGGCCTCCCTGGCCTCATCCAATGCCCGGCGATCCATGGAAAGACGCCCCATGACGGAACGGTCTGAATAATAGCTCAGCCCTTTGGCGTCGCTTACAGTGACCAGGAAAAGATACAGCGCCAGAGCCCCGTGCCCGCAGCGGTCAATATAGCGCTCACGAACCAGGCGATGGTCCACCCAGCTGAACTGTCCCGGCGTCCGGCGAACGCGGTTGGGGCAAATAAGATGTTTTGAGATCATTTCCGCCTCCTTTTGAATGGTTGATAATATCCTGACCCAATTGTCGCATACGCCGGATGCTTTCGGCTATGTCATCTTGTAACGTGATTCCGGTAAAACCGGCGATTAAACCAATCAAAACAGGTCCTTGTGACTTTAAGACATCTTGTAGCGCAACATCGACATATCTATTTGATATTTCATGGTTTTCCTGATTTAAGGAATCTTGTAACGCAGATTTGCCGCTGGGCGGTTTTTTTCTTTTCCAGTACCCGGGATTTTTCTTCCGCCATTCCTGAACGCGCCTGACATGCTCCGGTCCCCGAAAATAATGCCGGTTTTCCGGTTTTTCCAGCCATCGTTTTTGGCTTTTGGCCTTGCTCGCTTTTCGGCATTCAGGCCTGGGGCAATATTTCTGACGCTTTAGATTTCGGGGGTCGGACGAAAATAACCTTTTGCAATGACGGCATTTTTTCTTTTTGGTCTGTGCCATTGGGATTGGGCCTCCTGAAAGATATGGCACAATATAATGGCATATTTGTGGAATAATGTGGCAAGAAGAAAGGAAGAAAACACAGAAGAAAAGGGAAGAAGATTTTTTAAAATAATTGGGTTGAAGAAAATAAAAAAACGGTCTAAGCTGACATTTTCAAACCGCTATTTTTCAGACATTTTCAGGCCGCCGCTGACACTCAATAAGAAGGGGGATGTCTTCCCTTCTCTCGACACGCCTGTCATTCTTTCCGCGGCTTTGTTGAAATAGGCGATATTGCAGTTTGGGTCAGTGGTGAAAACCCCATCCGAAATTGAGTTAAGTATGGCCTCGAATTGTTTGTAATTTTGATTGTCAATCATCTCAACATCTCTTTCAGGCAGTCGCGCGGGAACTCTCACAGCGGTTATCATGCCGGCTCCCCCGGTTGTTTTTTTGTAATATATCGGAATTAATCGCATTTTGCAACATATTTAGTTCTGCAGAAAGAGCGCCGGGTTTCACTGGCCCAACCCAACCGCCGGCGCGCCCAGGGCAAACGCATGTAAAAAGATTGATGTCGCGATTTTTTAAAAGCGACTGGATTGGAAACGATTTTTTAAAACAATTTAAAGACATTTTATTTTATTGACAAGGGATCATATTGATTCTATAAGATGATATTAAATTTTTTTCAAAAAAAATGCGACAAACCCAAACGGAGAGCCAGATTGAGAGGAGGTGACTTTATTTAGCGGCGCTATCGCAATGCACAGATAAAACAGACAATTTTTGCTTTCTTTAATGGTGAATAAATTTTAAACATAGATGGAGGTATCATAATGGCAAAACATGAAACTCCGATGTTGGATCAGCTTGAATCAGGGCCTTGGCCGAGTTTTGTGTCCGACATTAAGAGGGAAGCTGATTCACGGACGAAAAATGAGAGAAATATCGATTACCAGGTGCCGCAGGATGTGTGCGAGGACATACTGGGCGTGCTGGAGCTTTCCTTTAAGCACGGAAGAACCCACTGGAAACACGGCGGAATCGTCGGCGTTTTCGGCTATGGCGGCGGCGTCATCGGCCGGTACTGCGACCAGCCTGAAATGTTTCCCGGGGTGGCCCACTTTCACACCGTCCGCGTCAACCAGCCCGCCGGCAAGTTTTACACCACGGAATATCTGAAACAGCTCTGCGATCTCTGGGATTTCCGGGGAAGCGGCATCACCAATATGCACGGCTCCACAGGCGACATCGTCCTCCTGGGAACCACCACTCCCCAGCTGGAGGAAATTTTCCATGAGCTGACTCACAACATGAACCAGGACCTGGGCGGCTCGGGATCCAACCTCAGAACCCCCTCGGACTGCGTGGGAGAAGCCAGGTGCGAGTATGCCTGCTATGATACCCAGGCCATCTGCCATGAGCTGACCAACGAGTACCAGGACGAGCTTCACCGGCCCGCCTTCCCGTACAAGTTCAAGTTCAAATTTGACGGATGCCCCAACTGCTGCGTGGCCTCCATCGCCCGGGCGGATATGTCTTTTATCGGAACATGGAGAGACAACATCCGCATCGACCAGGAAGCCGTGAAAGCTTATGTGGGCGGCGAAATCGCTCCCAACGGCGGGGCCCACGCGGGCCGCGACTGGGGCGCCTTCGACATCCACAAAGAGGTCATCGACCTTTGCCCCACCAGCTGCATGTGGATGGAAGGCGATACCCTGAAGATAGACGACAAGGAATGCACGCGCTGCATGCACTGCATCAACGTCATGCCCCGCGCTTTGAGGATCGGCGAGGACCGCGGATGCTCCATTCTCGTGGGCGCAAAGGCCCCCATCCTTGACGGAGCCCAGATGGGATCCCTGCTTGTTCCTTTTGTCAAGGTGGAAGAGCCCTATGACGAGATCAAAGAAGTCATCGAAAGCCTCTGGGACTGGTGGATGGAAGAAGGCAAGAACCGGGAGAGAATCGGAGAGCTGATCAAACGCCAGGGCTTCCAGAAAATGCTTCAGGTCACGGGAATCAAACCGGCGCCGCAGCATGTGCTGGCTCCCCGGACCAACCCGTACATCTTCTGGAAGGAAGACGAAGTTGACGGCGGGTGGGAGCGCGATATCAACGAATTCAGAAAACATCATCAGAGATAGGGGGTGTCGACCATGGCATTTATTTCTTCAGGATATAATCCGGACAAACCGATGGAAAACAGGATCACCGACATCGGTCCTAGAAAGTATGATGAGTTTTATCCGGAAGTTATCAAAAATAACAAAGGCAAATGGAAGTACCATGACATACTGGAGCCCGGCGTTCTGGTTCATGTGTCTGAAACCGGCGACAAAGTCTTCACCGTCCGGGTCGGCGGCGCCCGTCTGATGAGCGTGTCCCACATTCGGGAGCTTTGTGAAATCGCCGACAAACACTGCGACGGCTACCTGCGTTTCACCACCCGGAACAACATTGAGTTCATGGTGGACAGCCAGGACAAGGTCAAACCCCTCAAAGACGATTTGGCCGGCCGGAAGTTTGACGGGGGAAGCTTCAAGTTCCCCATCGGCGGAACCGGCGCCGGCGTCACCAACATCGTCCACACCCAGGGATGGATTCACTGCCACACCCCGGCCACGGACGCCTCCGGCCCCGTGAAGGCCACCATGGACGTTTTGTTTGACGATTTCCAGGACATGCGGCTCCCGGCTCAGCTTCGGGTGTCTCTGGCCTGCTGCCTCAACATGTGCGGCGCGGTTCACTGCTCCGATATCGCCATCCTGGGCTATCACAGAAAGCCCCCGATCCTGGATCATGAGTACCTGGACAAAATGTGCGAGATTCCTCTGGCCATCGCCGCCTGTCCCACCGCGGCCATCAAGCCGTCCAAGGTGGAGCTGCCCAGCGGAGACACCGTCAAGAGTGTGGCGGTCAAAAACGAACGGTGCATGTTCTGCGGAAACTGCTACACCATGTGCCCCTCCATGCCCCTGTCCGACGACGTGGGCGACGGAATCGTTTTGATGGTGGGCGGCAAAGTGTCCAACCGGATCAGCATGCCCAAGTTCTCCAAGGTCGTGGTGGCTTTTATTCCCAACGAGCCCCCGCGCTGGCCGAAAACCACGGACGCCATTAAAAAGATCGTGGAAGTGTACTCGCAAAACGCCAACAAGTACGAGCGTGTGGGCGAGTGGGCCGAGCGGATCGGATGGGAAAGGTTCTTCGACCTTTGCGAGCTGGACTTCACCCATCACCTGATCGACGATTTCCGCGATCCGGCGTACTACACCTGGCGTCAATCGACCCAGTTTAAGTTCTAGATTTAAACCAACCCATATTCGCCGGGGGCTCTTTTGCCCCGGCGATGAAGAAAAGAGGCGAAAAAAAGAAATGGATACAGAAGCCGCGAAACAAAAGATTGTGGACGCGTTGAAAAAGAAAGCCAAATTAAAATCCAAGTTTTACCTGAAAGATTTTTACAGCATGATCCCGGATGAAAAACCCAGGGCTGTGAAGAATCTGGTCAATGCCATGGTGAAGGAAGAGATTCTCGAGTACTGGTCCAGCGGAAGCACCACCATGATCGGCCTGAAAGGAACGGGCAAACAGGCCCACGCCGAAGACGAAGATTAAAAGCGCATCGGCTGATATGGACAATGATGACATGCGGCCGGGCGCTGAAACGCCCACGGGAGTTGTGATATCCGCCCTCGGAGGAGGATCGGGGAAGACCATCCTGGCCGCAGGCATCATCGCCGCTTTGACCCAAAAGGGGAAAACCATATCCCCTTTTAAAAAAGGTCCGGACTACATTGACGCCGGCTGGCTCTCTCTCGCGGCTGGCCGTCCCTGCCGAAATCTGGACACCTTTCTTACCTCCGTTCCCCATGCGCTGGATTCGTTTCGCCGGCATTCATCCGGCTGCGACGCGTCCATCATCGAAGGGAACCGGGGACTTTACGACTCCATCCACATCGACGGTCGCGGCAGCACGGCGGATATGGCCAAAATGCTGGGTCTTCCCGTGGTTCTTTGCCTGAACTGCGCCAAAGTGACCCGGACCATGGCCGCCATTGTGATGGGCTGCCTTCACTTTGACCCCGACGTGAGAATCGCCGGGGTGACGCTGAACCGTGTGGCGGGAAAACGCCATGAAAATAACATTCGGCGAAACATTGAGGCATACACCGGGGTCCCGGTGATCGGGGCCATTCCAAAACTTTCCAACCAGCATTTTCCCGAGCGCCACATGGGCCTTGTGCCCACCCATGAGCATGCCTGGGCAAAGGATTCCCTGGCCGCCATCGCCCGGGCGGTCCGGAAGCATGTGGATCTGGACGCCGTCGCGCGCGTGGCCGGATTTGATCCGGGAAAAAAAGACGACCCTTTGCCGTACCGCGCGGACATTTCTCCTTTTGCGTCGCCGGCGCTTTCCGGTCTTTTTCCGCCGCCGACCGCGAACGCGGGCCGGAGCCGGGCTTTGCGAAAGACGCGGATCGGCGTGGCGGTGGACTCCGCCTTTCAGTTTTACTATCCCGAAAACATTGAGGCCCTTCGGGAAGCCGGGGCCGAGACGGTTTGGGTCAGCCCGCTTCAGGACCGGAGCCTTGGGGATATTGACGGGCTTTACCTGGGAGGGGGCTTTCCCGAAACCCACGCGAAGCGTCTTTCCGACAACGTCTCGTTTCGGGACTCCGTCAAAAAGAGGGCCGAAGAGGGCCTTCCCATATACGCCGAATGCGGGGGGCTGATGTACCTGGGCCGGGAAATTGAGATGTCCGGCCGCTTCTATCCCATGGCGGATGTCCTGCCTGCGGTGTACGGTTTTTCAAAAAAGCCCCGGGGGCATGGCTACGCTGTTTTCCAGGTCGAGCGTGAAAACCCCTACTTCAAGGTGGGGGACCGGATCCGGGGCCATGAGTTTCATTATTCCTTTGTTTTGAAATGGGAGGGCGACGCCGACCTTCTGGCGTTTTCCATGGAGCGGGGCGTGGGATTTTACGAAGGAAAAGACGGGGTGGCGTTTAAAAATGTCCTGGCCACCTACGTCCACATCCATGCCCTGGGAACCCCGGAGTGGGCCCGCGCTTTTGTGGAAAAGGCCCGGGAATTCCAGAAAGGTTCATGACCCGCCTTTTGATGTCCGAAACCCCATCCATTAAAAATGACATCCTGAAAATCGTGTCCGGGAATCCCATCTCCCCGAAAGACCTGATCAGGCGCCTGTCCGCCCTTTATCCCGGGCAAAAAACGGCGATCCAATCCGCCATCCGGGCCCTGGTCCGGGACGGACGAATCGCTTACGGCCACAGGCACGGCCGTTCGACGCTTGAGACTTCCCTGGCCTCACCGGTCCGTCTCTCCAGTCATGTGGTGGTCAAACCCCCGGCTCTTTCCTTTGAGGCCGGGCCCGGGGATGTGGTGGCGAATCTGGCCCCCGGCTCCTCCTTCGGCGCCGGCGACCATCCCACCACACGCCTTGCCGTGATGGGGCTGGATCATGTCATGGGCCATGGGGCCGCCAAAGCCCGGGCGCCCCGGGAGTCCATGCTGGACGTGGGAACCGGCTCCGGGATTCTGGCCATTGTCGCCGCGGGCTTTGGGTTCAAAAAGGCCCTGGGAATCGACATGGACCCTGTGGCCCGTTTTGAAGCCCGGGAAAATGCCCGGCTCAACGGTTATGAAAACAAAATCGCCATCCGCGACGACGACATGGAAGAACTGGACGGCGCTTTTTTTCTGATCGCCGCCAACCTGCGCTTTCCCACCATCAAACGATTGAGCGGCGCGTTTTTTCGGGCGCTCAAAGAAGGTGGATTTATCGTTTTTTCAGGAATCTATGAACACGAATCCCCCGCCGTCCCGGGTATGTGGGACCCAGACGCCATGCGCCTTTTATGGCAAAAATCCGAGGCGGGCTGGAGCGCTTTGGCGTTTCAGAAAACAAAAACCGCGCCAGAAGAACATTAAGAGGAGAGGAAAATAATCGAACATATCGTCATTTCGGCGGGGCCGCCGAGGGAAAAGGGGAAGGGTAACGCCGGCGCGGGTTAATTTGAAAAGAAATCGGAAATTTTTTTCTTGAAAAGGCGGATATCCTCGCCGCTCAACCGGCCAAACTGCTTGGCAATGATGTTTTGGTCGATTGTCGCGAATTTCATTCGAATGAGCGAAGGTTTGGGCAGTTTGGCCTTTTTCCATTCCCGGATTCGAAAATCGCCCAACCTGGGTTTGACATTCATTTTGCTTGTAATGAACGCGATAACCACATCAGGCCCCGAATTATATTCGTCCGGCGAAATAATCAAGGCGGGTCGTTTTTTTGACGCGGACAGATCCGTGAAAGGAAATGGGACAAGGACAATGTCCCATTTTTTATAATGTGTCGTAGATTTCATCCTCTCCGTTGTCCCACTCCGAGAATGAGGATTCGGAAATTTTCATTATTCCTTTCAGATTTTCACTTTCCGAAAAATCAATCAGCGCGTCTTTTTTTTCATCAATATACTTTTCGATCAAGTCCGCGATGATTCCATCCATCGATTTGCCTTCGGCCGATGAGATGATCTTTAAAGCCTTTCTCTTTTTGTCGTCGATGCGAACGCTCATCACATTCATGCCCATATCTCCTTTTTGACATTTTTTTGTCAAAATATAACAGCCGCATTGAAAAGTCAATGTGGAAAAATTGTCGGTGAAAACAAATATATTGACAACGAATATTTTTTGCTGTATAAGTTACTTTTTACCGGGATTGCGGGCATAGCTCAGTTGGTAGAGTACAAGCTTCCCAAGCTTGGTGTCGCGAGTTCGAATCTCGTTGCCCGCTCCATTTTATGTCCGCTTTTTTTTGGAATGGAAAAAGCCCCCTTTGAGCGCTGTTTAGATGGGTGATGGAACCGGGACGGAAACTTCCATGATTACGATGGGGATTCGCATGAGAGTCATCGCGCGGAGTTGACTCACGCTATACGATAGAGACATTTCTGGATGTGAAAAGGAAGCGGGCAAAAGCCCGCTTTTTCTTTTTTTGAAAAGGAAAGCCGTTTAAAAAAACGCCGGACAGGACAACGGGTTTTGACAAATAAAAGACGCAGGCAAAAGATACGCGGGAAAAAGACCGGGCCCCGGAAATCGGGTCTTCGGAACCACCAGGAGATTTCCCGCCGGGCGGCCGGCATCGCCGAGCCCCTGTGTCTGGCCGAAGGGATGGAGTTGGTCCTGACGGAATGCGCCGGCGGTCCCGGGGGGCCGGTCATCCGGGTTTTCGTGGACAAGCCCGATGGGGTGAGCATTGAGGATTGCGCCCGGATCAGCCGGCAGTTGCATGATCTTTTCGATGTGGAAATGGAGGGCGTCATGGAGCGCTTCGGCCTGGAAGTTTCCTCGCCCGGGGCCCACCGCCCCCTGGCAAAGGCGGCTGATTTTGAAAGATTCAAAGGCAGGAAGGCCGCCGTCCGGGTCAGAGGCGACGGCGGAGAAAAAAGAAAAGGCCCCCGAAACAAAACGATTAAAGGAATCATTATCGGCGCGCCCGGGAATCGGGTTGAAATGGATGTTGACGGCGTTCCTGTGGCCATCGCGCTGGACGATATCGTCAAAGCGAGACTGGACTGAATGAGAAGCGGGCATTGAAAAAAAGACGCTCCGATATTTTAGATGTTTCATATTGATGGAGAAAACAGATGTTGATAACTGATATCAAACGCATTGTCGACCAGGTCAGCCGCGACAAGGGGATCGACAGCGGGATTCTTATAAAAGCCCTTGAAGAGGCGCTGTGCTCCGCCGCGAAAAAGAAATTCGGGAACAATATCGATATTGAGGCGCATTACAACGAAAAAAGCGGGGAGATAGAGGTGTTCCAGTTCAAAGAGGTGGTGGAGGAGGTCTCGGACGAGGTCTGCGAAATCGCCCTTGACGAGGGCCGGGAGCTGGATCCGGGATGCGAGATGGGCGACAGCATCGGCACTAAAATGGACGCCTCCACATTCGGGCGCATCGCGGCCCAGTCCGCCAAGCAGGTGATCATCCAGAAGATGAAGGGCGCTGAAAGGGATGTGGTCTATTCCAATTTTATTCATCGAAAAGGCGAGATCATCAACGGCATTGTCCAGCGTGTGGACCGGGGGGATGTGATCGTCAACCTCGGGGGGGCCGAAGGGGCCCTGCCCATTAAAGAGAAGATTCCCCGGGAGAGCTATCGCCGGGGGGACCGCATGCGCGCGTTGATCGTTGATGTGCTGTATGAAACCCGGGGGCCCCAGATCATTTTATCCAGGACCCATCCGGATTTTCTGACGGCGCTGTTTAAAACAGAGGTTCCGGAAATCAGCGAAGGCATCGTTAAAATCATGGGCGCGGCCCGGGAGCCGGGGGTTCGGGCGAAATTCGCCGTGGATTCCATAGAGGCGGATATTGATCCGGTGGGCGCGTGTGTGGGCGCCAAGGGAATCCGGGTGGGCGCTGTGGTCAAGGAGCTTCGGGACGAAAAGATTGATGTCATCCACTGGCATTTTGACCCGGTCCAGTTTGTGTGCAACGCCCTGGCCCCGGCTGAGATATCCCGGGTGATCATGGACGAGGAAAACAGAAACATGGAGGTGATTGTCCCCGATGAATTTCTTTCCATCGCCATCGGAAAGCGGGGTCAGAATGTGAGGCTGGCTTCAAAACTCACCGGATGGAGCCTGGATGTGAGCAGCGAAGCGCAGTACAATTCCGCCATGAGTGAGGGCTATGATTCCCTGATTTCCCTCCCCGGCGTGGGCCAGGGCATCGCCGATTCCCTGTATGAAAAAGGGGTTTATTCCATCGACAAGATCGTCGATTCGACCATTGAGGAGTTGAGCGAGGTCAAGGGAATTGGAAAGGACAAAGCGGTTTCGCTCATCGAGGCCGCCAAAGAGGCGGTTTCAAGACGCGACCAGGAAATCCGTGAAACATTAAATGAAGATTCAGATGGGGGAGGAGATGGCAAAGATCAGGATATATGAGCTTGCCAGGGTTTTTAACATGACGAACAGGGAGTTGCTGGGAAAACTCAAGGACATGGGCGTTGAAGATGTCAAGAGTCATATGAGTTCCCTTGATGATGAAGTCGTCCAGAAGCTCAAGGCGTCTTTTTTCAGCTCCGAACCCGTCGGCGAAGTCGAGGAGGTCCGGGTAAAGCCCACAGTGATCAGGAGACGCAGAAAAAGTTCTCCCCGGGAGCCTGTTCAAGAACAGATCCCGGCGGATGAAAAACCGCCCGAGGAAGACCCCGGCGCAGATCGTGACGAAACCGCCCCGGCGAAAGAGCCTGTCATTGAATCTCCGACTCCCCCTTCTGATATCGACGAAAAGCCGGAGAGGCCCTCTGAGCCTGAATCTCTGACGCCGGTTCAGGAGCCGGAGCCGCCGGCCCCGGAGCCCGAGTCTGAGCCCGAGCCTGAGCCGGCCCGGGATCAGGACCTGGAAAAGGCGGCGGATGAAACAAAGGCCCCGGATCAGGACCCGGTCGCCCAAAAGGAAGAGGAAACGCCCCCGGAGCCGGAAGAGGACGAGGACAAGGGGCCGCCGATTCAGGAGCAGACTGAAAAAGCCCGAAAGGACGCCGAAAAAGAGCCTGAAAAAGAGCCTGAAAAAGAGCCTGGGAAAAAGCCTGAGACAGAGCCTGAGACAGAGCCGGGAAAAGAGGCGGAAACAGAGACCGGGAAAGAGGCGGAGGCGGAAAAAGAGGCGGAGACCGGCGTTGAAAAGGCGGTCCCGCCCGAGCCGGAAAAGGCGGTGGAAAAGAAAGAGAAAAAAGGAAAGAAAAAGACCGCCGCAGGAAAAGAGGAGGGGAAAAAACCCGCTTCTCCGGCCGCCGGGAAAAAAACCAGGAAAAAGAGAAAAAAAGGGGACGCGCCGGCCAAGATTATCAAGCTTCCCACCGCCGCTGAAATCGAAATCGCCGCGAAAAGGCGCGCCAGAGGGGACGCCGGGGTTTCAAGAAGGCCGGGCGCCAAAGGCGCGAAACCCAAAGGCCCGGAAAAGGCCGGCGGGAAGGCCGCGGCTCCCGGTGGAGGATTTGACCGGGATGCTGTAAAAAAGAAAGGCCGAAAGAAAACCGGGAAAGCCGAAGACGATAAGAAATTTTTCAAAAAGAAAATTTCCTTTAAGAAAAAATCCGTGTTTGAAGATCCGGGCCGCTTCTCCGGAAGGCGAAGGGGGAAAAAATTTCGCGGCAGGGGAAGGGCGATGAAGGGCGAGAAGACGGAGATCACCACGCCCAAGGCCATCAAGCGCCGGTTGAAAATTGATGAAACCATCGTGCTTTCCGATCTCGCCAAGAGAATGGGCGTCAAGGCCGGCGCCATGATCAGCGCGCTGATGAAAATGGGGGTGATGATCACCATGAATCAGTCCCTGGATTTCGACACGGCGGTCATTGTGGCCGCCGAGTTCGGTTATGGGCTGGAAAAGGCCTCTTTTACGGAAGAGACCCTTTTTAATTTTGAGCAGGACGATCCGGGCACGCGGCTCCCCCGGGTGCCGGTGGTGACCATCATGGGCCATGTGGACCACGGAAAAACCTCCCTTCTGGATGTGATTCGGAAATCCCGAATCGCGGAGACGGAAACCGGGGGCATCACCCAGCATATCGGGGCCTACCACATTTCCACCCCAAATGGCGACATTGTCTTTCTGGACACCCCGGGCCATGAGGCGTTCACCGCCATGAGGGCCAGGGGAGCCATGATCACCGACCTGGTGATCCTGGTGGTGGCCGCGGATGACGGCGTCATGCCCCAGACCGTTGAGGCCATCAATCACGCCAAAGACGCCGGGGTTCCCATCATTGTGGCGGTCAATAAAATCGACAAGCCGGAGGCGGATCCGGATCGGGCGCTGCGCGAGCTGTCCGAAGCCGGTCTGGTTCCCGAGGAATGGGGCGGGGACACAGTTTTCATCAAAGTGTCGGCCAAGGAAAAAATCGGGATTGAAGAGCTTTTGGAAATGATCGTTCTCCAGGCCGAACTGATTGAGATCAGCGCCAATCCCGAGAAAAAGGCGGTGGGCCGCGTGATTGAGGCCAAGATTGACTCCGGGCGGGGTCCTTTGGCCACGGCGCTCATTCAGGACGGAACGCTCAAAACCGGGGACCCGGTGGTCTGCGGCACCCACTACGGCAAAGTGCGGGCCATGCTCAACGACCGGGGCGTCCAGATCGAATCGGCGGGGCCGTCCATGCCGGTGGAGATACTGGGGCTTTCCGGGGTGCCCAACGCAGGGGATGATTTCGCGGCTGTGGAGAGTGAAAAAGACGCCAAACAGATCAGCATGCATCGGGAGATGAAGCAGCGCTCCAGCGAGCTGGGAAAAATGGGCCGGGTCAGCCTTGACAAACTGTTCGACAGGATGGAGTCCGGGGAGGTCAAAGAGCTGAACCTCATCGTGAAAGCCGACGTCCAGGGCTCCATTGAGGCCATCCAGGATTCTTTGGAGAAGGTGTCCGGGGAAAATGAAGAGGTGGATATTCGCGTGGTGCATTCCGCCACCGGGACCATCACGGAATCGGATATCTCCCTGGCGGCGGTTTCCAAAGCCATCATCATCGGCTTTAATGTGAGGCCCGGCGCCAAGGTCTCGGCCATGGCGGCTGAAGAGAATGTGGACATCCGGTACTACAACATCATCTACAATCTGATCAAGGAAATCAAAAGCGCCATTCTGGGCATGATGGACTCGGTTTTTGAAGACCGAATACTCGGACGGGCCCAGGTGCGGGATGTGTTCCATGTCCCCAAGGTGGGGTCTGTGGCGGGATGTTATGTGACCGAGGGAAAAGTCCAGCGCGGCTCCCTGGTCCGCCTGGTGAGGGACGGGGTCGTGTTTTACGAAGGCAGGATATCCTCCCTCAAGCGTTTTAAAGAAGACGCCAAAGAAGTCCAGAGCGGGTACGAATGCGGGCTGGGCATTGAGAATTACAATGACATCAAAGTAAACGACGATCTGGAGTTTTATTACGTCGACGAGATTAAACCGGAGTTGAAATAGGGAAGAAATGGTGGTGGGAACAGGTCGGATCACGCTCCGGCTGCATGGCTGCCGGTCGCTGAAAGAGAAAAGAAAAACGGTGAAATCTCTTATCGCCGGTTTGCGCAACCGTTTTAACGCGTCCGTGGCCGAAGTGGGGGCCAACGACCTGCTCCAGAGGGCCGAGATCGGTTTTTCCATGGTGGGAAATGACTCCAGAAAAGTCAACGCCGGAATTGATCATGCCTTTGATTTTGCGGAAAGAACCGCCCTGGCGGAAATCACGGACATGAATATGGAGATGATTCATCTGTCATGACTTTTACACGGGCGGACAGGGTGAGCGGCCTGATCCGAAAAAACCTGTCCGATATGATTCAAAAAGAGATCGGCGACCCGCGCCTGGAATCGGCTGTCATCACCAAGGTGAAGATGTCCGCCGATTTAAGGCTGGCGACCGTTTATTTCTCCATATCCGGGTCCAAAAAGGCCCAAAAAGAGGCGGTCGGGGCTTTTGGCTCGGCCCGGGGATTTATCAAAAAGAAACTGGCGCGGCGTCTGGGCCTTCGCTACATGCCGGACATTCGTTTTTTTTACGACGAATCGTTTGATTACGCGGCCCGCATCGAAAATCTCCTGGATTCCATCAAAGATCAAAATGAATGAAATTATCCGGGCGCTCAAAACAAGCGGGCATGTGCTTCTGGTTTCCCACGTCAATCCAGATGGAGACGCCCTGGGATCCATGATCGCCCTGGGCGTTTCCTTAGAGAGCCTGGGGGTTGAGACGACGCTGTTTAATGAAAGCAAGATTCCGGACCATTACCGCTTCCTGCTCGGAAACCGGCGCGTCGCGCGCGAGCCGGGAGATTTTCGAAAGTACGGCGCGGCGGCGGCCCTGGACTGCGGAGACCTGGGCCGGACAGGGCGATGGGCCCGGGAAATCGGCCGAATCCCCGTTCTCATCAACATCGACCACCACGCCACCAATGACCGTTTTGGGGATTATTCCCTGGTGGACCCGGGGGCGTGCGCCACAGCGGAGCTGGTGTTTCGTCTCTTAAAAGAAATGGGGGCGCCCATCAGCCGTCTGGCGGCCGAGGCCATTTATACGGGAATCGTCACCGACACCGGGTCCTTCCGCTTCTCAAACACCAACCGGGCCGCCTTTGACATTTGCGGTGAAATGACCGAGTTGGGGGCCGATCCCTTTAAAGTCGGGAAGTGGATATACCGGACGTATTCATTGGCCAGAATCAGACTGCTGAGGCGCGCCCTGGACTCCATTGAGATTTTTTTGGATGGAAAGGTTTCCCTGATGATCCTCACCCGGGGCATGATCGAAAAAGCCGGCGCCGGGCCCGGGGACATGGACGGCCTCATTGACTATGCCAGGGGAATCCAGGGGGTCAAGACGGCGGTTTTGATCAAAGAGATGGAGGACGGCGTCCGTCGCCATGTGAGCATGCGCTCCGACGGAGAGGTGGACGTGGCGGCCCTGGCCTCCCGGTTCGGCGGAGGCGGGCATCCCCAGGCCGCCGCCTTTGACATGGACAGGGACACGGCCCATGTGAAATCCCGGGTCCTGGACCTGTTTGGACACATGCGGGGTTGACGCGTATGCCTGGGAGAGGGAAAAGCGGCGTTTTGGCGCTTGACAAGCCCGAGAATTTTTCTTCGGCAAAGGCGCTGGCCGCGGTGAAGCGTCTGCTCGGGGTTTCCAAGGCCGGCCATGCCGGAACACTGGACCCCATGGCCACAGGGGTTCTGGTCTGCTGCCTCAACCGCGCCACCCGGCTTTCCCGATTTTTTATGCATGGACCCAAAACCTATGAGGCCGAATTGTGCCTGGGGGCCGAGACCGACACCCAGGACCGCATGGGCGAGGTCGTTTCCACCGGCGAGGTCCCGGACATATCCAGGGAGGGGATCGCGTCTGTGTTTCAACGTTTTGAAGGCTGGATGAATCAGCTTCCGCCGGTTTACTCGGCGCTCAAGCACAAGGGGGTTCCCCTTTACCGGCTGGCCCGGAAGGGCTCCCCGGTTCAAAAACCCCCGAGGCGCGTGCATATCCGATCCATCGACATTTTAACGGTGGACATGCCGGTGGTTTCTTTTCGCGTGTCATGCTCCGCCGGAACCTATATTCGGACCCTTTGCGCCGATGTGGGAAAGGCCCTGGGATGCGGCGGGCATTTAAAAGAGCTGAGACGGACCCGAAGCGGCGGCTTTTCTCTGGATGAGGCGGCGACCCTCCCCGAGCTGGAGGCGCTGGCGGCCTCGGGAGAGGCCGGGAACCGGGTCATCGGCATGGCGGACGCCCTTCGGGATATGCCATGCCGCCGGGCGGGCCGGGGCCTGGTGAAAAAAATAAGAAACGGCGTGTCCTTGTCCGACGCTGATTTCCCCGGGGATTCGGCGCCCCCGGCCGCCGGTTTTTTGAAAATAGTGGATGGGGAAAACAATCTGGTGGCTGTGACGGAAAAAATATCCGCGTCCGCTTCGCACGCCTATTGTTGCGTGTTTTGATTTTTTTTGGGCGCGGATGAAATTAATGGTTGTTTGTCCCCGCGTTTCAGGATATGATTAAAGACGCTGGACAAAAAAATAAAAGGATTTTTATCTTTCGTTTTTATACATATAACAGGAGGTAATAAAGAAAGTGGTTTTCGCGACCGAGGATAAACAAAGACTGATCGAGAAATTTAAGCTGCATGAAAAGGACACGGGCTCTCCTGAGGTTCAGATCGCCCTTTTATCCCACAGGATTTCATACCTGACCGAGCATTTGAAGACTCACAAAAAGGACCATCACTCCAGAAGGGGGCTTTTGATGCTCGTGGGGAGACGCCGAAGACTTTTGAATTATGTGAAAAACAACGATGTTCAGCGATACCGGTCCATCATCGGCTCCCTTGGCCTGAGAAGATAGCGTTTCGCCGGGGGTTTTAAAAAAGATTTATAAAAAATATGGCCGGCGCGCGCCGCCGCATGGAAACGTTTGCGGTCGGCCTTTCAGCGCGTTTGTGTTTCGCCGGGGAGATTTTCATATCATCGCCCCGAGTCTGGACAGGCCGGGAGAAAAACAAACAGTATGGAAAAAATATTAGAAGCGGAAGTCGGGAAAAAAACCATCAGCATTCGGGCCGGGAAAATGGCCAAACAGGCCTCCGGGTCCGTTGTCGTCCAGTGCGGAGAGACGGTGGTTCTGGTCACGGCCGTCTCTTCCCATTCCGAGAGGGACATAGATTTCCTGCCCCTGTCCGTGGAGTACCAGGAAAAGATATACGCGGCCGGACGCATACCCGGAAATTATTTCAGGCGGGAAATCGGTCGGCCCAGCGAAAAGGAAACCCTCACCGCAAGGCTCATTGACCGCCCCATCCGGCCCCTTTTCCCCAAGAAATACCGGAATGAAACCCAGGTGATCGCCACCGTGCTTTCCATGGAGCCGGAAAATGACCCGGATGTGCTGGCCATGGTCGGCGCCTCGGCGGCCCTTGAGATATCCGACATTCCCTTCGCCGGACCCATCGCCGCTGTTCGCGTGGGCCGAAAAGACGGCGAGTTCATCATCAACCCGGCCATCGGGGACTGGCCGCTGTGCGACATCAATATCATTGTGGCGGGATCGAAAACCGGCGTGGTCATGGTGGAAGGGGGCTCCAATGAAGTCAGCGAAGCGGACATGCTCAACGCGATTTTTTTCGGTCATGAAGCCATCCAGCCCCTCATTGATATGCAAACGGAGCTAAAAGAGACCCTGGGCAAACCCAAGCGGGAGTATGTTCCCCCGGAGAAAGACGAAGAGCTGGCGAAGATGGTGGAGGAAAAATTTCTTTCCCGGTTTTCCGAAGCCATATCCATCCCGGGAAAAATTGAGCGCAGCCAGGCCCTGAGGGCGTTGAAAAAGAGCGCGCTCGAAGAGTTGGGCGAGGATTTTTCCCAGAGAAAAGACGAGATTTCCGAAATATTTTCCGATATCCAGAAAAAGCTTCTCAGGGACATGATTCTAAAGGAGAGCCGCAGGATCGACAACCGGGGGCTGGATGAAATCAGGCCCATTTCATGCGAGGTGGGCGTTTTGCCCCGGCCCCACGGAAGCGCGCTTTTCACCCGGGGGGAAACCCAGGCGCTTGGGGTGCTGACCCTGGGCTCGGGGCCTGACGAGCAGCGTGTGGAGACCCTGACCGGGGAAGAGACCCGCCAGTTCATGCTGCATTACAACTTTCCGCCCTTTTCAGTGGGGGAAGTCAAGCGAGTGGGGGGGCCCAGCCGGAGAGACATCGGGCACGGGGGACTGTCCACCCGGGCCGTTGAAAAGGTCCTGCCGCCCAAGGATGAATTCGATTACACCATCCGCATTGTGTCCGAGGTTCTGGAGTCCAACGGCTCTTCCTCCATGGCCACCGTTTGCGCCGCCAGCCTGTCCCTCATGGACGGGGGCGTTCCTTTGAAAAATCCGGTCTCGGGCATCGCCATGGGGCTGATCAAAGAAGGGGACGAGTTTGTGGTGCTGTCCGATATCCTGGGCGACGAGGACCATATGGGAGACATGGATTTTAAGGTGGCGGGAAGCAAAGACGGCGTCACCGCGTTGCAGATGGACATCAAGATCGCCGAGCTGCCCCGTGATATCCTGGAAAAAGCCCTGGAGCAGGCCCGGGAAGGACGCCTCCACATACTGGACAAAATGCTGGACACCTTAAAAGAGCACCGGGACGATATATCGCCTTACGCGCCCAAAATTATATCCATCAAAATCCATCCGGACAAAATACGCGAAATCATCGGCCCGGGTGGAAAAACCATTCGCTTGATTCAAAGCGAGAGCAACACACGGGTGGAGGTGGATGATTCGGGTCTGGTGAAGATAGCGGCGTCCAGTGAAGAGGATGGCAAAATCGCCCGGAAAATGATTGACAACATCGTCCGGGAGCCTGAGCCCGGGGATATTTTCGAGGGCCCGGTGACGAAAATCACGGATTTCGGCGCCTTTGTCCAGATCATGCCCGGCCGGGACGGCCTGGTGCATATTTCCCAGCTTGCCTCCCACCGGGTGAAGAAGGTGTCGGACGTGCTGAGCCAGGGCGATATGGTGAAAGTGAAGGTCCTGGAAGTCACCCGGGACGGCAAGGTGCGTTTGAGCCGAAAAGCGATCTCCCAGGATTGACAGCATCGTAAAAAAAATGTGTCGCGGCGCTTATTTTTAATTGAGGCATACTACATGTATTGCCTCAATTAAAAATAAGCCCTGCGCCTTGTGGCTTAAATTTTAGCATATGGAATTTTTAACTTAGCCATCCCAAGCTTTTTTACGAGTTTATCAGGATTGATAAAGGCTTAAATGACCATGAATGAATTCCTGTCCCGGAAAACCACCCTGGAAAACGGAATCCGGATTCTCACCCAAACCATTCCCCATGCCCGGTCGGTGTCCATGGGGGTTTGGGTGAACACCGGGGCCCGGGACGAGGGGGAAGATGAAAACGGCCTGTCCCATTTCATCGAGCACATGATCTTCAAGGGCACCCTGAAGCGGACGGCGTTTCAGATCGCAAAGGAGTTCGACTCCATCGGCGGTCACACCAACGCCTTTACTTCCATGGAAAACACCTGTTACTACGCCAAGGTCATCAGCCCCCGCCTTGGGACCATGGTGGAGATTCTTTCCGATATTTTTTTAAATTCCGTTTTTGATGAGGCGGAAGTGGAGAAAGAGCGGGCCGTGATATTCCAGGAAATCGGAATGACCGAGGACAACCCCGAGGAATACGTCCACCTGCTGTCCAGCCGGACCCGGTGGGGCGACTCACCACTGGGCCGATCCATCCTGGGCTCCCGGGAAAACGTCGCCGGGTTCAAATCCGGCTCCATCAAAACGTTTTTCCGAAAGAGCTACTGCCCGGAGCGGATCATCGTTTCAGCCGCCGGCGATCTGGATCATGAGACGTTCGTGGATATGGCGGGGAGGTTTTTTAAATCCATCGCCCCGACACGGCCCCCGGCGTCATCGGGCCGCGTTCCCCCGGAAAGCGCCGCGAAGGTGGTTTTTAAAAACAGGGACCTGGACCAGGTCCACGTCTGTCTGGGGGCCGATGGGCTGTCCATCACCGATCCCAAACGACACGCCTTTTCTCTTTTGAATGTCATCCTCGGGGGCAACATGAGTTCCCGCCTGTTTCAGAAAGCGCGCGAGCAAAAAGGCCTGGCCTACTCCATCTATTCCTTTGTCTCCTCCTATGTGGACACCGGCATGATGGGTGTGTCCACGGCCGTGAGCCCGGACAAGGCCCTGGAGGTCGCGGCGCTCATATTGAGTGAGCTGGAGGCCATCGCTGAAAAAGGGGTGGAGGAATCCGAGCGGGAAGACGCCGCCGAATATGCCAAGGGCGCTCTTTTGCTCTCCTCGGAAAGCGTGGACAACCAGATGGTTCGCATGGCGCAGAATGAAATTCACTTCGACCGCCACATTTCCCTGGATGAAACCATTCAAAAAATCGATTCGGTCTCCGGGGAGGATATCGCGGGCCTGGCCCGTCGACTGTTCGCCTTTGATGGGATATCCGCCACCCTTCTGGGACCGGTCGGGAATATCCAAAAAAAAGATTTTGAAACGCTTTTACGCCGCTGAAAGGAGACGACGCGCCGGGGATATCCATGCCGTCGCCATAAACCATGAGTTTGAATGACTCCATGACCATGCGCCGAAAGATTTTCGAAACCGGTCTTTCGGTGGAAACCATTTCCCTTTATCTGCTGTGCCTGGGGTTCCACGACCAGGGAGAGCGGGTGTCCAGAAAGAATCTCCTGCGGGTATGGAACGGCTCAGGGAACGAGTTTGCAAAAAGCCTGGACGCGCTTTTCAACAAAAATATCCTGAGAGAGATTTTATCCGACATTGAGGATGAGGACAGCGCGGTGTATGCTCTCAATGACGCGGATCAGTGGATCGCCTGAAGGTATCGTAAAAAGTCCGATCTACCGCGTTCCGGGGGTTTTTCCCTCCCTCGGCATACTATGCGTATGGCCTCCGCTCGCAAAAAATCCCCGCGCCTTGTATATCGAATTTTTACGATACCGTCCCATTTTTTACGCGTTTATCAAAATTGGAAGGTAAGAGAAACGTAATACTCCCAGACCGTTTCGGGCGATGGGAAAAGGGCGTCCATAAGGGTGGATTGGGAAATTTTCACCGGCTCTCCCAGGGGGTTTCCGCTTAGCGTGTATTGATAGCCGTAATGCCGGGCGCCCAGGGTCAAAAACATGTGTCTATCCGAAAACGGCTTGTGGATATAATACCCTTCCAGGACATGCCCCCTGGCGGACAGTTTGCCCGCGCCCGGGGAATCGCCGGTCATGCTCAGCCAGTATTGGGACCCCCAGTTGAACTCAATCCCCGCCCGGTCATCGCCAAAGGCCGGAAAGACCGTCCCCGCGTACACACTGTATCCGTCTCTTGATTTCAGCTCGTCATTGCACAAAAGACCGGCTCCCAAAAATTTGTAAAGGGGATTTTGGGAAAATCCGGACGGCTCGGTGTGGCTCCATGAAAAGGCCGCGAACAGGTCAATGTCCCGGTCTTTCGCGAAAAACGCCGGGAAGCGGGATTGGATCAGAAGGGTTGCCAGATCGACATCGCCGATTCGGGAAACGGGCTCCAGCCGTGTGACGGCCTTGGCGCGGTTGTCCCGGATGTCGATATTCGGGCCCCCGGTCACGGCAAAAGGGAGGATCGCCGCGTCCGAAAAGCTGTCCGTGATGTTCCACGCGCGGGCGTAGTTCAGAACCACCCGGGCGGTCTCACCGGCATCAAGGGTGGCCGTCGCCCCCCCGAAGGAGGGGCCGTCCACGGAGCCGCTGTCATGCCCCAGGGAAAATCCGGCTCCCCACTGGTTGTCAAACCCCGCGCCATAAAAGAGTTTGAACTCCAGGCCGGGCATGTCTGCCTGATCCCCCATAAGAAAAGCCAAAGACGCCCCGTCAAAGGGAATGTGGATCATGTCGGCCAGGGGGGCCCCATCGCCGTATTCAAAGGGGTCGGGCCTTCGGCCCAGGGAAAAACGAATGGGGGCGGAGCCGATTTTGGTTTGATGGGTGAAAAACGCCTGTTCCAGGCGAATGAAATCTCCCCGGGCCGGACCGGCCGGGTTGGAATCCACAAACACATCCCCGCTGTCGATCGTTAAAGAAGGGCTGTCCCCAAACGCCTTGCGCATGGCCAGGCGTCCTGAAAAACGCAGGTTCGGTTTGATCTCGGCCCGCATGGCCATTCTGAACTCGCTGGTCCAGAAGGCGTGGCCGTCCGAATCGCCGGCGCCGGCGGTGTAAGTTCCCGCCATGTCTGCTCCCAGGTCGGGATTTTTGAGATATTCGGCGACGGCCCTTCTCAAAAAACCGGCGGAATCCGTCGGCAGCCCGTCAAAGCCGCCGAATTCCTGGGAGGAGAAAAAATTTTGAAAGCTTTTCTTTGTTTCCACCCAGGCGCGCAGAGTATCCTGAACCCCGTCAAAATTTTTGTTTTTGAGAAAGCTGTCGTAGAAAGACGATCCGTCCCGGGAAAAGGCGTCCAGGAACCAGTCCGGGGACTGTCTGACGTCTGAGTAATGGATGGAGTCGCATCCGGTTTTGATCTTGAATTCGAAAAAGAGTCTGTCGGGGCCGGATTTGGGTGGGGCCTCCCGGGGTGTTGGAATATCAAGGATTTCCTCCTCCGTCTGCGGGGAATCGGGAGTCTCTTTGCCTGTCGCCCGCTTTTCTTGGGGGTGGGCGCCGGATATGATCCCGGGGTCCGGAATTTCGCCCCGGGCCGGACCGGGTCCGCCGGCCGGGGCGAAAAAAAAGACCGCCGCGCAGGCGGCGAGGGTCGCGAGGGCTTTTCTAAAATTTGTCATAGCCCTATTTCTTCATCGGTGAGATAACAGGCCGGATCGGGCGCCCACAGGTCCCCTGTGACCGCCTCGGCCCTGACCCTGAAGTTGCCTGCGCACACATCCAGCCATCGGCATTTGGCGCATCTGCCTTTGACATGTTTCTTTTTTTCTTTCAGCTTGCCCATCAGGGGATCCGATGTGTCGGTCCAGATATCCGAAAAGGGACGGTCCAGGACATTGCCGAAACTGTGATGCCGCCAGAACTGGTCGGCGTGCACGCTTCCGTCCCAGCTCACGCATCCGATTCCCCTGCCCGAGCTGTTGCCCTCGTTCATTTCAAGAAGTTTGAGCACATCGCCGGCCCGGGGGGAGTTTTCTTTTCGCATGCGAAGGCACACATAGGGGCCGTCGGCGTGGTTGTCCACCGTCAGGACTTCCCGGGGCTTTCCCTGGTCGGCCATCTGTTTGGCCCGATCCATGATGAGGTCCACCGCTTCCCGGGTCTCTTCCGCAGACAAATCATCGTTGATCAGTTTGGAGCCCCGTCCGGAATACACGAGATGATAAAAGCATATCCGGGGCACATCCATTTTTTCCATCAGGTCGAACAACTGGGGGATTTCGTAGGCGTTGAAGCGGTTCATGGTGAAGCGCAGGCCCACCTTGATCCCGGCTTCCATGCAGTTTTCGATCCCTTTGACGGCCCCGTCAAAGGCCCCCTTGACACCCCTGAAGCGATCGTTGATGGTTTGCATGCCGTCCAGGCTGACGCCCACGTAGGACAGGCCGATTTCCCTGAGCCGTTTGGCCATGTCCGAATCGATCAGGGTGCCATTGGTGGAGATGACCGCCCTCATGCCTTTTTTCACGGCATACTCCGCCAGATGGGGCATGTCCGGGCGGATGAGGGGCTCTCCCCCGGAGAAAAGAATCACCGGAACTCCGAAATCGTAAAGATCATCAATCAGGTCTTTGCCCTGGGCCGTGGAAAGCTCATTTCCAAAATGAATGTTTTTCGCGTGGGCATAGCAGTGAACGCATTTCAGGTTGCAGCGCCGCGTGGCGTTCCACACCACCACCGGGCGTTTGTCCTTTGAGAACTGGAGCAGATGAGACGGCAGTTTGGAGGACATCCGGCCGTATCGAAGGGCGTCGGAAGGCTCCACTGTCCCACAATAAAGTTTTGAAATTCCTATCATATCATTAAAGTTGGTTTCTTTATCGTAAAAAAAATTCGCGACATGGCCGGGAAACGGCCATATCGCGAAAAAAATCAGGATTTAAAAGTAATGATCACTGGCATTTTGCGGGCGTGGGAGAATCGGCCGCGCCTTTGCGCAGGTACGCGTGTATGTTTTCGAGATCATCCTCTGAAAGCCCGGCCCACTCCTGTTCGCAGCCCAGTTTTTTGAATCTTTTTTTATCAAAGATTCTTTGCCACTGCTTCTGGGTTTTATCGCTGGGGTTAAACAGGGGTTTGGGTTTGTCGATCTCGCCCCTTGCCTTGCATTTTTTATAAATCTGGCGATACGTGAATTTTCCTTTTTTATCGTTGCCTTTTGATTTGGCAAAACACGTCGAATCCATAAACGCCACTGCCAGGAAAAGTCCGAACATCAGTATCAACATTTTTTTCAGCATGGTTTCTTTGTTCCTCCTGAATCATCTATTAAAGTTATTTTTTGGGGTTTATTTTATTTTTATTAATACCGGACGGTGAAAGACGTGTAAAGGTCCCATACCGTGTCGGGGGTGGGAAAGATCGCCCCGATGGCGTCCGCGTCGGAAATGGGCACAGGCGCTCCCATGGGATTTCCGCTCAGGGTGTATTTGTAGTCATAGTACCGGGCGCCCAGGGTCAAAAACATGTTTCGGCCCACAATGGGCTTGATGTAGTACCCTTCCACGACCGTTCCCCGGGCGGACAGTTTGCTGGCCACCAGGGAATCCTCGGCGCTGGTCATGTTGAACCAGTATTTGGAGCCCCAGTTGAACTCAAGGCCCAGCCGGTCATCGCCAAAGGCCGGGAAAACCGCTCCCATGTACAGGCTGTATCCGTCCCTGGATTTCAGGTCATCATTGCACAGAAGACCGGCCCCCAGTATCCTGTAAAACGGGTGGTCGGAAAGCTGGGAGGGCTCGGTGTGGCTCCATGACAGGGCCAGAAACAGATCAATGTCCAGGTCCTCAAAAAAAGAAGAGAGGTTGGTCCGGAAAAGCGCGCCCAGGAGATCGAAGTCGCCGATGTTGGTGTAGGGCTCCATTTTGGTGATGACGCCGGCGCTGTTATCTTTAATATGGATCACCCGCTCCTTGTCGATGCCTTCGCCCCGGGCGTTGAACAGCCATTCATCCGTTCGGGTCACCTGGAAGGGCATGACCATCAGGCCGGAAAAGCCGTCCGTGATGTTCCACGCATGGGCGTAGTTGACCACCAGGCTGGTGAGGCCGTCGTCGTACAGGGTGGAGATGAATCCACCGAATGTGGCGTCTTTGATGGAATCGCTGTCATGCCCCAGGGAGAAACTGTTTCCCCATCCGCTTTCAAACCCCACCCCGTAGCAGAGTTTGAACGAAAATCCCGGGACGCCCACCTTGTCCTCCAGCGAGAAGGTCAGCGACGCCCCGTCAAACTGCATGTTGACGAGGCTGGCCAAAGGAGAGCCGCCCTCAAGGCCGTAGGCGGCGTATTCAAGGGGGGCGCCCATGGTGGCGGGCCTTCTGCCCAGGGAGAAATTAATGGGGGTCGCGCCGATTTTGGTTTTCCAGTTGAAGTAGGCGCGCTCCAGCCGAATGGAGTCCCCGTGGGGAAGGCTGGAAGTGTTGGAGTCGAGGAAGATATCTCCAAAGGCCCCGTTGTTGACCTTCATGGCGGAGCTGTCGCCGAACACCTTGTACATGGCCAGCCGTCCGGTGAAGCTTAAGCTCGGCTTGATTTTGGCCTTCATGTTCATCATGAATTTGTTGGTCCAGATGGTGTCGTCATCCAGGTTGTACGATTCCGAATTCGGCGTATGGCTGCCCAACTGCATGGCTTTTCTTAAATTTTCAGCGAAAGTCGCCGGCAGCCCGTCAAAGCCGAAACCCTTCAGGGCCAGGACTTTTTCAAGGCTTCCGTTCATATCCACCAAGGGGTTTAAGACCCCTTTCCAAGTCGTTTCAAGGTCATTGACGGAACTGAATGTTCTGAAAACCGAGCCGTCCCGGGAAAAGGCATCTAGGAACCATTCCGGCGCCCGTTTTACTTCGTTGTAATGGATGGAGTCGCACCGGCTTCTTAACTCAAAGTCGAATGAGAGTTTGTCGGTGGCTGTGTGAAGCTCCGCTTCGTCCAGCCGGTCTCCCAGATCCAGCACTTCTTCTTCCAGGTCATCCACTTGCTTTTTAAGCTCGGCGATGACCTCTCCGGGGGCTTTCGGCTGAGCTTTCACCCGGGGTTTGGCCGGCGCTTTGGCCGGGGCTTTGGCCCGAACTTTTGTCCGGGGCGCCGCGCTTCCGGCGGGTTTGAGCAGGGGCGCGTACACATATCCCAGCGCGTCCCCGTCCCGGTTTGTTTTAAAAACAGGGCGCCAGCCGTCTTCCGGCGTCCCGGCCTTGACCCGGTCCCCCGGACGGAGCTTGCCCACGACTTCAGATCGGATATCAGGAGATTTCCGGATGTTGACCCTCGTCCGAACCCTGCGGATGTCGGGATCCTGCCCGGCGGTGGATATCCGGGCCTTCGAGGTGGTATTTCCGGCGGGTTTGAGCAGGGGCGCGTACACATATCCCATCGGCTCGGCGTCGCCGTCCACGCTTTGCCCGACGTCAAAGACCGGGCGCCAGTAATTTTTCAGATCCCCGGCCTTGACCCGGTCTCCCCGGCGGAGTTTGCCCACGATGTTCGACCGGGTGGTGGGGGATTTTCGAATGTTGACGGTTTCATCCACCCGGCAGACGATGGGGGCCTCACCGGCGCAGGATATTTCAGGGTCCGGGATTCCCTCCTCGGCCGACCAGGCGCCGACGGCCGAAAAAAGGAACGCGGCCGCGCACACGATGAAAGCGGCGGCCATTTTTTTAAAATTCAGCGGTGTTTTTTTATCCATGTGGCTCTCCTGTCTCAACATATTTCTTGCCGTGGAGCATGGCGTTCGGCCGGATTGACTGCCAGGCTCGCTCAAGTTTTATTTTCGGGAAAGTCAGTCAAACCCGTCGATTGGAAGGGTTTTGAAACGCGTGATCATTTTTTATCTGTTTGGGCGCCGGCCGGTTTTATCCAGCTGTCTCTCTCCCGGCTATCATAGAAAAAAACGCCGGTTCAAGTCAACAAAAATAATTTGGATTCATAAAAAAATAAGCGCCTGATCCGCTTTTGTTTTTTTGGGTCAGACTGAGACAGGATAATTTAAAAAAAAAGCGTCGCGCCCTGCGTATTGCGCGATGCCGTTCAATCGGTTTTTTACGAACTTGTCGTTTGTTTATGAGGAAAATATGATGAAAATATATCTGGACGTTTCGGAAAACAAAAAAATATAAACTCATAGGCGTCCCCATTATATCCCTGGGGGAGACTTGATCCCCCGGCCGGGAATCATTCACCATTCAGGCTTTGACCCCGATATGCGTTCGTTTTTTGATCCATTACCAAATTTTGGGCTTAAAGTTTTCATCATTGATAATGATAGCCGTTTCCTCCGCCTGGCCAATGACGAAAAGGCCCTGTTTAGGTCAAAGGGATCGAGAATATGGACAAAGCGCTGGTTTTTGTTTTTTCGGCCGGCGGTTTTTACAAAAACGCCATCGGGTTTTTTCATGACAACGGGATCGCATGGAGCGAGGATAAAAGGTTTCTGGATCATTAAACCGGCGCCGGTCAGCGTCAAAAGAGCGGCGCGGAAGTCAAAAAGGTCAGAATTTTACATGGAAGCGTTTTGCAAACTTAATCGGCTGGCTAATGAAAAGAGTAAGCATTTTGCATCCTTTTCCGGATCAGGGATTAAAGCGTTCATACCCGAGGTGGGAGCCGTATGAGGTGGAGCCATCAATTGTGTTTATATCTGGGCCATCACAATGGTCAGATTGTCGCTTCCCCCCGCGTCGAGAGCCTCCCCGGAAAGTCTTTTCACCTTTGCCTCGATGCCGGCCCGGTCGGCCAAAATGGAGGATATGGCTTTTGGCGGCAATTCTCCATGTATGCCGTCCGTCATGAGCGTCAGCTGGTCTCCCTCCCTAATCTGAAGGCTTCCGGTTTCCGGGTCGCAGGGGCCGCTCCCCTGGCCAAGGGCCTGGTCCAGGATGTTTCTCGATTGATGGGAGGAAGCTTCCTCTTCGGTTATTTCTCCCTCTTCCACCAAAAACCATGCCATGCTCTGGTCACATGTGATCTGCCCCGTTATTCCGTTTCTTGTCAGGTAGAGCCGGGAATCTCCCACATGGGCCCACCAGGCCCTGCCGGCGTGCGCGATCACGGTTGTCGCCGTGGTTCCCATCCCTTTGGAGGCCGGATTTTTTTCCGCGAATTCCTGTATGCGGTCCGAAGCCTCTTTCATAAGCGCCAAAAGTCTTTTTTCCTTTCGAGAATTTCTTTCGCGCTTTAAATAAAAATTTTCGGCCCACGAATCCAGTCCGTTTCTTATTGACGACTATCACACCGCGTAGTATCTCTGTCAATAAAAAAACAAAAGGACAACGAGCGGTGATAAAAGAGGACAGTCCAGCAATACCCATAAGTATTGACATTTGTTTAATCGAAGCCGCATCCACACAGTGGTTGTCCGCGCGTTGACATCCAATTTGAAGCGCGCGCAAGCCCTTGGAAATGTTTTATTAAAGAAGGGGGAGGCCAATTCGCCCCAAAAAAGCGTCGTCAATATATCGCAAATATTCACGGTCGGGAAAAATGATTTGTCCGGCAAAATCGGCGCGCTTACAAAGGGCGGCTTTGACGGACCAAATGGTGTATATAGAGCCCATGCGCTTTTTTTTATATATGCGGGACGACATCATGCTGGGGCATCATCTTGATCTTTTGAATGACGGGGGGATTTCATATTTTTTCCCCGAAATTAAAGGAAAAAAGGAAAATGAATTTTTCAAATTCTTACGCGCGGTTAAATGAGGTTTTTTACGAAAGAACACGGCCCGGGCCGGTGAGCGCCCCCCGGCTTTTTTTGTGGAATTCCGGCCTGGCTGAGCGGCTGATGATTCCGGATGAATGGGCCCATGATCCGGACTCGCTGGCGCGAATTTTTTCAGGCAATCGCATCCTGCCCGGATCAGAGCCCATTGCGACGGCTTACGCGGGTCACCAGTTCGGCGGTTTTGCGCCCCAGCTCGGAGACGGACGGGCCCATCTTCTCGGGGAGGTTTTGGATGAATCCGGGAAAAGATGGGACATCCAGCTCAAAGGCTCCGGCCGCACCTCGTTTTCCCGGGGGGGCGATGGCCGATGCGCGCTTGGCCCGGCGCTTCGGGAGTTCATCATGAGCGAGGCCATGGCGGCTTTGGGCGTCCCCACCACACGCTGCCTGGCGGTGGTCGCCACCGGGGAAACCGTTTTTCGCGAAACGCCTTTGCCGGGGGCCGTCGTGACGCGGGTCGCCTCAAGCCATATCCGCGTCGGCACGTTCCAGTTCTTCGCGGCCCGGGACGACCGCCCGTCTCTCAAGACGCTTTGCCGATATGCGATGGAGCGTCATTATCCCGAGTCGCTGGAGGAAGGGCCGACGCCATATGTCTCGCTGATTGACAGGTTCATGGACAGGCAGATTCGGCTGGTGGTGGAATGGATGAGGGTCGGTTTTATTCACGGCGTCATGAACACGGACAACACCTCTATTTCCGGGGAAACCATCGACTATGGCCCCTGCGCCATGATGGGAGTCTATGACCCGAAGACCGTTTACAGCTCCATTGACACGCAGGGCCGATACGCGTTCGGCAATCAGCCCCAAATTATGCAATGGAATATCACGCGATTCGCCGAGAGCCTGCTGCCGCTCATCAACGCCGACATCCATAAAGCGGTGGATGAAGTCGAGCCGGTTATCGCGGAGTTTTCCGGGCGTTTTGAGAAAAAATATATGGAAATGATGGGAAAGAAGCTCGGGCTGACGGCGCTTAAGCCGGGGGACCAGGATCTCATCGAGTCTGTTTTGAACCGGCTCAGGGACCGGCGGCTGGATTACACGATCACGTTTGATCTCCTCACCCGGTCTTTGGCGTCCAAAGCCGCGGCGTCTCAAATGGGCCGTGAGCTTGGAGAGGTCTTTGACCTTTGGAAAAAACGGTTAAGCGGGCAAACGGCGACTTTTGAAGAGGCGCGGGAGCGGATGCGGCGGCATAATCCCGTGGTGATTCCAAGGAACCACCATGTGGAAAAGACGCTTCAGGACTGCCAAAAGACCGGGACGGCCGAGTCGGCCGAGAGATTTCTTGAGGTTCTTCGCTCTCCTTATGAAAAGCTGGCGGACACCTCCGATTTTCAAGACCCTCCGGACGACGGCGATAAGGGGTATCAGACTTTCTGCGGAACCTGAAGCCCGGACCTTTAACCGCCGGGTCTTGGTCCGGGGCGGGTTTCCGGATTTCTATCTGCCTGTTCTTATTTTCCCATTTTTCTATCTGTTTTTGTTTTGGACGCGAAATAAAAAACGATTTGATAATATGTTTCATTTTGATATGATGGGTTTGCTCAGCGTTCGAATGGTCTTAACTTTGATGAGACCAAAGACGGAGACATGACAATTTTGGAACCCGGTTTTTAGTTTATCCAGGATATATTGTAAACCCATTTCTGAGCGAACCCTTAGCCATTTTTCAAGAGGATTGAATGCGGACAAACAAAGACATAAGGGAGGCTTGAGAGGCCGCCATGGACTTTAAGCCTTTAGATCCGAATTATGAGGCCAGGGTGAGGAAGAGTTTCGAGCGCCAGCGTTTTATGTCGTTTATCGGCGCGAAACTGGTTTCCGTGACGCCCGGCGGATGCGAAATATATCTGCCTTACAAAGAAGAGCTGTCCCAGCAGCATGGCTATTTCCACGCGGGCGTTGTGGGGACAATCGCCGACAACTGCGGCGGATACGCGGCCTACAGTCTGATGCCCGCCGGCTCATCGATTTTGACCGTGGAGTACAAATTGAATCTCGTGGCCCCGGGGCTGGGGCAGGGGCTGATCGGCAGGGGAAAGGTCATCCGGCCGGGACGCTCTTTGACCGTGTGCGAAACCCGGGTGTTTGGGGCGCTGGACGGCGCTGAAACGCTGTGCGCCACATCCCTGATGACGCTGATGAACATGGAGGGAAAGCCGGATCGCCGGCTGGACGAAAAAATATGAGCGATATCTCCCCTTTTTCCATCCCCAATATCCGGCGCTACATCGGATTCAAGGTTCTGTTTAATTCCAGATTTTACTACCCGGTTTTTGCGATCCTGTTCCTGGATTTCGGTTTGAGCGTGGCGCAGTTCGCCATCCTCAACGCGGTCTGGGCCGCCACCATTGTGGCGGCCGAGGTCCCCTCCGGGGCGCTCGCCGATGTGATCGGCCGAAAACGTCTCCTGGTCTTCGCCACTTTCACCATGGTGGTGGAGGTGGGGCTGATCAGCTTTGTGCCGACATCCGATCCGTCTCTTGTTTTTTATGTGTTTTTAATCAACCGGGTTCTAAGCGGCCTGGCCGAGGCCGCCGCCAGCGGAGCGGATGAGGCGCTGGCCTACGATTCCCTGAAAGCCCGGGGAAACCTGGACGACTGGGGACGGGTTCTGGAGCTGCTGGCGCGGTTCCAGTCCATCGGCTTTATCGTGGCCATGAGCGCGGGCGCGGCGCTTTATGACCCGCGCCTGATGGAGGGCCTTTGCCGCTTTTTGGGGTTTTCCGTCTCCCTTTCCCAGGAAACCACCATGCGCTTTCCCCTTTACGGGACCCTGGGGCTGAGCCTGTTCGCCTGCATGACCACGCTGGGAATGACGGAGACGGAACCGGGAAAAGAGGCCGGACCCCGTCAGACCGGCAAAATGGCCCATCTGAGAGGCGCGTTCGGCCTGACCTTTAAGGCCGGAAAATGGATTTTTAAAACGCCGTTTGTTTTGAGCGTGATTTTATTCGGCATGCTTTTTGACGGGATCATCCGCATGGTCATCACCCTTTCCAGCGAGTATTACCGGATGATCCAGCTTCCGGAGTCCACCTTCGGCCTTATCGGCTCCCTTGTCGCCATGCTGGGTTTTGTGATTCCCCGACTCGCAAGACAGACCGCGGAGAGCCATCCCCCGTCAAGAGGGCTCTGGCTCACGGCGGGCCTCACCCTTGCCGGGCTTTCCGGCATGGGTTTTTTCTGGCCCTGGACCGGCCTTCTTCCCGCCCTGGTCACCTTCGGCGCCATGTACTTTAACGGCTTTTTCGTCAGTTTTTACGTGAACCGGGAAACCGCGTCCGGACAGCGGGCCACGGTGTTAAGCTTTAAAGGGCTCTCCTACAACCTTTGCTACGGAATGCTGGGCATGGGGTACGCCTTTTTAGTGAAAACCCAAAAGGCGGCGCTTGAATCCCAGGTTCCCGCTCTTTCGGAAAAGATCGCCCTGGATCCCGTGATGATCGAAAACCTGGCCTTCCGGGAGACGTTTGTGTGGTTCCCGGGGGCGTTCATCGCGGGTTTTCTTGTTTTGTATCCGCTCTGTTTTCTTTTTCTCAAAAAACGAAAGGCGAAATAAGCGGTCCGATTTTTGAGAAAAGTGGCGGATTGGCAATCGGATTTACAATCCTCAGAAATACAAAGGAGGGGATGTGGCGCTTTCAAAATTCGAGCAAAAAGCCTATTTGAGCCGGGAGCCCCAATGGGACGACATCATGTGCGGGGCCGATGCCCTGGGAAAATCGCCGGCGGGCATGGTGAAAGAAACCCGGGAAGTGGTGGCCCTGGCCCGGAAGTTCAATGATGAAATGTCTAAGGAGGGGTTTTTGGAAATGGATCGCAAAATCCAGGAAAACCCCGACTATCTGCCGGAGGAGCTGGTGAAAAAGGCCTCCGAATGGGGGTTTTACACCATGTGGATTCCAAAGCTGTTCGGGGGAAAGGGATACAACCTGCCCTCTTTTTCCCACTTCGCCGAGGAGCTGGCCGCCAACTGCGCGGCCATGGCCAATCTCATCGGGGTGCATTACCTGGGCATGGCCACTTTGATGGCGACCTGGAATTCCAGGCTCATTGTCCGGGCGATGGGCGAGGTCATTGAAGGGGAAAGGACCGGGCGCCCCTGCCTCATCTCCCTGGCGCTCACCGAGCCCTCCGCCGGAACGGACATTGAGGACGTGGAGCTGATGGAAAAAGGGGAGATGACCTGCCACGCCGAGCGGGTTCCCGGCGGATACCGGGTCAATGGATCCAAGGTGTTTATATCCAACGGTCATTTGTCCACATGGCATATCCTGTTCGCGTTCTCCGATTTGAAAAATCCCTCGGAAAATTTGGTCATCATGGCGGTGAGAACGGGCATGAAGGGCTTTTCCTTTGGCCGCGTGGAGCGAAAAATGGGACAGAAGGCCTGCCCGGCCTCTGAGCTGATTTTCAAAGACTGCCATGTCCCGGACGATCTGGTCTGCATGAATCCGGCGGACATGGTCAAACGGGCTAGGGGCCGCCGGGGAAGCGCCATGCAGGTCATTGATTATATTTTTTCCGCCTCCCGGGCCGGCGTGTGCGCATTCGGGGCCGGCGTGGCCCGGGGCGCCTATGAGGACGCGCTTCAATTCGCCTCCGAAACCATCGTTTGCGGAAAGCGGCTGATTGATCACGAATGGGCCCAGGGCATGCTGGCGCGGATGCGCGCCAACACGGACGCCGCCCGGCTGGCCTATGTGGAGTCCAACCATGCCAACAGCCTGCACGGCATGTATAAATGGCTGCAATTCAAGCCGTTTTTTTATTTTTTCAAATGGCTCCCTCCCTGGTTTTTTAAAAAATGCGTCCGCCCCTTCCTGACCCGGCCCATCGGGACCTGGATATTGAGAAAAATTTACTGCGATTTTCAAACCGACGCCGAGATGGACCGGGTGTCCGGCTGGGGGTCTTTGGCCAAATGCGCCGGGAGCGACGCCGCTGTGGCCAACGGGCGGATGGCCCTTGAGATGATGGGACAGGCCGGGCTTCGCCACGACGCCTCGGCTGAAAAGCGTTTAAGAGACGCCAAGCTGCTCCAGATTTACGAAGGGACCAACCAGCTCAACCGCCTCAACCTGTTTAAATGCCTCATCGCCCGGTCCTGCCCCGGGGCAAGGGTTTTTGACGACTGAATCGAAAGGCCGAATCAAATGAAAACAGACCCCAGAGAGATCCGGCTCATTGAAAAAGCCGCCGTTGAATTTGCCCGAAAGGAGCTGGCCCCCGACAGGCGGGCGCATGACAAATATCCCTTTGGCTCCTTTTTCGGGCCGATTGTGGAAAAAGCCTTTGAACTGGATTTTTTCCACGCCGCGCTTCCCGAAGACCTGGGGGGAATGGGCCGGGGAATCCGGGCGTTTTGCGTTCTTCTGGAAAAACTTTGCATGGAAGACGCCTCTTTGGGGGGCGTTTTGTTCGCCAACGCCTGCTCCCAGGAGATACTGACGGCCGCCGGGGAGGGAGACCGGCTCAAAGAAATGGCCGGGGCGTCCCGGGCCGCTGATTTTCTCATCGCCTTTCCGTGTTTCAACCATCCCTCTCAAATCCCTCATATAGCCCGCGCCGGCCGGGAAAAAGACCGATACGCGCTGTCGGGGACCCTGGAATACCTGGTCCTGGGAAGCGTGGCCCGCTGGGCGGTGATCCCCGCCGTCATGGACGGCCGGGAGGGGTTTTCCTATTTCCTGGCGGATTTAAACGACCCCGGGGTCGAAAAAAGCGAGGTGGTTTTAAGCATGGGGCTGCGAAGCTGTCCGGCCGTGGACGCGGCCTTTGACGGGGTCCCGGCGATTTTGGCCGGGGAGCCGGGATGGGGGACGCGGCATTTCGAGGCGGCCGCGCCAAAGATGATCCTGGCGGCGGCGGCCATGTCCCTTGGGGTCATGGGGGGCTCTTTCCGGGAGGCGCTGGCGTACGGCAAAAAACGTTCCCAGGGGGGCAGAAAGATTGTGGACTGGACCCAGCTTCAAATGATTCTGGCCGATATGGCCATTGGTCTGGAGATGGGAAAGCGGGCTTTGGAAAGCGTCCTTCGGTCCGCCGAGGACGGGGAAAAGGGCTGGGAAGACAGCGCCCTGGCGGTGAGCGCCGCCATCCAGAGACAGGCCTGCGACGCGGTTTCAGACGGGGTCCAGGCGCTGGGGGGCGCGGGATACATGAGCGATTACGGGCAGGAAAAAAGATTCCGGGACGCCATGCAGCTCCAGTCCCTGCTGGGTCTGGCGCCGCTGAAACGGATCAATTTTTTACGGCGTCTGGCGGGAAGGGACGATCTCTTTTATAAAAGCCGCTCTGATGGACAAAACGAATCAGACGAAAAGGGGAAAAAATGAGGAAAACACACGAGGCCTTTTTTGAAGGAACCCGGCCCGGGAAAACAGTGACTCACGGCCAGGCGAGTTTTGAATTGCCCATCCTGTATTACCGGGACGATCTTTTTGGGCTTTATTTTTCGGCGGACGAAGGAAAGGTCCGGGAGGTCATGCCCTCCCATGAGCTGCGCCCGGTTCTTTTGCCCAACGGCCGGGCCATTGCGGCGATTTTCGCCTTCCACTACATGGAGACCTCCATCGGCCCCTATGGGGAGGTGGCTGTGGGGATTCCCGCCGTTTATGGAAAAAGGATCACGCCGCTCACCGGCGCGGCGCCCGCCCTTCTGGAGAGCGCCTTTCCGGGGTTCGGCGTTCTGGTTTCGCATCTGCCGGTCACGACCCTCCAGGCCCGGGACGCCGGCCGGGGGGAGTGGGGGTATCCCAAATTCACGGCGGACATGGATTTTGAGATCGCGCCGGAGTTCATGTCCTGCGATCTGGGCGAAAACGGGGAGCGGATTCTGGAGCTGAAAGTCATGAAAAGGGGCTTTCATGCCCGGGACTCGCGGCCTTTGACCACCTACAGCGTCAAGGACCGCAACCTGATCAAAACCGTGATTCCCCAAAGGGCGGTCAAGCGAATCTCTCTTTTCCCCAGGGGCTCTTTCGTCCGCCTGGGGGACCATCCCGCGGCCCGATCCATCCGGGGCCTGGATCTGTCGGAAAAGCCCTTTATGTCCGTTTATTACCCGGAGCGGGCCGGGATTTTGCCCCCGGGCGAAGTCATTGAAACCGGGGTCCGCCCCCTGGAAGGCTATATGGGGGGCTCAAGGGAAGGCGGGCTTTCGGTTTCCCATGGGGCTCTTTTTGAAACGGCGGAATAAAAAAGAAACCTATTTCTTCGTTTTTTCAGCGCGCAGTTCCTTTGCCATGGCCCTGATTTCCGTCAGGTCCCGCTTCATCGCGCTCCAGCCGTACCACAGCGAGTAGTCCGGGTTGGAATGAAACGCCCCCTGGAAGGCCCTCATGCGGTGTTTCAAGTGCATCTCGAAAAGGGTCTGCTCAATGACCGTGGGCGCGTCGTGAAAAGTCAGAAGGTCGGGAAAGGCGTGGGCGTAGGCCTCGGGTTTTTCAAGGACGCCGTCTTTGTAAAGCGCGGCCACGATTCGGATGGCTTCGGCCAGCAGGCGGTCGGCCTCCCGGATCATCCCGTCCGCCTTTTCAAGCTCGGCTTTGGCGAAACGGCCGGAATGGCACTGGCGGCAGGCGTCTGTCATCTTGTCCCTTTCTTTTTGCCAGCTTTCCTGGGTCAGACGGGCCACATCGGCGTTTTTCACCAGGTTGAACCGGGCCGTGGGGTTCCCTTTGGGGTCTAAAACGCCCAGCGCCTTTAAGATGTCCACCTGGTCCGCTTTCCACTCCGGGTCTTCGGGAAGGGGCAGCCGGACGGCCAGAAATCCCCAGGCCGTTCGGACCTCGTGGTTTCCCTCCTGGAAATGGCAGGTCTGGCAGGTCGGGGCCGCGGTTTTTTCATGCAGAACCCCGCTTTGTTTCAACAGCGCCCGAACCCCGTGCTTGGAGGACGAGTACATCTCCCACTGGGGATGGTCAAAGCCCATGTGGCAGGTCTGGCAGGCCTGGGGCTGCCGGGCCTCTTTTTTGGAGAACGTGTGCCGCGTGTGGCAGGCGTCGCACGAGGCCGTCCCGAATCCCGAGCCGTTTTCTTTCAGCTCCCTGATCTCGTCTTCGGTCTTCAGCCCGATTTTATGGCATCCGCCGCATCCCTTCATCCCCTCCCGCATGTAAATGGGGAGCATGTGGGTGGTGGGCATGGCCTTCATGGACGCCCAGGCCAGGGCGTGTTTTCCCCTTTTAAACTGGGCGGTCTGGTCCTCATGGCATTCCCCGCAGGTGTCGGGTCTCGGTATCCGGGCGTTTTGCGGGTCCTTTTCCGACTTGTGCCCGTCGCCGTGGCACGTGGAGCAGTCCACATCGTTTTCGCTGTGGGCGCTGATTTCCCAGTCGGAAACAATATGGGGGGTGGCTGCCCGGTGGCAGTCCACGCACTCCTGGGCCGATCCGGGAGCGGGCATCAAAAGGGTGACGATGAAAAAAACGGCGCATGCGATGGGGGGGATCATGGCAAAGTCTCCTTTTAAAGTAAAGTCAAGATGAGGTTTCTTACCATATCCCAAGGTCAAAAAAAAGATCAAAATGGTCCAGGATCCTGGAATTTCGATAAACTCGCTTGTGGCTGGTGGAAGGGGGCGCTATAAAGGGCGCCTGAATCCGGCGTTTGGGGTCATTTGTTTTCGGGTCGTCTTAAAGGAGGCGTTTTCATGAAAAAAAACAGGGGATTCACCCTTCTGGAGCTGATCGCGGTCATCGCCCTGATCGCCATCATGGCCGCTTTGGCGATTCCGAACTACCTGGCGTGGCTGCCCGGATACCGGCTGGACGGCGCGGCCCGGTCTCTTCGGTCCGATTTGCGCCTGACCCGGATGCGGGCGGTGTCCGAAGGCCGGACATTCACCGTGACCTTTGATGTGGCGGCGGGCCGCTACTCGATTTACGCGGGCCAGTCCCTGGACGAAGAAAACCGGGTCAAAACCGTGGACATGGGGCAGACGTTCACGGGGGTGGAGTACGGATATCTGCCGGGCAAAAGCCCCTCGGGAAGTCGGATCAAACGCCCGGTCACGTTCAGCGGCCGGCCGCCGAAAGTGTCGTTTCGGCCCTCGGGCATGTCCAACAAGGCCGGCAGCGTGTATCTGACCACGTCCGGAAACACGGATGTTGAGAGGCAGCGGGCCCTCACCGTTCTTTTGACCGGCCGGGTCCGGCTGTACCGGCGCCTGGCCGGGGGGTGGGAATGAGCCCGCCGCTGTTTACGCCTCATGCTCCGCCGCTATGCCTTCGGCCTTTTCCTCCAGAAACGCCGCGATCTCGCGGGCTTTTTCCCCGGTCAGAAAACCGATGCTTTCGGAAAGCTCCTCAATGGTCTCATCTTCGATGCCGGTGGTTTTGTTCACCAGAAAAGCGTCTGTCTCGCCGTCTTCCATGAGCAGGCCGCATCCGCCGATGGCGCCCAAAAATTCGCCTTGGACAAACAGGGGGGCGATGATTTTGAGCAGGCCGGCGTCGCACTCCATGACCACGGATTTTTTGGAGTTTTTGGCCATGGTGGCCAGATTCTGATGGGCCACCGCGCAGATGTAGCTCTGCCCTTTTTCATTGGCCTTGATGACCGGGCACAGCCGGTTGACCCATTTTTTATAATCGGTGATCCGGATGCCGTCGATGTCGAACACAGAGGCGTCAAGCCCGGATTTTTCGTGAATTTCCTTTTCCAGCGCCACCCATTTTTCAAGGGGCCATATATCGGTCAGTTTCATGGAGATGAAGGGTCCTTTCTTTGGATTCAAACAGGTGTGAAAACGTCCGGATTCACCATATGCGCCGGTTTTTTCCCGCTGAAAAATTCCAGGGCCTGGTCCGCCGCCCCCATGCTCATGTTGTTCATGGCCTCATGGGTGAAGGCCGCCGTGTGCGGGGTGAGGACCACGTTGTCCAGCTTGAGGAGGGGCGAGGAAACCGGCGGCTCCTCATCGAACACATCAATTCCGGCCCCGGCGATGGTTTTGTTTTCCAGGGCCGCGAACAGATCGGCCTCGTTGACGATTCCCCCCCGGGCCGCGTTGATGAGAAAGGCCGAGGCCTTCATCGTCTCAAACGCCTTTTGGTCGATGATCCCTTTGTTCTCCGGGGTCAGGGGCGAATGGATGCTTAAGATGTCGGATATTTTCAAAAGCTCCTCCAGCTCCACGCGCCGGATGTCGTTTTCACGGGCGAATTCCTCGGGCCAGAAGGGATCACAGGCCGCGATTTCCATTTGGAATCCTTTGGCCCGAAGGGCCACGCTCCGGCCGATGGCCCCAAGGCCCATGAGCCCCAGGGTTTTTTTCCAGATTTCCACCCCCATGATTTTCGTGTGCTCCCAGCGTTTTTCGCGAAGGCCCGAGTCGCAGGGAATGATTTTCCGGGCCACGCTCAGCATCAGGGCGAAGGTGTGGTCCGCCACCGCGTCTTTGTTGGCGCCCGGGGTGTTGAACACCGCCACCTTATGGCGGGTGGCGGCCTCGACGTCCACCGTGTCCAGCCCCACACCGAATTTGGAGACGGCCTTTAAATTCGGGGCCGTGTTTAAAAACGCCTCGTCCACCACCAGATCGTTTCCGCATAAAACGGCGTGGGCGTTTCCCGCCGCCTCCATGAAGGCCGGGTCGCCCACGCCCGAGCCACGCATGTCCGTGATGATCAGGTCCGATTTTTCAAGCTTTTCCATGGCCGAGCGGTCAAACACGCAAAAAGGTCTGGCTTCCAGAAGTAAATGAAACGGTTTCATCTTTTTTTTCTCCTTTTTTACGACGCTGTCCCGTGATTTTTTACGAGTTTATCCTTTTTCCAGGACATATGTTTTCAACCGCCCAAAAACCCCGGCGCCTTCAAAAGCGGGGCTTGCCATTCCGGAGGCGGTCTTTTTCAGCGCGCGGCGCCCTTCCCGGTCCCGGGCGCCGATTGTTTCCTCCATGAGCCCCAGCGCGCCTTGAATTTTGTCGTAAAGGACGATGGGTCCGCAGATCGCCTCGCCGTCCGGGCCCTGGCCCACGGCGCCCAGGGCCTTTGAGCCGGGCGTTTCAAAGGGTTTGGGCAAAGGCCCGTATCCCAGGATTTCGGCGAAAATCACAAGGCTTTCCTCCCATTGCGGGACGATGGAAAGCTCAAAGGCGACGCGGCCGTCCTCGGCCAGGGCCTCGATGTCGGATGCCTGAAACGACAGATCCAGGTCCGCCAGACATTTTTCCCGGACGGTTTCAAGGGACACGTCCCTTTTGCTGACAAGCACATCGCCGTCGTTGAGTATTTTAATGATCTTCAGGATGTGGACCATCTCTTTGATCAGCGGGTTTTTCCTCATGGCCGCGTCTTCGGGAAAGGTCCGGTAGATGGCCAGCTCGTTGTCCAGAGCCAGGATCAGGGGCCTGCCCGTTTCAGGGTCCGGGGACTTTTCAAGGAAATACAGATCCAGGCCCCGCTTGGTTTCCATTGGAAATTCCCTCATTTCCAGAAGAAGGCGCATGCTTTCCAGGTCCGTGGACGCGCCGCTTCCCGGGGGGCCGATGGAGGACAGGACCGCCTCGGCCAGGCGTTTGATTTGGATTTTTTTTAATATGTTTTCTTTAAAAGACATGTTCGCGCCAGTCCTTAATAAAAGGCGTCGTAAAAGTTCGATATACAAGGCGCGGCTTTTTTTTGAGAGAGAGGCCATACAAACAGTATGCCGAACGAACAAAAAAGAGCCGGAACGCGGTAGATCGGACTTTTTACGACGGCGTCATTTCTTCTGATCTTCCAGCATCTTTTTGAGCCCCTTGAGAGTCCCCTTCCATCCCGATTCCCCGGCCATGATGGAGACGATGGCGTCGTCTTCCACGCTGACCTCCAGAATGATCTCCTCGTCGCCCACTGTGAACACGGCCTCGCCCCATCTCTGGGCCGGGAAGCCCGTGGCCTCGCAGTCATAATCGGTTCTCATCTCGCCGGTCATTCGGATTTCGTCCATGGTCTGTCTCCTTAGGGTTCACCCAAAAATCAGTTTGCAATTTTGGGAGTTAAGTCGCCTGCCTGACAAGGCGTGAAAACTTGAGGCATATCGGGATATGCCGAGTTTTCATAACGCGGTCAGGCAGGATGAATGGGCTTCCAAAATGTAAAGTTATTTTTGAGTGAGCCCTTACTCCTGTAAATGTTTGGCCACATGCCCCAGCTCCGGGAAAATAATGTGCTTGCAGGCCAGCTTGCAGGCCTTGATGCTGCCGGGCATGCAGAAGATGACGGCGTTTTTCCAGATCCCGGCCGCGGCCCTGGATAAAATCGCGGCGGAGTCGATCCGCTCATAGCTCAGCTGGGCGAAGATGGCGGCAAACGCCGTCATTTCCTTTTCAAAAACCGGGCGCAGGGCCTCGATGGTGACGTCTTTGGGGCTGACGCCGGTGCCCCCGGACACCAGCAGGGCGTGGGGGCGGTAGTTTTCAATGATGGACGCCGCCTCGTTCCGGATCACGTCGGCGTCGTCCGGCGCCACGTCGTGAAACACCACCCGAAAGCCGTTTCGGGCGGCCTGGCCGGCCATCCATTTTCCGCTTTTGTCCTCGGCCAGGCCCCGGGTGGTGGACACGGTCAATATGGCCACCCTTAACTCCCGGGGCGCCTTTTTTTTATGCGCGGTCACGCTCGCCGTCATGGGGCGCCCTCCTCCCTGCGGATGTCGATCCGGTCCATTCCGTCATGCTCCGAAAGACGCACATCCACCGTCTCCTCCGGTTTGGTCCGGATGGTTTTGCCCGTGTAATCGGGGTGAATGGGAAGCTCCCTGAACCCCCGATCCACCATGACCGCCGCCTCGATTCGGTCCGGCCGGCCGAAATCGATCAGGGCGTTCATGGCGGCCCGGATGGTCCGGCCGGTGAAGATCACATCGTCCACCAGGATGGCCCGCATGGCGTCCACCGAAAAGTCGATCCGGGTTTCCCGGACCACGGGATGGAGGCTGATGCGGGTCCAGTCGTCCCGGTACAGGGTGATGTCGATGGAGCCCGCGGGCGGGGCGGCGCCCTTGATGGCCTGGATTTGTTTCTGGATTCGTCTGGCTAAGTAAACGCCCCGGGTCTGGATGCCGATGAGCGCCATGTCGCCGGCGTTTCCGCGCGCGACCAGTATGTCATGGGCCATCTTTGAAACGATTTTTTCCATATCCGCCTGGTCGCAAATGGTCTGGATTATGCCCTGGTCCGACACCTTGGTTTCCCTCCCTGGTTTTCCCGCCCGGCTGATGGGGGGCTTTTGAAATTGTCTTGATTTTGTTTATCATTTTTCATATGATTAGACAATATGATATTTTATTTTTTCAAGATGAAAACCGGCCGCCGGACATGAGCCGTTCCCCTTTCTCAGGCGTGATCCTGGCCGGGGGGATGAACACGCGTTTTTCCGGAAGAAACAAGGCGTTTCTGCGCGTGGGGGGCCGGCCCATCATCGAGCGGGCGCTTGAGGCGTTTTCCGGGCTGTTCGACGACATCGTCATTGTCGCCGGCGATCCTTTGGAATACCTGGAATATGACTGCCACATCGTCACGGATATTTTTCCCGTCCGCAGCTCCCTCACCGGCGTGCACGCGGGGCTTTTTTACGCGAAAAACCCCCATGTGTTTTTTTCCGCCTGCGACACGCCTTTTATCCGAAAAGAGGTGATTGAACTCATCCTGGACCGCGTGGATCCCGGCGCGGACGCGGTGATTCCCGAAACGCCGGGGGGCATGGAGACCCTTTGCGCGGTCTATTCAAAGCGATGCTTAAACGCTGTGGAGGAGCGCCTGAGGCAAAAAAGGTTCAAGGTCCTGGATGTGTTCAGGAAACGCCGGGTCAAAAAGGTCCCGGAAAAGGCCCTGCGCCGGGCCGACCCGGGGCTGATTTCTTTTGTGAACATCAATTCCCCGGATGATCTTGAGCGGATTGATAAAACGGTGAGAATTGATCAGGCGGCGTTTTAAAAATTTCATAACGCGGCGGACCGTATTTTTTACGATGCCGTCAAGGAGGGGTTTTTTTATATGAGAACCATGTCGGAGCTGATGGAGGCGGTGAGGCGGGGCCCGGATTTTCACAAGGCGGGCATGGCGCTGTTCCACAACGGGGTGGTGCGGGAGACTTCCCGGGACGGCCGAAGGGTGTCCGGCCTGGAGGTGACGGCGGACCATGAAAGGCTCGGAGAGATTGTCGCGCGCCATCAAAAAAGGCCGGGCATTGTGGACGTGCGGGTGGAGATCAATGAAAACAAAAAGCTGGCCGTGGGGGACGATGTCATGTTCATCGCCGTGGCCGGCGATATCCGGGAGCATGTGATCCCGGTTTTAACGGATGTGTTAAACGAAGTGAAAGCCACAGTGACGAAAAAGACCGAATTTTTTGTGTGACAGGAGAGCGGCTATGTCTGACTTTACCCATATCGACCCCAAAGGCCGGGTCCGGATGGTGGATGTGACCCCGAAAGAGCCCACACTCCGGATCGCCACGGCCCGGGGAAAGGTGACCATGACCCTGGAAACCCTTGAAAAGATCGAAACCGGGGTCTCCAGAAAGGGCAATGTGCTTGAGACCGCCCGAATCGCCGGCGTCATGGCGGCCAAAAAAACCCCGGACCTGATCCCCATGTGCCATCCCCTCAACCTCACCCATGTGTCGGTGGATTTTTTTCCTGACCGCGCGTCTTGCTCCATCGGGATTGAGGCCAAAGCGAAGATTTTCGGGCCCACCGGGGTGGAGATGGAGGCCCTTTGCGCCGTGTCCGTCGCGGCCCTGACCATTTACGACATGTGCAAATCCCATGACAAAGGCATGGCGCTTTCAGACATCCGCCTGGTTGAAAAATCAGGGGGGAAAAGCGGGGACTTCAAAAGGGAGGCGTTTTGATTCGGCGATGAGAAAATCTGTTTTTTTACGGGCCGCCGCGCTGACCGCCGGCCTCGCCCTTCTTTTTTCCTGGGGATGCGTCATAGAAAGAAAACGGGACGCGGATATCGCGCGGCCGGCCCTTTTGAAAGTCGGCGCAAGGGACTTTCCGGAGTTTGCGGATGATCTGTCCTACGAGGGCCTTGAGCAAAGCGTTTTGGAGAGCCTTCTTTTTTTTGAGAAAAAACCCGATGACGCGGTTTTTCATTTCGGGCGGGACCGCTTTACGGCCGGGCGCATGCGCGACTCCCTTAAGACCTTTCTGGACTTTATCCAAAAAAATCCCTCCCCGGACCGCCTGACGCGCTTTATCCGCCAAAACTACGAGGTGTACGCCTCTTCGGCGAACCGGCCCGACGGTGTGCTGATGACCGGTTATTTTGAGCCGGTGTTTAAAGGCAGCCTTTTTAAAACCGATGAGTGCCGATTCCCGGTCTATGGCAGACCGGCGGACATGATCACCATCGATCTGTCCCGGTTTTCGTCGGAGTATTCGGGGAAAAAGATTGTGGCCCGGTATGAAAAGGGGGCGGTGATCCCTTATTTCGACCGGGAGCAGATCACCCGGAAAAACGCCATCAAGGGAAAGGCCCGGGCCATCGCATGGCTCAAAGACCCGGTGGATGTGTTTTTTTTGCATGTGCAGGGATCAGGCAAGGCCATTCTGGAGGACGGCCGGACGATTTCCCTTCGTTATGATTCCCAGAACGGCCGGCCGTACCGGAGCATCGGCCGGCTTTTGGTGGAGATGGAAAAAATACCCCTGTCGGAAATTTCCATGCAGAGCATCCGGGCGTATCTCGCCGCCAACCCCCATGAGACGGACGTTGTGTTGAGTCACAACCCCAGCTATGTGTTTTTCCGGGAGGGCGACAGCGTCCGCCCCAAAGGCTGCATCGGGGCGGAGCTGACCCCCGGACGCTCCCTGGCCACCGACAGGCGGATTTTTCCCGAAGGGGCGCTGGCGTTTATCCGGACCCAAAAGCCGGTCATGGACGAGAGCGGCGCCATTCAGGAGTGGACGGACATGTCCCGGTTTGTGTTGAACCAGGACACGGGCGGCGCCATCCGGGGGCCGGGACGGGCGGATATTTTCTGGGGGGACGGGGAATACGCCGAGATGGCGGCGGGCCATATGAAACATAGAGGGGAAATGTTCTTCCTGGTTTTGAAAGACGTGAAAAACCCCGGGGGGTTTCATTTCCTTCCCCGGATGACGAATGTGTCGAATCCTTTGGAGTAATAATCCGTCAACCGTCCGTTTTTTCTTTCAATCACCATGCACTCCACGCCCCTGAGGCGGTTGATGAGCCGGACGCCTTTTTTTCGGCCCATGACCAGGAGGGCGGTGGCCAGACCGTCGGCCATCATGGCGTTTGGGGCGATGACCGACGCGGCGGCCGCGGCGCTTCGGGCGGGCCGGCCGGTCCCGGGGTCCAGGATGTGGGAGTAATAGGCGCCGCCGTGTTTGAAAAAGAGCCGGTAATCCCCGCTGGTGGCCATGGCCATGTCTTTGAGGGCCACGATTTTTCTCGCGCTCCCGGCGGGCGCGCCCCTGATCGGGGACTGGACGCCGACCCGCCACATGCCCCCGTCCTTTCTAAGTCCGGACGCCACTATCTCGCCCCCCGCCTCCAGGATAAAATCCGTGACGCCGTTTGCGCGCAGGTCCCCGGCCGCCATGTCCAGGGCGTATCCCTTTGCGATGGATGACAGATCGATTTGAACGCCCGGGCGTTTTTTTTTAAGCGCCCGGCTTTTAAATCGCCGTTTGTCAGTCCCCGGGGCGTCCCGGCCGGGCAAAGGGATGATTTCAATGAGATGAAATCCGACGTCCGACCGAAGGCGTCGGATTTCCTCGTCCCCGGGGGGCGTTTTCCGGGTCCCGGACGAGCCGAATCCCCACAGGTCCGCCAGGGGTTTGAGGGAGCCGTCCCAGGCGCCCCGGGTGAGGCGGTGAAGGGAGATGGCCCCTTCCATGACCCGGGCCATGTCTTCCGACACAGGGAATGGGCCGGGGCCGGTCCAGGCGTTGAAAAGGGAAATTTCGCTGTCCGGGCGGTGGATGGACATGCTTTGGCTGATCTGTTCCAGACGGCGCTCAATCACAGAGCGCGTTCGGGCGGCCCGGGCGTCTAAGTCCGGCGGGCCGCCGGATGGGGAGGGGCGGGGGATGACGGCCGTCAGACGCCAGCCGGTTCCCATGGCTTTTCCGGAAAGGGACAGGCTCTTAAATCCCGCGCCGGTGAAAAGGACCCAGGCCAGAGGCATGAAAAGAAGCGGGATGAGTCGCCTCACAAAAAAATCGCGCGGTTTGGATCGGTTTTTCACGACGCCATCAGCAAATCCGGGGGAGCTGTTCCCCGGCCAGCATGTCCACCGCGCGCAGACCGCCGATCCGGGTTTTTAAAAAAACCCGTCCCGGATGATCGTCCACCACCTCTCCGATGATGGCGGCGTCGCGGCCCAGGGGGTCTTTTTTCATCTCGGATAAAACGGCTGGGGCGTTTTCTTTGTCCACAAAGGCCAGCAGTTTGCCTTCGTTGGCCACATAAAGGGGGTCGAATCCCAAAAGCTCGCAGACCCCCATCACATTGTCGTTGACCGGGATTTTATCCTCATGGATCAGGACGCCGGCGCCGGAGCTTTCCGCGATTTCGTTCAGCGTGGTTCCCACGCCGCCCCGGGTGGGGTCCCGGAGGACGTGAATGTCCGGGCACACCGAAAGGAGCTTTTGGGTCATGTGATTCAGCGCGGCGCTGTCGCTTTTTATTTCCGAGTCAAAATCCATCCCCTCCCGCCGGGTGAGGATGGTCATGCCGTGATCCGCGATGGTCCCGCTGATGAGAACCTGGTCCCCGGGAGCGGCCCGGTGGCCGGCCGGCCCCACGCCTTCGGGAATGAGACCCACGCCGGTGGTGTTGATGAAAATGCGGTCCGCCGCGCCTTTGGGGACCACCTTGGTGTCGCCGGTGACGATTTTGACCCCCGCTCGCCGGGCCGCTTCGGCCATGCTCCGGATGATTTTTTTGAAATCGGAAAGGGGAAATCCCTCCTCGATGATCACCGCCGAGCTGAGGTACAGGGGGACGGCGCCGCACATGGCCACATCGTTCACGGTTCCGTTGATGGCCAGATCCCCGATGTCCCCGCCCGGGAAAAAAATGGGGTCCACCGTGAAGGTGTCGGTGGAAAACGCCAGCCGGCTGTCCCCGAACCGCAGCTCGGCCCCGTCATCCAGCCGGGAAAGCATGGGGTTGTCAAATTCGGGAAGCACGATGCCTGTGATCAGCTCGTGCGAGATTTTGCCGCCGCTTCCGTGGTCAAGGAGTATCCGTTCCTTTCGCTCATCCTGTGTCATGGCTCATCCTGTGGTTTTTTTGGATTTTATGGGTTTGACAGCATCGTAAAAAATCCGATCTACTGTGTTGCAGCGCTTATTTTTAATTGAGGCATACCAAATGTATTGCCTCAATTAAAAATAAGCGCTACGCCTTGTATATCGAATTTTTTACGACGCTGTCCCGTGATTTTTTACGACGCTGTCCCGTAATTTTTTACGACGCTGTCCCGTAATTTTTTACGAATTTATCAGGTTTGGTGACGGATTTTATTTTCCATGGTACTTGTAATACGCCGCGCAGGTTCCTTCGGTGGAGACCATGCATGGGCCCACCGGGCGCATGGGGGAGCAGGTTTTTTTGTACAGGGGGCACTCGGGGGGAATTTTGGCGCCGATGAGTATCTCGCCGCAGGCGCATCCTTTGGGCTCTTTTGATTCAATGGCGGGCAGACGGAATATTTTTTCGGCGTCAAACCCGGAAAAATCATCCCTTATTTTAAAGCCGCTTTTCGGAATGACGCCTATCCCGCGCCAGTTCGCGTCCACGGTTTCAAACACTTCCCGGCACAGCGACATGGCCTTTGGGTTCCCCTCCCGGGAGACGCCCCTGGGATAGGCGTTTGTCAGCTCGGGTTCTTTGGATTCAATCTGCCCGGCCAAAAGCGAAACCGCGTTTAATATATCCACCGGCTCAAAACCCGCTATGACGCAGGGAATGGGGTTTTGTCTGAAAAAGTCCTCGTAGGCCCCGGCGCCGATGACCACCGACACATGCCCCGGCAGGATAAAGCCGTGGATGCGGACCTCAAGGCCCATCAGCGCGGAAAGGGCAGGGGGGACAAGCTTGTGCGCGGAAAAGACGCTGTAGTTGTCCACCCCGGATTCCCGGGCCATGACAATGGAGGCGGCGATGGTGGGGGCCGTGGTCTCAAATCCCACGCCTAAGAACACCACCCGTTTGTCCGGATTTTTCCTGGCGATGTCCAGGGCGTCAAAGGTGGAGTACACCATCCGGATGTCTTTTCCCACGGCCCTTTCATGGCCCAGGGAGGACACGGTCCCCGGGACCCGGATCAGGTCCCCGAACGTTGTGATGATCACGTCTTTTTCCCCGGCCAGGGCGATGAAGGCGTCGATCTCATTTTGAGCGGTCACGCACACCGGGCAGCCCGGCCCGGAAACCAGGGATATCCGATCTGGAAGAATCGACCTTATTCCGCTTCTGAAAATCGACATGGTGTGGGTGCCGCACACCTCCATGAGCCGGATTTCTTTTCGGCCCGAGTTTTCAATGTTTCGGATCAGGGCCCGCGCGATCTCGGGGTCCCGGTATTCCTCGATATGTTTGATGGTCATAAAAAAAGGCTTTTGAGGCCTCCTCCTTTCCGGCGGGTTTAAACGCTCCGCGAGCCGGCTATTCGTCCCATGTCACGTCCTGGACATATCCAAATACTTCAATGCCCAGCTTTTCAGCCGTTTCGCCGGCTTTTTTATCCACCATGGGGGAAATGATGAGGGCCCGGTCCGCTTTTCGCCCGTGCTTTTTTTCGTAAAAACGCTTCTTTTTCCAGAAGGTGTACACCTGGGATTTGCTTGCCGACGATTTGATCTCGCACAGTATCAGGGTCCCGTTGTGTATGATGACATCCATTTCGATCTGATCGGGCCGGCCGAACACCACGCCGTCCGTGTCGAAATCCCAATATCGCTCCACTTTGACTCCGAACGATTTTTCCAGAATGGATCTCAAACCTTTTCGGAAAGCCCCCTCGGATTGAAGGCCCCATCGCGCCCCAAGCGCGCCGATGGTGGCGTCATGTTTTTTGTTCAGCGCTTCGATGGAGTCCAGCATCCTGTCGATGGCTTCCTGATTCTTCTCCCATTTTTCGTCTTGTTTTTTTCTCTCTTCCTCCCATTTCTTTTCCCATGCGGCCCACTTTTCGGCCTGCTTTTTATTTTCCTCTTCCCATCTTTTATCCTGGGCGGCCCACTTTTCGGCCTGCTTTTTATTTTCCTCTTCCCATCTTTTATCCTGGGCCTCCCATTTCTTTTCCTGGGCCTCCCATTTCTTTTCCTGGGCGTCCCATTTCTTGTCGCGTTTTTCGCGATCGCGTTTCAATTCATCCAGGATTCGGTCAATGCGGTCTTTTGTTTTTTTTCTGCCCGCGTATCGGCTTTCGGTGACTTTGACCACAAAATCACGCACCTCGGGGTCGGTTTTGATGATGGAAGGCAGCTCGGCGATGATCATGGTTTTGATCTGTTCCCGTGTGAAGTCCTGATTCATTTTTCGCGCCCTTTTCTATTGATGTGGTTTTTTCAAAGGCCACGGCTTTTGAGCGCCCCGTTCCCCGTGGGCGTTTGGGCCTTAAACAAAGATAACACGTTTGAGCGGCCCTTTCAAGGGGAATTCAGGCGAATATCAGCTCCCCGAATTGCCTGTTGCCATGCCCCCGGCTTTGTTATATCATCAAAGGAGTCGGCGTTTTTTTAAAGTCTTGGTTAAAAGGAGGATGTGAACATGAGCGCGCTTTCGATTTTTTTGATCCGGCTGGTCATGGGCGGGGGATTCGCCTTTCTCCTGGGACGGCTGTTTTATCCCGACGCGAACGCGGGATACATAGCGGGTCTCGGGGCGATCCTGGTGGGACTGGCCTATTTCGCGGAATTTTTGCGAAACCGGAAAAACAGGTAGGCGGCGGGATTAAAAAAAGCCGCCGCTTGACTCGGGGCCTTTTCATCCTTATTTTGAGGGTTGATCCCGCCCATCATCAGACAGCGGCGGGCGGTTTTTTGCCTGGAAACCAAATTTTTGAAAAGGAGAGAGGAATGTCTGAAAAATTCAACCTGGTGAAAGCGCATCTTCTGGAGATGGGGATGCCGGTGGTCATGGAGGACCCGGACGAGGAGCTGGTGGTGGTCGAGGACGAGGAAAAAGGGATCAAGAACCTGATCATCGACTGCGAGGATTCCATCCTGATTCTGGAGCAGGTCATTATCCCGGTTCCCGATGATCCCGGGGAGCTTTTCAGAAGTCTGCTGAAGATGAACCGGCGCCTGGTGCATGGCGCCTTTGTCATGGACGGGGATGAGAAACACATTCTTTTCAGGGACACCCTTTGCCTTGAAAATCTGGACCGAAACGAGCTGGAGGGCTCCATAGACGCCCTGGGGCTGGCCATGGCCGAGCATGGGGCCGAGCTTCTGGGGTATGTCAAACAGTCATAAATCATAATGGAAGGATGGAGGTTTCGCCATGTCAATATTCAAACGCATTTTTAAGGTGTCCCAGTCCGAGGCCCACGCCGTTCTGGACAAGATCGAGGATCCCATCAGAATGACCGAGCAGGGCATTCGGGACTTGAAAAAGGACCTGCAAGGGGCCATGACCAGCCTGGCCGAGGTCAAGGGAATGGCCATCAGAACCCGGAGGGACGCTGAAAACAAGAAAAAATCCGCCGCCGATTATGAGCGAAAGGCCATGACCCTTTTGCAGAAAATGCAGGACGGTCAGCTGGAGGCGGCCGAGGCCGAGCGCCTGGCCACTGAGGCCCTGAATCTGAAGGAGAAAGACGCCGCCGAGGCGCTGAGGCTCTCCCGGGAGGCGGAACAGCATGAAAAAATGTCCGCGCAGCTTCAGGCCAATGTGAACAAGATCAAATCCACGATTCAAACCTATGAAAACGATCTGCTCACCCTGAAGGCCCGGGCCCGCACCGCCTCGGCCACGAAAAAAATCAACCAGCAGATTTCCAGGATCGACTCCTCCGGGACCATATCCATGCTTGAAAAAATGCGCGCCCGGGTGGAGGAGGACGAATCCCTGGCCGCCGCCTACGGAGAAATGGCGTCCGCCGACCGCAACGTGGATGACGAGATTGAGGCGGCCCTGGGCTCCGGGTCCTCGGCTTCCTCCCCGTCCCTGGATGATCTGAAAAAGAAGATGGGAATCGGATCCTGACACGCGAAAGGAGCGCCGGCGGTATGGGAATCAGGGATTTTTTCAAAAAAAAGGCGCCGTCGCCGGAGCCGGTCACGGACATTCGTCTGGCCGACATGGGGCAGGGGTGGATGGTGGATTACGACATGAAAACATGGGAGGTGTCGGCCCGCCACCATTATGACTGGGGGGAGGGCGACGTCACCTATGAATGGCGGCTTGAAAGCGCGGATGAGACCGTTTACCTGTCCATGGAGTCCGATGACGACGTCCACTGGAGCGTGAGCCGGAAAATTCCCTTCAGCCGCCTGGGGGCCGGCGTAAAAGAGGCCCTTGTCAAGACCGGGGACCCCCCGGATGAGGCGAGTCTGGACGGGACGCGCTACCGGCTCGCGGAGACCGGGGGCGGCCATTTTTACAAAGACGGCCAGGGGCCGGGGCGTCGAATGCTGTCCTGGGACTTTGATGATGACTCCGGCCGGCTTTTTCTCACCATTGAGCAGTGGGGTGAAAACGACTTCGAGGCCTCTGTGGGAAAGGCGGAGGAGGAGTGGCGCTTTTCCAATATCCTTCCCGGGGCTTAGCCCCTTAGCTCCCCGGACCCCATGAGCCGCTTAAGTAATACCCGTGGAGGGCCGGGCGGAGCTTTGTGTTGACCCGGATGCTTTCTTTTTCTTTTTTCCCCACCGACCCTTTTCCGAAATGGGTCATGGACATCATGGCGTCCGGGTTTAAGAATTTTAAATCCAAATCGCTGAAATCAAGGGCCGGCGCCCTTTTTTTCAGCGCCCCGGCGCCGGGGTCTCCGGCCCGGGCCCCCAGAACCCATCCCCATTCTCCCATGGTGGGAATGTGGTTGTGATAGGCCAGGACGCTGAATCCCGCCTCCCGGATGGTTTTTTTCACGCACAGAAACGCTTTTTCGGAAAAATAGGGGCTGGTGGCCTGGGTGACAAACACGCCCCCCCGGACGAGACGCCGTTTGATCTCGTGATAAAACCCCAGGGAGTACAGGCGGGCCAGGTCCAGGGTGTCGGGATCGGGAAGGTCCGCCACAATGACCCCGTATAAATTCGCGTCCTCCCTCAAAAAGGCGGCCGCGTCCCGGTTGATCACACGGACCCGGGGGTCGTTTAAGGCCCCCCGGTTTAAGCTGAGCAAAACCGGGTGGGTTTTCGCCAGCCGGGTCATGGCCGGGTCCAGGTCCACGACGGTCAAGGACCGGACATCCGGGTATTTCAAAATTTCCCGGGCGGCCAGGCCGTCTCCTCCCCCCAGGATCAGAACCGAGCGTCTGTTCGCCGCGAGTTTCAAAGCCGGGTGAACCAGGGGCTCGTGATACTTTTCCTCATCAAAGCTGCTGAACTGGGTCTGGCCGTTGATGAACAGCCAGTGAAAGTCTTTCCACCGGGTGAGGACGATTTTTTGAAACACCGTCTGCTCGGCGTAAACGATCCGGTCTTTGTACTGTTTCTGCTCCCCGAAAAGAACGATGGGCTTTGCCATGACCGCCAGGGCGATCAAATAAAAAAAACACAGGCCGAAAAGCGAGAGAATCAGCTTTTTTTTTTCAATAAGGCGGTAAAAAAACGCCATCACCAGGCCGGCCACGGCGAAATTCACGGCGCCCAGGACGATGGGGGTATAGGTCAGGCCCAGGCGGGGAAGGGCCACAAAGGCGAAAAAAATCCCGCCGACAAGCGCGCCGTAGTAGTCCTTTTCCATAATGGAGGCGATGTTTTCCCTCAACTCTTCATAGGACTGGTTGAGCCGGGTCACCAAAGGAATTTCAAACCCGATCAGGATTCCGACGCATATGGCGAGCGCGTATATCAGCATGTCCGCGCAGCGGATGAAAAAGGAGACGCCGTACACCAGGGTCGTGGAAGACGCGCAAAGGACGGACAGGCCGATTTCCACGATGAAAAAGGTTTCGATGAGATGGGAGCCGACGCGCCTGCTCAGACGGCTGCCGACTCCCATGGAAAACAGCATCAGCGACATGATGATGGTCCACTGGAACACCGCGTTTCCGATGAGATAGGCGGCCAGGGTGGACAGCGCGTACTCGGCCACGATTCCGGCGCAGCCGGTGGCCAGGATGGATGTTTTCAGGACCAGACCGGCGCGGGACGCCTTCATACGCACCAGTAGATGATCAGCGCCCCGGCGATGTACGAAAAGGCCTCGATGTAGGCGGCCCCGACATTCGGCTTTTCCTGCCCGGCGATTTCGTGGGAAAGCTTGACGGCGGGCAGAAGAATTTTATCGGTCAAAAGACGGATCAGGGGAAGCAGGACCAGTCCCAGGACCGCGTAAAACAGGTAGTCCGGAAGGCTCTGGCCGAACGACTCGAAATCGCTTTCCCCGGCCAGACCCACCACCATTCCCATGGCGATCAGCGCCCCGGCGAAGCTCACCCCGGCCGCCACGTTGTCTTTTTCGATCTCATCATGCAGGTCGTAGGGGGTGATGAGGTTGTAGATTTTTCCCGCCAGAATGAGCATGATCTGCCCGATGGCCCAGAACGCCATGACCGTCCAGATATTTCCCCCCTGTCCCTGGACGGCGCCGAATATAATAAAGCCCGAGGCCACGCTCACCCCGGCGGCCACGCTTCCGGTCCCGGCGTTTCGGTCCCGTATCAGCTCTTCGGTCATGCAGAATTTGTGCAGAATCAGCTTGTCGCACACAAACCCGGACAGGTTTAAAAGGACGATGCCCAAAGGCCCATAGACGGCCAGATCGGCCAGGTCTTCCCAGACGCCGCCGTCGCCGGGGCCCGCCAGGGTTCCGCCGATGGCCAGGATCAGGCCCATGTAGTAGCCCGCCAGGGCCAGGGCCAGCGCGTCGTTGTCTTTTTCCACCAGCTCGACGTTTAAATTGAATTTCCGATGCAGCAGGTCATAGACGACCTTTCCGATGAAAAATATGACGTAAAAGGCCGCGACCAGGATCAGGCCGGATATTAAGATGTCCAGTTTCATCTTTTATTTCCCCCCTATGCCGCTTCTGCCGGAAAAACCGGCCCGGGTTCGCCCGATCCGCCGGTTGAATTTGTCCCCGAAGGAGGCCCGGGACGCCTTTCTTCTTTGGGCGGCCCTTTGGTAAAAATTCGGATTCCGGCGCCGGGTCAAAGAGCCGTCACGGCCGTATTCTTTGTTGGGGCCGTAATACGGAACCCCCCGGGCGCGGCCGGCGGAGTAGGCCGCGTAGTGATTTCGGTAGATGGGGCCGGCGCCCAGAAGATCTCCCAGGAGTCTGTACTGGCCGTAAAACACCCAGAACGAGCTTCCCGAGGAATCGGAGCGCCACCGGCCGTACCGGGGATTGTCCACATACTCGTATCCCGGGGGGCCCGCGGCGGCGCTTTCCCGGCCGTCCTGCTTGGTCCAGATGGTCATTCCCAGCAAAGACCTGTTCTGTTCGTAGGTTTTTTTTGGAACCCGGGCCCAGTCCATGGACACAGGCCCCTGTTCCGTGATGACTTTGTATTTATGCCAGTGTGTCTCAAAAATATCGCCCTCGGTTTTCATGTCGTCCAGAACGATTGAATAGGAGGGCAGGCCCCGGAGGGTTTTCCGGGTCTCGTCCAGGGCCGATGGCGGGTCCCCGCATCCGGCGAGCCAAAAAAAAGGAATCATGACGGCAAAAACCGTCCAGTTCATTCCGCGCATAATGGGGGCGTCTCCTTTCCCGGTCATGTGGATTCAAACAAACCGCCGGCCGCGCCCGACCGGCGTTACATGTGAAAATATTTCATTATTCTCACTTTTTATAAAATACCACGCCCGTTCGTCTCTGTCAATTGAATAAGCGCCTCGCGGGCCGGGGGGGGCGATTTCGGACCCGAAAGCCCGGAAAACCTTTCAGGCGTTTCGCCGGGCGTCATGTTTGAAGAAAAAGTCGAATTTATATACAATGCACGTTCAAAATATTTTTTTATGAAAAAAATGATCTGAATGTGTCATTTTGTATTTCCAGAAACGCCAAAAAAAACCATTTTATGATAAAAAAATAAAAAAAAGTTATTGCATTTTTTTTTCGGGTATGTCATAAAGTTCGGGTTGTGGCGCTCAAGAGTTTACAAAATGTCTCATTTTAGACTTTTTATTTATAAAAAATTTTATTCGATTAAACAGGAAAACAAGGATTAAAACTATGAAAAAAACGGAAAATGTTAAGAAAAATAAAAATGTCCCGGATGACATCAGCGAGCTTTACCGGGCGGCCTTGAAGCACTACATCGAAATGTACAATAAGAAAAAGTTTCGGTCCGATTTATTTAAAAAACTGAATTTAAAGTATACAAATATATCTTTCAGTAACTTAAACAATTTTATAAATGAAAAAACGCCTTTATCTGAAAAAAAACGGATTCAAATTGCTTATTTTCTTGGATTCAGGTATGAGGACTTTATTTATTTGGGAAGAAAGCTGGTTTATTTGAAAGAAAATAACATAATTCCGCAGGAGGCGGAATCCGAGGATTTTTATTTAAATCGCGCAACGGGCAAAATATTTAAAGAAATACAGGAAAAACACTCTCTCACCGACCGGGATGTGGCCGGCTACCTCAGCGTCGATTTAATTGAGTATCAATTTAAGAAAAAAGGCCTGATTCCTTTTAGCTTTGATGAAATCGCCATTGTTTTTAAAAAGACCGGCCGAAGTCTTCCGGATATGAACGAGTTCATGGAAAAGCCCCCGGAAAAGAAAAAAATTATTTCCCAAATCGTGGATGAGGTGAAAAAGATGTCCCCTGAAGACCGGGAAGTGATAAAAAAGCTCCTTGAAACCAGTGATGAAATCGGCGATAAGTTTGTCGAGAAGATGAAACGGGTCAAAAAAATGATCAAAACCGATGATAATGTGTAAATAAGAGTTGCAAAAAAAAGGGCGATGGTATATTTGCATGGGTCATGTTCGCCGAAATCTGAAAAGAAGCGGTAAAAAACGCGCTCAAATGTCAAGGCGGCATTTTTTGATCAAATGAAAACAACCGTTAAAGGGGTTTCGTGATGAAGACCGACAATGAAAACCATGTCGAGGATATCAGCGAGCTGTTTCGACTGGCGCTGAGGCATTATATCCATATGCAGACGGAAAAAAAATTCAAGTCCAACCTGGTCAAAGGCCTCAACGATGAAGGGGTGAAAATATCTTTCAGCAATTTCAGTAATTTTTTAAACAAAAAAACGTCATTGTCGGAAAAGAAAAGAGCGCGGATCGCCCATCACCTGGGATTTAAGTACGAAGAGTTTATTTTGCTGGGGCGAAGACTGGTGGAGTTGAAAGACGCCATGCCGATGGAGAAAATCGGGACCGAGGCCCTGTACCTGAATCGCTCCACGGTGGAAATATTCAAGGAGATTCAAAAACGCTACAAACTCTCCGGAAGAGACATCTCCAACTTTTTAAACATGGATTTCATTGATTACCAGTTCAGATTAAGGAACCTGATTCCCTTTAATTTTGATGAAATCGCCACTGTGTTTGAAAAAGTGGGCAAACGATACCCGGATTTCAACAACCCCATCAAGAAATCCGAGGCCCCTCAAAAAAGCGTCTCCGATGTGGCGGAAGATATCAAAAAAATGTCCCCCCTGGAAAAAGAAGTGGTGAAATCCCTGATTGAAAATGAATGAGCCCCCTCACGCCCCACCATGCCCATCGGTTTCTGCCAATCGGAAAAGTTTCAAAGGCTTTTTAGAAAAGAGATAAATTTTTTGTCGGCGTCATACCTTTCCGCGGCGATGTCTTTCTCATCCATGGCCTCATCGTCTCTTCCCTGTTCCGAAAGACTTTGGATGAGCCCGGCCCGGGCCCACCTTGCGGCTTCGTCTTCAATGCCGTAAGACTCCATTCCCACCACCGCCCTGAAAGCCTCTTCCGCTTTTTCCCATTTCCGGCTCAGCAGCATGTGGGTTCCCATGTCCATCAGTTTGGATGTCTTATAGGCGATCTCCCGGGCGTCGCCCATGTCCCGAATGGTGGAAAATGATTCCAAAACCCCATCCCACATGGATTCCGGAACATCATAATCCTGCGTCAGCCGGGCGATTTCCAAAGAATCGGCTTTTTCCTCCTCCCTGTTTTCATTCCTTTTCCCGGCGGTATCCATGTCACGGGGATCGTTTTCAAAAACAGGCCCCTCTTCAAGGCGCCCGGCGATCTCGGTCTTCACATGTTCCGGGATATCCGAAGCTTGAAGTTTGGCAAGCATATCACCCGGCGCCGGGTTCCGGGAAGTTTTGGGCCCGTCCTTAAGACCGGGAGTCCCGGACGCGCTTTCCTCCAGGGTCGAAGAGGACCGGACCGGCTCTTTTTCTTCTTTCCCCGGATTTAAGAAAAACCAGGCGCAAAAAACAGCGATAATCAGCGCCGGAAACAGACAATATTTTTTCAAAGGCTTCATCAAACGTCCTCCTTTCGGCGCTCCCGGCCGGCCGGATCACAGCCGGCCGGGAGCAAACCGGGGTTTATTTCACACGGAAATAACTGATTCCCCCGGTTTTGTCATTTCCTTTATAATTTTGGTCCATGGCGGTGACGACCTTTTCGGATTCGTCGGGATCGCACATAAATTCATACACATATCCGTCTTTTGTCTTTTCTTTCCGGATCAGCCTCAACGAATCGGACCATTTGACATCCGTCACATCCACATCGTCCGTGATCCGAAACGCCACTCGCCTTTGCCATCCTCTTCCCCGCTCCGTCCCGGAATCAGACCAGCGGCCGTCTTCATACACCCAGTTGTCATGGGCAAACGCCTTTTTTGAAGATATCAGCTCGATTGACGGGGAGGCGTCCAGCAGAAAAACCGCGCCGTCCTTTTCCGCCTGGTAAACATGAAAGCGTGTTAAATATCCACTTTCAGATGGCGCCACCACCTTGTGGCCGTAATCCAGGGGACTGTCTTTTTCAAGATGGGCCCAGGCGTTCACAGGGCGGGCTCCGGCCCAGGAAAAGACATGGCATATGGCCTTCCACCGCTCGGCCTCATCAAAAAAATCAGGGTCGGGATTGGAAAAGGCCTCTTTAAAAATTCCATGTGAGAGACAGACTATGGCCGCGCCGGTTGTGATCAGCCGTCCATTGTCATTCTTCTCAAAAAGAACCAGCGCGTAATCCCCCGACCGGCTTTCCACCTTGATGACCCGTCCGACGTTTTCAGGCATGAACGCGCTTTTATAAGGCTCAAGCTCAAGCGCGCTCATAAAGTCCCTGTTTTTCATCAGCGCCTCTTTGATTTCATCGTCGGCGGATTCGGATGAGGAACTTTCATCGGCCCAGAAATCCTTATACTGAAAATCCGTTCCCGATCTTTCAAGCCCCCGGGTCAAATCCGGGTTGGGCTCCGGAGTTTTTGCGGCCGCATGGACCTCCCCTTCGGTTTCAGGGGGCTCCACCGCGGCGCCGTACATGCCCGCTCCTTCCAGACCCTGGGCGATGGTACGCTCCGGGGTTTTTGCGGACATATGGACCCTCTTCTGTTCGGTTGTAGGGAAGCCGTTCATCACGTAGCCGTACATGCGCTCTCCTTCCAGCCCCAGGGCAATGGGACGAAAATATTTTGAGTTCCATTCCGAGGCCTGAATGTATTTTTCGCTCCCCATGCCGCCAGCGGCGGGATCGCTCACCACAAATCCGTTTAGTTCACGATACACGGATGGCCTATCAAACATAAAGCGGGTGGAATGGCCCACGATGGTCATCCAGTGGCGGTAGTCGCTGTCGGCCCCGCCCCCCCCGGCCCGGTGGGGATTGGAAGAAATCGTCACAGCGACGGGAGCGGGGGCTATGTCAGACGGATCCCCTTCCAGCCACCAAGCGATCTGGAAGTTCGCAAAGTCTTGATTCATCGCATAATGCAGTCTATCAGCAGTGTTTTTATAATTGTATCTCGTTGACGGATGCAGGTAATGGTTCAGGGCCGCCTTCATTTCCGAGAGTGAGAGAACCCCGTCGTCAGTTGCGTCCCTGTCGCTCATCAATTGCTCCTGACGGTCGGCGTCGTCGTTTTGCGCCAGATATCCGGACAGCAGGTGAGAAAGGATGGTGTCGGCCACCGCCGCGCCGCTGTACGCGGCGTTTCCGTCTTTGGACATGGTTTGAGAAACGCCCTGTATCATAAGACCGTAGCCCACCGTCACGGAAATAGACACAGTCGTATTATCGGAATGGGAACCATTTGTATCCTTCGCTTGGTATGTAAACGTGTCCGATCCGATGTAACCGTTGCTCGTGGTGTAAGAAAATGACCCGTCGTTTTCGAGCTGAAGGGTTCCGTGAGATGGACTCTCGATCAAAACGGCTTCGAGCGTGTCTCTATCCGGGTCCGTGTCATTGATTAATACACCCGGCGCGGCCACTGACAGGTCAACGCGATAAGGAGCACTAATGCCCTGACCAAAGCTGTACGAATCATTTTGCCCTGCGGGCGGGTCATTCACTGCGGTCACCTGGATGGACGCCGAGGCTGTATGGGAGCTGAAGGCGGCCCCGCCGCCATTTGTGCTCGCGGCGGCCCGGCTTCCCGAAGAGGCGCCGTCGCTTTTGTCCCAGGCTCTGAAAGAAAACGCGGCCCGGCCGTTCCAGTTTGCGTCGGGGACAAATCGGATATGATCGTTCTGGTCAAGCAGCGCGGCATCGGCATCGGCCGTCGCGGCGCCGAAATTAATCCATGTGGCCCCCGAATCCGTTGAGTATTGCCAGTCGCCGTGGGCGTTGTCAACTTCTGTCACTGCGATGGCTTCCCGGGCGTCTCCGTCCGGGTCCGTGATGGATCCGTTCGCCACAATCTCCGACACCAGGTTTCCGCTGTTTGAGGACCCCGGGTCTTCGGATATCGAGGACAAAGCATGGGACTGCGCTGTGTTAAGAACGGGCGCCCTGTTTATCATGGCCACTGTAAAAGTAAATGGTGTACGCTGACTCCCCCACCCGTCCAATATTGAATTCTGGGGCGGGGTCACTGTAAGGCTTGTTAAATGGCTAGCATGCTCAAGACCTGTGAAATCCTCGATCTGGAAACTTCTTACATCCAGGGTTGTAAGACGACTTTCCAGTTCAGTTCGGGATATTGGGCCGGTTCGATTCAACTCCCCGTTTATGGCTTCAAGAAGATCCGGGTCGGCAAAAACCACCCGGGGACTGATGGACACAGTGGCTTCGTCGGAATACATTGTTCCGTCATAGGCCGTGTATTCGAACGAGTCGGTCCCGGTGAAGCCATCTCCCGGCGTGTAATCAAATGAGCCGTCGGCGTTCAATGTCACCCGGCCATTTTGAGCAGCGGAGGGCTCGACCGCCGTGAATGGATCGTCGGAATTCATTCTCGAGTCATTGGCCAGAACGCCATCGAGCGCCGTTATCGACAACGCCCCCGCCGCTGCGTCGGAACAGTAATAATCGTTTGCGGCCGTGGGCCTTTGCCTGGCTTCGACATTGACGGAGACGGTTATGCTCCCCTCCGTATAACTGAAAGAATCGGTCCCCGTATATCCGTCGAAGGTGGTATAGCCCAGAGAATTTTTACCATCATCAATCTCCGCCTCTCCATGACTCGGTTTGGTTTTAATGTCGACGGAGGCTCTGTCATGAACCGCGATCTCAACCCGGACGTCCGTTTCAGCGATTATATTCAGAGTCACATCGGTCAAAGAGGAAAGCCCGGCCAGTTTCCACACCTCCGAAGTTTGAGACAGATTTATCGTAAGACTTTGCAAATTCACCGCATGCTCAAGACCTGTGAAATCCGTGATCCCGGAGCCGCTTAAATCCAGATCAGTGATTTTTTCCAGCTCCCTTCGGGTCAGCGCGTCCATGCCTCGTTTGCCCAACCTGCCGTTTATCAATGAGCGAAGATTTTGGTCATTTAAAACCACCCGGGAACCCGGGGAGGGCGATCCGCCGCTTTCCACTATGCTCATGGCCTGAAGCGCCAGCGATGTCAGGTAAACGTTGCCCCATTCCCCGTCGGCTTCCCGGGTCGAATGAATCTGCCCCAAAAGCTCCAGGCCCCTCGGGCATGCCGGATCGCTTTCCAGAAAAGCCAGGGCCGCGCGCGCCTTGATCATGGCCGGAGAGGCGTCGGTCACATCATGGGAAAGATCCGAAGTGGCGTCTGAAATAATTTGCGAAAGCCCAGGGTCGCCGGCTCTCAAAGGAATCAGCGCCCGTATCACCCGGGCTGTGGAAATCGCGTCCGAGCTTGCGTCTTCTTTTGAGGCAAAAGACATCCCCCATCCCTTTTCGCTTCCGGTCAGCCGGGAGGACTTCAGGTACTCCGTCGCTTTTTGAAGCGCCGCAGGATGATCGGCGAGCGCGGACATGACAATGGCGGTGTCCATCGGGGAAGAGTAATAGCCCGGATTGGTTCCCCACCCAAGGCCGTCGGATGACGCGTCGTCGCCCTGGACGGCGACAAGCCCGGCTATGTCCTCGTCCACATCGTCGCCGTGGGGAACCAGGGCCGCGATTCGCCTGGCCCTGGAATCGTGGTTCAAAGGATTGTGGTTTTCAAGCCAGGTGATTCCGTTGTAATAGGACGAGTTCATATGAACGCTGTCCCTCAGCGCCTTCACCGCTTCCGAGGTGTAAACAAATCGGATCGCCCCGTCGTCTCCCCAGCTGCCGTCGCGGTTCTGCTGGTTTTCAAGCCAGGTCGCCGCGTTTTCGACAGAGGTGGCGTATGTTCCGGCCAGGGCGTTGACGGATGTGAGAAAAATAAGGGTCAGAAGCGCGAGCGCGGCCGCGCGTATCCGGACAATGTTTTTTCCAGTCATGGCAATCCTCTTTTTTTATTGATCCCGTATTGTTTAAGCAAAGGCATGGCGGATCGTTTTCAGCGCCGCCGGTCAAGCTCCCGCATCTTTTCCAGATCGGATCGAATGCGGGCGGCTTTAGAATTCCGGCCGATTTTTTCCAGCATAAAAGCCATCAGCTCGTAATCTCTCCCCAAAATCTCATCATTCCATGGCTGGAAAGAAACGGATTTCAAAAGGTGGCGAAACGACGCGTTCGGATCCGTGGTCATGAGGGCGGCGGCGGCCACGCAATGGGCCTGTTGGCGAAAAATCAAATGCGAGTCTTCCAAAGCGCCAAGCGCATGCAATATGGCCTTGGGATAATTCCCCCGGTTCAGATACTCAATGGCCAGGCTCAGCCTCAGGTTGCCGTAGCCCGGATGCTTCCGGGTGCCTTCTTCCAGGATGCGCGGCGCGTCCGGTCCCTTCCCCCGGTTTAAGTAATCGCCCCCGAAGTTCAGGCGCCTTATGCTCGAATGCCAGCGTTTCTCTATTTCCGGGAGCCCGAGGCCGGTCGCCGCCGACAGCGCCGAATGGGGAGGCTCGCCGTCACGGAAACGTCGAACGAATTCGGCCAGCCTGGTCTCTCCATGGCTCCGAAGAAGATAAAGAAACAGGCTTCTTCCGGTATTGTATAGAAGGTTTCTTTGTTCTCCATCCGTATCGAAATCACTGTTCGGGGTCTCCAAAAAAGTTTTCAGACCCGGAATCCGACCCTTTTCAAAGGCGGCCCGAAACGGCGTTTCCCGCCAGGGGTTCGGGTTGCCGTACACCCATTGTCCCCGCAAAACCCGTCCGACCTCGAACAGGCTTGCAAAACCCTCGTGAAACCAAAGCGGTGGCTGGTTTTTTCCGAAATCCGCGTCGATCATGGCGTGGACGACTTCGTGGAAAAGAGTCCCCACCCCGGACTGACGCCCGTCAGGAAAGTATCGACGCGCGTAGAGCGAACGGGTCAGGCTGTCATATATCCCATTGGCGGACCCATGATGAGAAAATCCTTTTTTGCGCATAAGATTTTCGTAGTCCCGCCCTCCGTTGATCAGGTGACAATCCACCATTTTCATATCCTGCTTGAAGAATCGTGGCCGCGCCAATTGATGGAATTGTTCAAGAAGCCCCGCCGCCACTGTGTGATATCGGACGCTGGTGTCGCTGATCACCCGAAAATGATCGGTTTCAAGGACACGGAATCCCTCCCCGAATTTTGCTTTCACCTTTTCCTGCTCTTCTTTTCCCGGCTCAGTCACCAGATCGGCGGGCCGGGTCATGGCGAATGACCGCGCGGGCATAAAGAGAATCAGCGCCCAAAGCGACGCCCATGCCGCCTGTCTCAAAATCCATGATGAAGTTTTATCTTTTTTGTCTTCCATCATAACCTTTAAAACCGAATATAGAGACGAACGCCTATTTCCGTGGTTTCATTCTCCGGCTCATAAATCGTGGTGACCCAGCCGGGTCCGGGCGTGTCGGGCACAACCACAGGCTCGGATATGTCCACGCTCCAGAAACGGATGAAAGGCTCCAGAACAAATGTCAAATTTGTCCGCCGGATTATTTTGACAGACGCCCGAAGGCCGTATCCGGAGTCCTGCTTATTCTCGGCCGCGCCCCCCAGGTTCGGGTAAAAAAAGCCCACATGGGAGATCTGTTTCCCCTTCCACAGGAAATCATACTCGGCCGAAACGGCCAGTTCCCAGCCGTTTTCCATTCTTTTCACGGCCTCCACCCCGAGGGGGCTGTAATAATAATGCGATTCCCGCTTGTATCCCAGGTGACCGCTTGTGCTTCTCATGCCGCTTGAGTCATTGACCAGATACCGGTAGCCGAAACCCGTGTACGGGGTGATGGACAGAGAGTCGTGCAGGTCAAAATCATAGCCCAAAACGCCCCGAAGCTCATGCATGTACTGGTCGATCCCCTCGTCGGAGCCGGTTCCCGCGCTTTGGTAGTCCACATCGCCGAAACTTGCGGCAAATTCCGCCTTCAAAACGATATCCGTGGGATCACGATAGGCGTAAGCCGCCATAAAACCCTTCATCAAACCGTCATGATTCACGAAATCCGGGTGTTTCTCCGTGCTTTCGCCGTATTCGTAGGAGGCAAGCTCAATTCCCGCCTCCCATGTGTGTGTTTTGAAAAAATCCGTTTCCGATTCCGACTCCCCGGCGAAAACAATTGACGATATATACATCGTCCCCAGAAAGGACAGCGCAACGAACAGATTTTTGAACATGATTTCTCCTTTCTTTGATTTTACGGTAAAAACGTCATACGATCAGGTCGCCACATCCGATCCGAAGTCGATCCCCGTGATGTTTCCCCCTGGGTCATGGGAAAAACCCATCCGGTGAGCCGGGGCTCCGTCGACGGATGTGTTTCGGATGCCGGTGAGACGGCCGTCATAGTCGCAGGTGTAATGGGTCCCGGCGCCGTTTGACAAAATCCGGTTCACCAGACGTCCGGCCGGGCTGTAATAATACGACGCCTGGAGACATGTCAGGGTTAGTTACGTTCAAAAAAATTATTTTTTAAACACCTTTTATTATTTTAAATTTTTTGTAATCTTTTTCGAAATAAATTTCGGCATTGTATTTGGTTGACTTTTCCCCTTGTTTTAATATGAAATTTATCTGAAGTATTACATCAGAATATTCCATGTTTATATTTTTAAATGAAAAATATGCTGTATAATCATTGATATGTTTTTCAGCGGGTTTCTTAATTATGCGTGTATATTTTTTGATGCGCTTTTCAGGAATATTATCTTTATTGAAAATATTTTTTTTGGATTTGGCGTATGTTAATTTAAGCCCCAATATTTGAACAATTCCTTCTATCGGTGTTTCAGAGGAAAACCAGATGAGCAATTCATATGGGGACCTTCTGACTGCCGTATTATTTCTCATTTCCATTTTACCTTTTAATTTTCCGCCAACTGATCCCCAATGAAATTTATTTTCCGCTGATTTAAAACCATCAATCTCATATTTTTGAAAACAACCGGAAAACAAAAATAAACCGACAATCAAAATCCAAAATATTCTTAAAAACCTCATTTCGCCTCCTTCCTACAGACAGACAACTTATTAAAGGGTTGAAAACTTTTATCATAATTTTTGAGCACAATATCTTGTCTTGCATTCACCATGTGATGCAAGAGCTTTTATAAATATTTAATTTAACATCAAAATCTAATTCGCCGGGGTATGTCCAGTAGTCTCCGAAACCTTGGTCCATAGACCATGGCATGTCCAGACCCGGATTCATTAAGTCCCCGGATAATGAATAATACGGGTCTGTGGACCCTCTGTATCCCCCAAAAAACCTTTCGGATATGATGGTCGGATCATCCGGGGTATTTCCCCAGATGTAATATGGAGCCATATCCAGAAAAAAGTGGCCCACCGGGTCCTGTCTCGGATCCGCGTAGTTGTATGTCGGGCCATTGACCGGATCCGTTATCCGAAAACCGTTCGGCCTGAAGATGGCCTCTGAATGGCCGTCCGGGGAGACAAATTTTATATTGTGTTCATTTCCAATTCCTTGTTGATGGTAAAAGGCCGGAACATTATCATCCCAATATTTTTGTGCATCTAAAAAAGTAACATATTGATTGTTTAAATTCCGGTTATAATGCAGTTGTCTAAGCCGTTGTATCAGCGAAGGCCCTTTAGCCTCATCCGGAAGCATATGATCCAGGAAATCCGCCTCCAGCCCCGTAGGATCACTGGCGCTGACCGGATTATTATCCGCATAAGCGTAAAAATTGACCCCGGCCTCAAACCCCTTGGGGTCCTCGGTCAAAAACCGCCCGACCTCGGGATCGTAATACCGGGCCCGGTAATAATACAGCCCGGTTTCCTCATCCATCTCCCGGCCCGTGTATTTCATCCGGTTTTTCACAGTCCCCGGGCCGGTTTCGCCGATCATGCTCCCGAAAGGATCATACTGAAACGTTTTCACCGTCCGGCCCCGGTGATCGGTCAGCGCCGCCACCGATCTCAGATGGTCATGGTGAAACGTCAGGTTCTTCCCGCGGCCTAAGGCGTCATACTCAAACCCGTTGATGATCTCGTCCACCAGGGTTCCCCGGAAGTATTTGGCCGCAAGGCTTCCGTCGCCCCGATACACGGCCTCCAGATGCTCGGCCTCCAGAAGGTAGTCGGAGGTGGCGTCGGCGGCGCCCCGGACCACCCGGTAGTCGTTGGGGTCATATTGGTAATGAAAAACCTTTGTTCCGTTTCGGTAATCCGTCAGACGGGTCATCCGCCGCTTCTGGTCATATTCGTAGGACTGGATATTGTTTCCCGAAGGCCCTTTTTTGGCGGTCCGGCTTCCGTTTGAGTCGTACTCGTAGGTATAGACCAAAGGCCCGGTCTCGCTTCCGCTCCTCACTTCCGTAAGCCGATTTCCGGCGTCGTAAATGTAGTGAAGAGTTTGGCCGTTTTTCGTCAGCGTTTTGCGGTTGCCCACTTTGTCATACGTCCAGGTCTGATCGTTGGCGTCGCCGGAGGCGTCCACTCCCGTGAGACGGTAAACGCCGTCGTAGGTGTAAGTCGCCACATCCGAGACGGAATCGGTTGAGGCGTCGATTTTCGTGATATTGCCCGCCCGGTCATGGGAAAAATCCATCCGGTGAACCGGGGTTCCGTCGGCGGATGTGTTTCGAATGCCGGTGAGACGGCCGTCGTCGTCGTAGGTATAGTGGGTCCCGGCGCCGTTTGACAGTATCCGGTTCACCAGACGCCCGGCCGGGCTGTAATAATACGACGCCTGGAGATACCCGTTGTTCTCAAGGCCGACCAGGCGGTTGGAGGAATCGTACAGATACCGGGTCTCCTCTCCCTGGAAGTCGATTTTCCGCTCCAGGTTCCCGGCGCTGTCGTAAAACCATTCCAGGTTTTTGCCCCTCCGGCTGTCGGTTTTGCTTTTCAGCCGGTTGTGGGTGTCATAGGTGTAGGCATAAGACACGCCCGGGCCGGTTAAGCGGATCAGGTTTCCGTAGATGTCATACTCCCGGGTCTCCCGGGTTCCGTCCGCGACAAACTCCGTTTCGATCAGACGGTTGAGGCGGTCGTATGTGTATCGGATGCTCTCCCCGTTTCGGTCGGTCATGGTGTGAAGGTTTCCGGCCTGGTCATACGCATAGCGGGTGGTCCGGTCCGGCGATTCCACAACGGGGTCGATGATTTCCTTGAGCCTTCCCAGATCGTTATACACGAATGTCGTGGTTCGGCCCTCGGCGTCCGTCAGCGATGTGATATTGCCCAAAAGATCGTAAGTGTGTGAGGTCTCGCCGTTCATGAAGTCGGTTATCCGCGTTTTTCGGTTAAAGGCGTCGTACGCCGTGTCCGTGCTGGCGTCGGCCGGGTCTTTCACATTTGTGACATTGCCGTTGGCGTCGTATGTCATGACGGTCTGGCGGCCCATGGGAGTGGAGATCGACTTTTTTCGGCCTGCTTTGTCATATTCAAACGTGGTTTTGTCCCCTCCCGGATCGGTCACGGCGATGAGATTTCCCGCCGGATCGTATTGGTTTTCGGTTTCGTGCCCGTTGGCGTCCGTGGCCGAGACCCGGCGGCCCATGGGGTCATACCCGTATTCCACGCTGTGGCCGCCGGGGTCTGTGATCTGAATCACATTGCCCATCTCGTCATGCTCATAGAGGGTCTCGTTTCCGTCAATGTCTCTTTCCCGGAACAGCCGGTCCGCCGCGTCGTACTCATACCGTTTGACCACGCGAATATCGTATGTGCCGGCGGGCCTTTTATAATGAATTTCGTCCTTGAGCTTTTTGCCGTTTGGGTCGTAAAAAGTTTTTTTGATATTTCCGGCCGGGTCGGTCTCCGAAATCAGACGCCCGAGGTCGTCATAGGCGTAAGCGGTGGTCAGGTCCAGAAGGGTGGAGTCCGAAGGCGATGTCCGGCGTTTCAGGACGATTTCCGTCATGCGGCCGAGATCGTCCCAGTCGTATCGGGTCTCCACAACCAGGGCGTCCCCGGACGCGTCCTCCGAGGCGTCCGCCGCGCTGTATTCGGTCAGGGCCTTGACGGTTTTTTTCCAGGGCCTGAAATCCAGTCCATTGTATCGAAAGCCCGGATTTTGGTCAAAGAAATACTCGGTGACGCGTTTTTTCGAAGGATCGGCGGGATCGATATATTCCGTCATGGTTTTTAAGTTTCCCCCCGGCGTGTAAGTGTATTCTTTCAATACCGTCGTTTTGGCCTCATCGGTCCCGGGATATTCCACAATGGACTCTCTTTCAAGCTTTCCCTTTACGGCGCCTGTGGCGGCGCTGGTGGCGGCGTAATAGGCCCAGACCCGGTCGCGGCCGTTTTTGTCCCGGATCCGGGTCGGCTGGTCATGGATCCCGTAATCGTATTCGATAAAATGACCCAGGGGGTCCAGCTCTTTGCTCACCCGGCCGTGATTGTCGCTTTTGGCGTCGCTTTCGGCGGGAAAACTGCGGTCTTTCATGTAGGAATATTGGGTGACATAGCCCAGGGGGCCGATTTTTTCCTCGCGCAGCCCGTCGCCGTTGTTTTCAAACAGCAATACGCCGCCGTCGGGCTCGGCGAGTTTGGTCAAAGACCCCTTTTCATCGTAATGATGGGTCCGGACATGGCCCCGGGGGTCGGTCACCCGGGTTCGCCTGCGGAACAGATCATAATCCAGGGTCTCGGTTTCCCCGAACGGGTTGAAATAACGAAACGCCTTTCCGTTTCGGTAGTACTCGAAGGTGGTTTTCACTTTTTTCCCCCCGCCCCGGGTCTCGGGCAGGGAAACGCTCTCAAGATAATCCGTGTCCCCGTCATAGGCGTAGATGGTCACATTTCCCAGGGGGTCTGTGACGCTTTGAAGGCGTTTGTTCGTGTCATAGGCGCAGGTCCATGTTCTCCCGGTCCAGTCCTGAACCGTTCTCAGACGATTATCGGCGTTATAGGACAGGACCATTCCCGTTCGACTGGTGATGCCGAGATTGTCGGCGACGCCCGTGAGTTTATCGCCGGCGTAAGTGAAGCTCAGCGTGTTCCCGTATGGGTCCTCAATGCGCTCAAGTCTCGCGGTGGCTCCCGGCGTTCTCATCATATGGGCGTCGGGTCCGCTGTAAAAAATATATTTGACGCCGTTTCTGAACCCAAGGGTGTGAAGCCCGTTTGAGGGGGAATCCGTGGCCAGTGTGTCGAAAATGCCCTCGGGCGACGTCACCTCCCAGGTCGGCGTGTCGCCTGAGCTGTCCACCAGGTAGTTGGACTCCCCGCCCCGCTCGTTGGTGTAGGTGATGGAGGAGGTTTTGCCGTTCCCGTTTTCAGGGGCTTTAAAAGCCGGGTAATCGGGATATTTGCCGTAACTGTTGGCCGTCAGCCTCATATTCCAGGAATGGGTCCAGCCCGGGCTTAAAGGGGGGCCGTCGGATGAGGCGTCCGTCGAATTGTACGTCCGGGTGAAAACCATATCCAGGCCCCGGCCCTCAATGACAAAATCGGTCTCGTCATGGTACATGTTGCCGGTGACCGTGCTCACCGGGTCCGCGGTGGAAGGGGTGAGCCACGGATGGTTGTTTGTCTGTAAAATCACATCCTCATCGGTGAAATAGCTGTTGTCATAACGAAGGCCCGTGTCATCGGAATGTTCAGACAAAGGCTCCCATCCGTCCACATATCCGCCCCCGGCCACAAGGCCCAGTTCCTCGGAATAAATCATATAGCTGGAGGCGAGAGGATATCCGTCGGAGGCGTCCACGGCCGTGTCGATGGCCACGGAAAAGGCGTGGCCGCTTCCCATGGTTTTCCGGGAAGACATCACAAACTCGCGTTTTACTCCATCGGGGGGCAGATACACGGCGTGGCGGATAGAGCTTATGAAGCCCACCCCGTGAATATCCGAAGAAGCGTCTTCGGCAAGATAGACCTGGTCGGCGGGGTCAAAGCCATGGTTTCGGTCGAAGTAGTCGTACATTTGGCCGGAACTGTTAAATAGATTGATATAAGAGCCGTAACCGTTTTGCAAAAGGGTCATCCAACCCGATTTGGTTTGAACTCCCCATCCATCAATCCCGAAAAAAGGCATGGTCCACCAAATATAACTACCAGTGAAACTGTCTATTTTATTTTTATGAAGCTGAGTTGCAAGATTCACGAGTTCTAGAATGTCTGAATAACGCATGGTTTTAAGACGCAAATCGCTGTCGGACGCGGCCGGAATCTTTTTAAACGTGTAAAATCCATACTCCTCGCCGTCGTCAGGCTGAAACGACCAGGATGTGGGATTTCGCTTGAAAAGGCTTCTGTCATGCCGGGTAAAACCGGCCGGGGCCTGGCTCAAAAAACCCAGCTTGGGGTAGGCGCTCAAGGGGGTGTCTTCGGAGGCGTCTGTCGCGGGGTCTTTCATATGAAGGAGTTGGGCCCCGTCCTGGGCCAGGGCCTTCTGGATGCCGCGAACCGTGGAGATGGCGTCATAGCCTGTCAGCTCCTGCCAGATTTCGTGCTCAAAGGAGGAGTCGATATGGCCGCTCAGCTTATGATGGCGGTTTTCCGAATGCATCAGTCCCATGACGCCCCCCGTCCCGGGGTTTCGATGAAAATGTCCGGCAACCACATGCGCCATGTCGATCACCAGACCGGCGGGCATGATGGAAAAGGAGGTTCCGTCCAGGTACTCGGCCCGGGAAGCGCTTTTCGTCACCCCCAGGAGGACGCTTCCGGGCGACAGAACATGGTTCAGGGCGCCCAGCTCCATGCCCGCGTCCCGGACCCGGGCCCCGTACAGCGCCGCGCCGGCGTAAAGAAGGCCCTCGGTGAGGGCCCTTTGTGCGTCAGGACTCTCGCCCAGGGGGCTTTCCCCGGAATCAACGGCCCCGTTTTGGTTGCCGTCCACATAAGGAATTTCCTCCATGCCCATGGCGATTCCCCGGGGATAGGCGTCTTCCAGAAGCCGGCGATTGAGCTTTTCCAGTTCATTCCCCGAAGGGCTCTCGTCCGCAAGGGCCTGGGTTTCTTCACTTAATTCCACGCCGGAAAAACGGGCCGGGTCATAAATGCCGGGGCCCCGGATCACGGCGTTGAGTTGGGCGATCAAAAGGTCCTCATTGGCCTGGGAGACAGGATAATCTTTGAAAATATCAAAATTATTCACAAAGTCCCGGCCGGCTTTTGAAAACCGGCCCAGGATATACACGGACAGGGGGTTTTTGCTGTCGGCGAGCCTTGAGATCATTTCAAAAGCGTTGATTTCATCTTCGGAAATGCGCCAGTCCGTTTGGGGCCGGTTCACAATGGGATGGGCGTCATTGGCATCAAGCAGAAGCCGGGTCGCCCGGTGGACCTGGGACCAGTTGGAGGTTTCCCCGCCCGCGGTGATGACATAATGGTTGCCCGCCACGCACAGGCTCTCATCTTCCAGAAAGATATCCTCTTTGCCTTCTTCCGTGGAGGGCCAGCCGTCCACCCTGATCTTCAGAAAAAAAGGCTGATGAAGAAGCGGGACGCTTGCGTCGCCCGCCGTGACCTGCCCGGAAAAAAGCTCGGCGATCTCCTGTCCCCCCAGTCGCAGGGTCAGGCGCCCGTTTCCCGAGGCGGCGCCGTCCGCCGGGGCCTCATAGGAAAGCGCCAGCTTTCGGGTGGCCATGTCCGATAAAAGAACGTTTGTGGAGGCGCCCCCCCATTGATCGTTGATTTTGATGTTCACGGAAAGATACTTGGCCCAGTCTTTGGGCTTCGGAGAAAGGGAAGCCTGGTCATGCTCCTGAACCGACGCATAACGGCGCGTGGCCCCCAGGATTTTGAAGGGAAGAGACGCGGGCAGAAATCCCGCCTCTTCGGGAATGATCTTCCCCGGGTCCATGACGTCATTCAATGTTTTGCCGGGATGATTGTCCCGGAGATATTTTAATATCTCCTCTTTGTATATCTCCAGGGGGTTTTTGTCCATGTACGGGCCGTCATTGTTTTTGATGGCGTGGTAATACCGGTTGTAATCAAAAGGGACCACGTCGTAAATATGGATATTCTGATCGCGGAATCGACGCAATTTGAATGAAGGGTCGAGACCGATCCACTGACAGCGCTCCGGACTCCCTCCGCAATCGACAGAGGCGTCCGGACCCGCTCCCCGGTAGTCGCCGTAGGGAACCAGCGCCTCCACCCAGACATGCTCGAATTCGACATGGCGTTTGTCGCCGGTCAGTTTCGCCCCTGTGTCGATCTCCGTTTGAGAATCTTGTCCGGAAATTTCCTCCCGGGGACCCTGGATGCCCACGGAACGCATGATATGCGCCGCGAGATCCGCGTTTCCCGCTCCCAGCCAGTTGGCCGCGTCATCGGCTTTCATACGGACATTTCCCGTCACATAGCGGGCCGGGATATTTTGGGACCGGAGCATGGCGATGAGGGTGGAGGCCAGGTCCACATCATTGCCCCGCCCGCCGAGAAACGTATTGATCGACCCGCCTCTTGATCCGTGATAAAGGTCGTATTCATAATGGTTTCGAACATATTCATAAATCCGGGCCGGTGATGACAGATCGGCGGCCTTGTCGAAAAGGGCCTTTGCGTCCGGGGAGGCGTCGCTTTGGGAAAAAAGGATTTCATCCGCGCTTTGAAGAAATTTCTCCATCCCCGAAGCCCGGGCCGGCCCCGGCGGCGAAAAAATAAAGAAAAAAATTAAAATCAAAAAAGACAGGATGGGTTTGATAAAATAACTCATGGTTGTGTGGCTCCCGCAAATTCAAATATGTGTCAAAAAACGCCTGCTCCCGTCGGAATTGTTCCCGCCGGGACTACCGGTTCCCCCTCCCCCTGAAGGGTTTGAGCGGCATGGGATGGGCCGAAGGCTTTTCGGAGCGTTTGATCAGATCATCCAGCGCGCTTAAACGGTCCTCGGCGGAAAGGGCCGATATTTCGCTCAACTCCGCTGAAAACGCGGCTATTTTCGACGCTTTGATCGCGTCGGCTTTCTGTGTTTCGGACAGAGTCTTCGCCCGTTCCGCCCCGATGACGCTCAACAGTCTGTCAATGGCGGAGCTTTCAGTTCTTTGAGCGCCGTAACCGCTCTCAAGGCGCCCAAGCGCAAGGCCCGTCTCCCGGATTTTCGACGCGACTTTTCCACGGGAAATCTCCGAGCGCTCCCGGGCGCTTCTTTCAATGTGGGAATCCGGCTCCATTTCCTTGATGAATTTCATGGGCGTGTCCATTCGGGAAGCGCCTTCTTCCGTTTTCTCCATGCCTCGGCCTTCCTCAATCATATCCCGCCGAAGATTCCGAAGGGTCCGGCGGAGCGTCTCAAGAACCCGCTGGTCCTCCCTGAAACGCAGCGCGTCTCTTCCGTCCCGCCTGGAGCGCAAAACAGCCTGCCCGACGCCGCGAATCTCCCGAAGCCGCGACGCCTCGATTCCTTTTGGAGCCGAACGCGCCCCATCCTCTCCGCGCGCCGAACCCGCAACGCTGACGCACATAAAAAATATGACGAATGCCCAGACGCTTTTTTTCATGCCTTCCCCCTCGTCAGGATACGCGGCCTGTGTCGCCCGGAAAACCTTCCGGATCTTTCATGCCGCCGTTTTTGGATGTTAAAAAAAATTTCATTTTAAAAACAAATGCGTCAAAAATTTCCAGGCGGATATAATTCATATTCTGGTGGCCACGTCAAGTATTTTGATAAAATATTTAATATTTTTGTTATTTTTTTATAAATAAATGGATTAAAAATTTATCATTTTTGAACACAAAAATCGTGCCGAATGGCGAATATTCGGCCATATCGCGGGGAGATTCCAGGGAAGCGGCGCAGAATTTTGACTATGCTCATATATATCAAGTATTTGTAAGTATATTGGAGGGTTATATTTTTAATAAAAAAACGAGCCGAGAATTATCATTTTTGGGCGTAAAATTCGGCCCCGGAAGGAGAGATCGTGCCCGATTTTAAGGTTTTTCGGGCCTGCGTAAAACCCATCCGGCGCCGCGAACGGACCATGTCCGGTCACAAAAAAAGCCGGGACCCTGCCTTTTATTTAAAGGGGGGCATGGGAAAAAACAGGAAAAATAAGCAAACAGTATAATGTTTAGAAAATATTTTATTTTTCCTATATTTTTCTAATTTTATCTTTTTTTGTTTTCCCATATATTATTTTTCACTATTTTATCCCTCTTGTTTGTTGATAAATATAATTTATAAGCTATATTTGAGCCAAACCAGAGAAAAGCCGGGAGAGAAGTCAGAAAAAATCTCACGGTTTTTGAATTCCATCATGAAAGGATGGAGAGAGGAGGGACGACATGGGAGAAAAATCTGAATGCGCGGTTCTTTTTGTGGACGATCAAATGGAGACGTTGATGGCCTACCGGCTGTATTTTCAAAGAAAATTTATTTTCCTGACCGCCGGGGATTACGAGGAGGCTCTGAAAATTTTAAAGAAAAAACGCGACGTTGAGATCGGCGTTCTTCTTTCGGATCTTCAGCTGTCCAAAAAGCCCCGGGACGCCTCCGGCCTGGATCTTTTGAAGGAGTGCGCGCGGACGCGCCCGGAGGTGGTCCGGCTGCTGATCACCGGGCATATCGAATCCGGGGTGTGCGTGGACGCCGTCAATTCGGGCGCGGTGGATCGAATGATCGCCAAACCCTGTGTGCTGGAGGAGCTGGAAAAGGTCCTGAGCCGGGCCGTGGATGATTTTCTCCAGGGCAAAAAAGACGGGGGCGTTTAAAAACATTCCGGGCCCGGGTTTTTGGTTTTGACATTTTCTTTTTTTTTCGTTACACAAAGCGTCAGGGGCGCGGGCCCGGGCATATTCAATAAAGGTAAATTCGTAAAAAGTGGATCAGACGGCGTCGTAAAAAAAAACGCCGATGGGTGAGGGAATGGATCAAAAAAAAGCCAATGAGGTCATCGCCGGCATACGCCGGCTGCTTGGGGATTATTTTAAGAAAAACGGCCTGACCTACGCTGTTTTCGGAAAATCCGAAGGTCTGGACAGCTCGGTCATCGCGGGCCTTTTAAGCGGCGTTAAGGGAATCAGGCCCATCGGGGTCATCATGCCCTGCGAATCCGATCCCGACGCCGAGCGCGTCGGCCGGCTGGTTCTGGATCATTTCAATATCCCCCATATCCGGCTGGATCTCACCCGGGAGTTTCACGGCGTCATGGGGCTTTTTTATTCGGCGGACGGCCTTTACGGACAGCTTTGCGAGATACTGAAAGGCTGCGGAGACATAGACGCCGCCAGGGGCCTTTCGCATAAAAAATCCATCGCCGCGGGAAATATCAAGGCGCGGCTCAGGATGATCACCCTTTACCACATCGCCTCCCTGGTCGGGGGGCTGGTGGTGTCCACGGACAATCTTTCCGAGCTGCACATGGGGTTTTGGACCTTAAACGGGGACGTGGGGGACATCGCCCCGATCCAGCATGTGTTCAAAGGGATTGAGGAATACGATATCGCCGAGGCGCTGGGCGTTCCGGAGGAATCGCTCAACGCCGTTCCCACGGACGGGCTTGACGTGACGCCGGGCGGCGTGGACGAGGACCAGCTGGGCATGCCGTATCCGGACATCGACCGGGTGATCATCGGGCTGATTCGAAGCCGTTTTTGCGAAAAAGACCGGTTTAAGGAGGAAGAGATCCCGGCCCTGGCCCAAAAGCTGTCCCGGGAAATCGGTTACCAGCCTGATGAGATCGCCCATGTGGCCGAGCGGATGCTTAAAACCGATTACAAACGCCATTGGCCCCGGGTTTTTCAAAGGGATGAGATTGGGTTGACTGAGATTGAGAAGATGAAAATTTGATTTTTGAGCGAACCCCCTCCATAATGGCGTCCATGCGTTTCCAGCCTGTGTGGGCCATCACGCAAAACGAAAACAGCTTTCCTTCCGGGGTTTCAAAGAACCCGGCCCGGGCCCGAATGCCTTTTAAAGACCCGGTTTTGTAATATTCATCTCCCCTTCGGGTCATCAGACGCCTGTGGGGCCGAAAGGCCCGGAGGATTTTCGCCATGTTTCGGGCGCTGATTTGGTTTCGCCGCGAGATTCCCGATCCCTCCACGATGGCGATTTCCGTTATTCCCAGCCGGTCCCGGGCAAAGGCCCGGAGGGCCGACACCCCTTTCTCAAGGGTGGCCGGGGGGCCCGACACCTGGGCGCCGGCGGTTAAAAGAAGCTGGTTGGCCATAAAATTGTTTGAAAATTCAAGGGTTTTTTGGACCACTTCCTTAAGGCTCCAGGTGGACAGATGGGTGTGAAGCGGTGGGTCCTCCCCGGCCCCGGCCCTGCCCATGACGACTTTTCCCGAAGAAGGAATCCCGGCTTTGTTCAGGAAAAAATGAAACAGCCGGCCGGCATGCGCGAGATTTTCGCGGTTTTTCCCGGAGAACACAATCCGGCCGGAGTTCCGGCCGTATTTTTCGATCCGCTCAAGGGCCATAGGGAGCAAAGGCGTCTGGGGCTCGGCGCTTTTGGGCCGGCCGTCTTTTCCCCGGGCGAAATACACGCTGTTGAAGTTGACGCACAACGCCCCCACCGGCGCGTCATAGGGCTCAAAAGACGGGGAAACCCCGGGAATTTGAATCCCGGGGGCGAAATAGGAGTCGTCCATGACCAGGTTCCGGACGCCCGTCAGGCGCCCGGCGAGATGGTTTGAGATTTTTTCAAGCTCTTCGGAGACCAGAAGGGGATCGCCGTATCCTTTGATCCCCAGGTTTTTTCCCCGGTCGATAAAAAAATCGGTTTTGAACCTGAAATCTTCCCCCATAACGGACAGGGCGAACAGGCAGGTCAGTATCTTCAGGGTGGAGGCCGGCGCGAGTTCGGATCCGGCGTTTTTTGAAAACACGGTCTTTCCATCCGGGTCCAGGATCAAAACCGCGTCTTTTTCCCCCAAAAGCCGGTCCAGGTTTTGAAAATCGGCGCGGGCCGGAAGGGCCAGGAGAAAAATTGCCGGCAAAACAGCCCAAAAACGCCATGTCATGGTTTTTTTGCCTTTAAAAATAGGTTGATTAATCGTTTCGGCGGCCATAATATCAGAAAACAGGCAAATGGCAAGCGCCAAGACGCCGGAATGTTGATGGGGATCTGATTAAAAAACGGGGGAACAACGATGCGTTGCCGACAATGCGGCGCGACAAGGCCGAATGGCGCCCGTTTCTGCCCCGAATGCGGGGCCGCTTTTGACGGGAAACGAAAAAAAACCTTTGGAATCTGGGCCGCGCTGATTTTCTTTTTCGCCGGCCTGGCTTTGGGCGGAACCGCGCTTTTTTTTCACGCGGACCAAAAAATCCAAACGTTTTCAAAGACCTTGACCCGCCTGGCCCAAAGGGCCGCGGAAATGGAAAGGACGCTGGAAACGCGGCCCCCAAAGCCCCAAAGAAAGACGGCGCCCGGGCCTGTGGAAAGCGGAATTCAGCTTTTTTCCGGACGGGTGACCGTCCGGGACCCCGATGGGGAGACGGCGGGGGAGATTCTCGGCGCGGCGGCCGGGGGCTCATGGACGGCGCTTCCCGCCCGGGCGTGCGTCGGGGGGGACGACTGGCGTTTTTATGACCGGATGGGCCGCTTTTTTGAAATCGAAGGGGGAATATGGCGGCCCGGGGACCGGATCGGGCTCTGGAGGATATCCCGAAAGCCCGCGCCCAATGAGTATTCCCTGGCGGTTTTTGACGAAAACCGGCCTTTGTTCTGGCAAAGCCATGAGCCCGGCGCCCCAAAGGAGCCCGCCCAGGTGTTTCCGGACCGGCCCCGGGGGATTTTCAGGCCCTGTCTGATCCCGGAAAACATGGACGAGCCCGGGGTGTTTATCCAGGGGAAAAACGTGGTGGGATGGACATTCGGCGCTTTGCTGGATTCGGGCCGCCTGCTTTCGGCCGATGTGGAGCAGGCCATGGACGCCTATGTCACGGTGGACGGCTTTTACGACGCCACCTTTGCCTTCAGCCGGGAGCGCCGGTTTTCAAAGGCCCTGGCCATGGGGGAGGACGCTTCCATCCCGGATCGCCTGGCGGCTTTTTCCGAAGGGTTTCTTCTGGAGCCCAAACTGTCCCGACCCAACACCCCGACCCGGCTTTTGCCGGAAAATATTTTGAAACGCATGCGCGCTTTGGCCGACGCCGGCCTTAAACAGGACCTTCACGCCTCCATCGCCGACGCCCTGGATGAAAGGGCCCTGGCCCGGGCTCTGGACCCCGGCCTTTTTGAAAGGGCCGTGAGGGCCGTTTCCAAGGCTTACGGATATGACCGGGCCGCGGCCGTCGCCGAATATGTCCGCGCGGGCGCCGCCCGGGGCCCCGGCGATGAAAAAAGGGCGGCCATAGAACGGGCGTATGGGCGTTTGCGCCGCGCGCATATCCGCTCCAAAATCGCCGGGGGCGACATCGAGGAGGGATGGGAGATTTTTGATCGGGCCAAACCGCTTTTTCAAAACGATCCCCATCTTCATCTCCTGGGCGTGGAGCTGGCCCTGGCCGACCAAAACTGGGAAAGGGCCCTGGGCCTGCTTTCGAATATGCCCGCCCGTCCGCCGGAGATGGAAGACCGGATTCGGCTCATTGAGCAAAGAATCGCGAAGGCAAGGGGAGAGGAGGGAAGGATCACGGCGCTTTTTGAGCCCGGCTCCGCCGCCATCCCGGCCGCCGCCCTTATAAACGGGGCGTGGAACCAGGATTTCATCATCGACACCGGGGCCTCGGTGACCGTCATCCCGCCTGCCGCCGCCAGGGCGCTTGGAATCCGGATCGGGCCGGGGACTCCCCGACGCGAAGTCTCCACGGCTGGTGGGATCAGGCGCGCTCCGGAGGTTTTTCTTTCGTCCATTGAAATGAGCGGGTGGGTGGAGACGGATGTCGCCGCGCTGGTCATGGATATTCCGGGCATGGAGGGCGCGGGTCTTTTGGGGCTCAATTATCTTAACCGCTTCGACATGGATATTGACGCGCAAAAGGGGGTTTTATCGCTCACGCCCAGGTGACGCCGTGGTCAGGGCTCATTCAAAAATGGGTTATTTCTGAGTGGGCCCTTTAGCCCATCAGGCCCGGCAGAAAAAGCGCGATTTGAGGAAAAATGGTGATGGCCGCCGCGACCAGCAGGATGGGGATGAGAAAATAAAAGGCGCCTTTGAAGATGGTCTCAATGGGATAATCGGACACCCCGGCGATGACGAAAATATTGAGGCCCAGGGGGGGGGGTGATCAATCCGGCCTCCATCATCAAAACCGAAATCACCCCGAACCACAGCGGATCGAACCCCATTTCAAGAATGGCGGGAAATATCACCGGAAGGGTCAGGGCCATCATGGAGACCGCGTCCAAAAAACAGCCCAGGACCAGGTAGCCGGCCAGGATGATGGCCAAAACCGCGTATCGGGACACCTCCAGCGCCGCCAGGACCGCCGCCAGTTTCTGGGGCAGCAGGGTCAGCGCGATGAAGCGGGCGAAGATGTCCGCGCCCCCCAGTATGATAAAGGTCATCACGGAAATTTTCACTGTGGACTGAAACGCCGCCAGAAAATCCTTCGGGCTGGCTTTTTTTCTGAAGATCGCCGTCAAAAAAAGAAAAAACGCCCCGGCCGCGCCGGCCTCCGTGGGGGTGAAAACCCCGGCGTATATGCCGCCCATGACCAGGAAAAAGGCGGCGATCAGCTCCCACGCGCGCGTGAGGGCCGCTATTTTTTCCTTAAAAGGGACCTTTTCAAATGAGGCCGGGGCGGCCTGGGGTTTCACGGTCGCCCATATCCAGACGATTCCCGCAAAGGCCGCCGCCAGCATAAAGCCGGGCAGAAAGCCGGCGATGAGAAGTTTGCCGATGGAAAGCTCGGTCAAAATGCCGTAGATCACAAATCCCACGCTGGGGGGAATGAGAAACCCCAGCGCCCCTCCCGCCGCCACGGTTCCCGAGCTGAGTTTTTCGTCGTAGCCGTAGCGTTTCATCTCCGGAAGCGCGATTTTTCCCAGGGTGGCGGCCGTGGCCACGGAAGAGCCGCATATGGTGGAAAATCCCGCGCACGCCCCGATGGTGGCCAGTCCCAGGCCGCCCGGGAGCCGGCGGGCCCACTTGTCGGCGGCGAAGTAGATGTCTTTGCTCAGGCCGCATATGGAGGCCAGCTCTCCCATGAGCACGAAAAGCGGGATCACGGTGAGGGAATAGGACGTGAAGGTGGAATAAAAGGACCGGGCCAAAGCCGGCATGGCCACCTCCGGGGAAATCAGGACGCTGATTCCCATAAAACCCGTGAGCGCCAGGGCCAGGCCCACTGGCATGCCCAGGATCAAAAGAACAAAGAGCAGCGCCGATCCCGCGACGCCCGCCGTCATGGGGTCCATGCCGCGCTCCTTTCAGACGTTTTGAAAAACGCCCGGCCTGCGGCCCGAACATCCGCGGCAAGGGTCGCGAAAAGAAGGAAAAATCCCGCCGACGCCGCGAAGCGGAAGGGGAAAAGGGGCGTTCCCAGCATGTCCGTGGCCGTTTTGGCGTCAAAATCCTCCAGGCCCGAGAGAAAAAAAGACGCCGAGATAATCCCCGCGATCAAAAGACCCAGAAACCCGGTGGCCATCTGGCAAAAGGCCCGGGCCTGGGCGGGCAGGCGGTCCAGGAAAAGCGCGATGTGGACATTGGCCTTTTGCTCGTGGGCATGCCCCAGGCCCAGAGACACCAGCATCAAAAGCGCCAGCTCATTCAGCTCCCGGGACCCGGGGATGGGAGAGGAAAAGGCCCAGCGGCAGGCCACGTCCAGAACCGTGAGCGCCGCCATGCCCGGAAGAAAGGCCAGGCAAAGCCACAAAGAGGCCCGGTTCAGCGCGCCGGTGAGGGTTTTAAAACGGGCAGACGGCGGAGTCGACGCCATGACGGTCCAGCTCTTTTTTGTAAAGTTTCAATGTGTCTTTGGCCTTAATCCCCTTTTTTTCCATATCGGCGGCCCAGTTTGCCAGCATTTTTTTCATGCGGCCGTTCCACCGGGCGGACTCTTTTTCATCCAGGGCCCGGATTTTTATCTTTTCCCCGATGTCTTCCATGGTCTCGTCGTACCATTTCTCGTCAAAAATGCCCGCGATTTTGTAGGCGTTGCGACCCACATCCTCGATGATGGCTTTGAGGTCTTCGGGCAGTTTGTCCCAGAATTTTTGGTTGGCGAACAGCCCTTCCGCCACGCAGCCGAAGGTGACCGGGACCCCGTGTTTGGCCACCTCGTAGAGTTTGAACGCCTTGATCAGCGCCGGGCAGGTGACCACCCCGTCGATGACCCCGGTCTCCATGGAAAGGTACACGTCTCCTAATGGCATGAACACCGGCGAGGCGCCCAGGGCCTGGATGGCCCGGGTCTGAAGCCCGCCGGGGCTTCTGATTTTCATGCCTTTCATGTCCTCTAAGGATTTCACGGGCCGGGTGGTCCAGAGATGGGCCATGACGCAGCTGTTGATGTGCAGAACCTTGATGTCCGGGAACTCATCTTTCAGCGCATGGCCATGCATGGCCATGCCGATTTCCGCGCCCTTCCACTTGGCCGGGCACACCACCGGGGAGGACAGGACGTCGCTTAAGGGAAAACGCCCCGGCGTCCAGGTCAGGGTGGCGTAGCCCATGTCGGAAAGGCCGGTTTTGACGATGTCGTAGTGGTCCGGGCCTTTTCCCAGCGCCCCGCCGGAAAACAGGGTGTGGGTGATCCTGCCGCCGCTTCTTTTTTTCATCTCCTCCAGCATGGGGGTCCACAGCTTCTGAACGTCGGCCCCGGCCGGGACATGCCAGGTGCTGAACCGGATGTGGACCTTGTCCGGGGCTTCGGCCCGGGCGGGTGATGAGACGGCCGCGGCCGCCAGGACACATGCGGCCAGGCACATAAAAAGCGCTCTTTTTTTGAATATGGAATGAAAGCGCATGACGCTCCTCCTTCGGGTTTTGATGTTTTGGGAAAGCGATCACATTGGACCCTCAGTGTCTCACATGGGGGCGGTTTGTTCAAGTCTTTTGGTGAAGCCTTTTGAGGACCTTCTCCACGAAAAAATCATAGAGCCGGTCCCGAAAGACCTTGATGTTTTGGGTGATGTCGTCCTCGTGGTCGTGGGCCGGGGTGTCGGTCACCACTTTGAAAAGCCGGCATTTTTTTCCCGCCAGGCGGCAGGCCTGGGCCACGGCCGCGCCCTCCATGTCCGAAAGGGCGGCCATCCGGGAGATGTCCCGGCGCGTTTTTGCGTCGATGGCCGGGACGTCCATGGTGGAAAGGGAGGCGGAGTCCAGGTCCGGGAATGTCTCCGGAATGTGGACCACCGGTTTCCGGGTGTGAAGGTCCATGCGGTCGGACTCGCATATCCGGTTGATCTGGAAAACGGCGCCCAGGGGACTTAAGGCGTCGTTGGCGCCGGCGGAGCCCATGTTGATGATCTCATCCGCCCCCCATTCCCGGATGGCCCAAAGGGCCGCCATGGCCGCTCGGGCCTTTCCCACGCCGGATATGATCAGGGCGGTTGTTTCGTTTTCAAACACCCGAAAGGGCCGATCTCCGGTCTGCTCAAGGCCCATTTTCAGCGCAAAGGGCTTGGCCTCGGACATGACGGCCATCTCCAGGGTTATGACATGAGGTTTCGCCATCGGGCCATCTCCTCCAGGGTTTTCACCGCGTTTTTTCCCTCCTCGCCCAAAGAAAGGGTGAAGTCGTTCACATACAGATCAATGTGGCGGTCGATGACGTCATCCGCCATTTCCTGGGCGCGCCTTTTGATAAATTCCCGGGACGCGGCCCGGTTTTCCAGCGCGTAAGACGCGGACCGGGCGATGGCGGCCTCGATTTCTTTTTTATGGGACAGGGCCGCGCCCTCTTTTTTGACGGCGAGGCAGCCCAGGGGGATGGGCATGCCGGTTTCTTTTTCCCACCAGTCGCCCAGGTCCACGATTTTCACAAAACCCCGGTCCTCATACACAAAGCGCCCCTCGTGGATGATGAGCCCCGCGTCGAACGCCCCGGTTTCAAGGCCCGGAAGGATCTGGTCAAAGGGAACGGCCGCCACGTTTTGAATGTCGGGCCTCCAGAGCTTTAAAAGCAGAAAGGCGGTGGTCAGCTCGCCGGGGATGGCCACTTTGGCCGAGGCCAGGTCGATGTCTTTGGATTTCGCCGTCACAAGGGGGCCGCATCCCCGGCCCAGGGCCGCGCCCGAGTCCAGAATCTCGTAGGAGTCTTTGAGTTTGAGCCAGGCGTGAAAGGACAGCTTGGAAATGTGAAAACGGCCCTTAAAGGCCAGGCGGTTGAGTTCCTGAACGTCGAGCAGAAAGGGGTTGAATTCAAGGCCCTTTGCGCGAACCCGGCCTTTGATCAGGGCGTGGAACACAAAGGTGTCGTTGGGGCAGGGCGATATGCCCAGATCCAGCGCGGTCATTCGTCCTCCTTTGTTTTTTCGCAGACCAGGACAAACGTGGCGCCCAGGGTTTGGGGGAAAACGCGGCAGTTTGCGAATTTTTTTTCCTCAAGCATTTTTTGAAGCGTTTTCGGGTCGATGAAGGTGGCGATGGTCCCGGCCAGGTAATCGTAGGCCGATTTTTTTCCCGATATCATCCCCCCGATCCGGGGCACGATTTTTTCCAGATACAGGGAATGAAAAAACGCCGCGATTTTGTTTTGGGGTCGGGAAAGCTCCAGGATGGCCAGCTTTCCGCCGGGTTTGAGAACCCTGAGCGCCTCGTCCATGAACGGGGCCAGGTCCGGGATGTTCCGGATGCCGAAGGCGATGAAGGCCGCGTCAAAGACCGCGTCCCCAAAGGGCATGGCGCAGGCGTCCGCCGCCGCGGCGCCGCCGGGGAGACGGCCTTTTTCAAGGCCCTTTTTCAGCATGTTCCGGGAAAAATCCAGGCCTGCGGCCCGGGCCCCCTCCCGATGAAGAAGGGCCGACACGGCCCCGGATCCGCAGCAGATGTCCAGCGCCTGTCTGTCTTTCAAAGGCCCGGCGGCCCGGACCAGGCTCTTTCGCCACCTGGTGTCGATTCCCAGGCTCAAGACCCGGTTCACCCGGTCATAGGAGACGGTGATGGAGTCGAACATGCTTCGGATGTAGCGTTTTCGGCTCCCCGGGGTCGCGTTGTCCATTTCGTAAAGATGGCGTTTATCCATAGCGTTTCACCACCCTGTAGTCCGAGTCCCTGAGAACCGGGATTTTCCCGGCGTTTCGGATCAGCGCGATCATCTGCCCGGCGCTGGTTTGGGCGTGGACCCCGGTGGCTTTCACCACCGTCTCTTCGGTCAAAACCCCGCCCATGTCGTCGGCCCCCATGGCCAGGGCCATCTGCGCCGGTTTGAGCCCCTCGGTGAGCCAGCCGGCCTGCATATGCGCGATGTTGTCTAAAAAAATCCGGGAGATGGCCGCCACCTGGAGGTATTCAAAGCCCGTGGCCGGCCGGATGGAGGCCATGCGGGTTTTTGGGGGGGAAAAGGACCAGGGGATGAAGCAGCGGATGACGCCGGTCTCATCCTGGATGTCCCGGATGACGGCCAGATGCTCGATTTTTTCAGCCAAAGTCTCCCCCATGCCGTAGGTCATGGTGGCCGAGGATTTCATGCCGTTTTCCGAAAGGGCGCGCATGACCTCCCGCCATTTCTCCACACTGATTTTTTTGGGGCTGACTTTTTTCCGGACGCGCGCCACCAGAATATCCGAGGCGCCCGGAATCGAGTCGAGCCCCGCCTCCTTGAGCGTTTTCACCACATCGGGGATGGGCATGGCCGATTTTTTGGCGATATGGGCGATCTCGGCCGGGGAAAAGGAGTGCAGGCGGATGTCCGGGAAACGCGCCTTGACCGCCCGGACCATCTCCACATAATGCTCAAGCCCAAGGCCGGGATGAAGCCCGCCCTGGAGCATGACCTGGAGGCCGCCCATTTCGGACAGCTCCCGGACTTTTTCAAGGATGTCGTCCGTGGTCATCTCATAGGGCCTGATGATATCGGCCCGGGCGTGAAAGGCGCAAAAGGCGCAGGCCGCCTCGCAGATGTTGGTGAAGTTGATGATCCGGTCGATGATAAACCCCACCTCTTTTCCCGGGACCGCCAGGCTTCTCCTGAAGTCGGCGGCCTTGCCCAGGTCTTTGAGGTCCCAGGAAAAAAGCGTCAGGGCCTCTTTTTCCGAGATTCGCTCTCCGTCGTGTATTTTTTTCTCAAGCGCGTTTTTCATGATTTTGGTTTAAAAGAACTCCACATGGCTCACGGGTTTAAAAAGCCCGCATTCGGCCCCGGACAGGAAATAAAAATGCAGGGCTTTTTTCAGCTCGTCCGTAAATTCGAAGCGCAAAAGGTCATAGTACATGGAAATGTCAAAGGCGATGTCCGGGTATTTTTTTTTCGCCGACGCCACCACCTCCTGTTTCCGGTCTTTAAAAAAGGAAAGGGAGCGCTCAAACGAGCGGCGGATCGCGCGGATCTCATCCCCGCGTTTTTCAAGGGCGTCTTTTTTCGCCGCGAACACCGCGAACACCACGGGATAGGTGGTTTTTCGAAGCCACAGGTCCCCCAGGTCGTAGATGTAGGGGGGCGGGTGGGCGAATTTTTTCAGCGCCTCGTTTCCGATCACAAGCTGGGCCTGGAGACCATCCAGCTGAAGCCCGGGGGGCGCCGGGACGTATTGAGGCCGAATCCGGTAATATTTTTGAAACAGTATCTTTAAAAGCGCCGCTGAGGTGCGCGAGGCGCGGGACAGCCCCACTTTTTTTCCGTCCAGCTCCTCAATGGGGGCTTTCGAGGCCAGGATCACCGAGCGCACGTACCCGACGGAGCTTAGACAGAAATCGCCCGACAGGCTCGCCCGGTCCATGATTTCCGGGAAAAAGCCCGCGGAGATGGGGCTCATGTCCAAATCGCCGTCTTTCATCATGCGGTTTAAGGTCGAGGGATGGCCGGCCGTGATCGCCACGTTTTCAAGGGGCTCTTTTTCAAACATGTGGTGATAGAACGGATGGCAGTTCAGGTAATCGATATATCCCAGTCTCATGGGTTTTTTCGCTCCCGGTAGTCGGCGGCGGTCCGTCTGGGCTCAAAGCCCGCCCGGGAGATGAGCCGTCTCATAAAGGACTCGGTTCCAAAGTCCGATGTGTCGGCGCCGGCGGCGTGGACCACCTTTTCGTTGTGGTACGTGCCGCCCAGGTCGTCCACGCCGAAGGCCTGCAAAATCTGGGCCGTCTTTTCCCCCAAATACATCCAAAGGGCCTTGATGTGGGGGAAGTTATGCAAAAAGATCCGGCTTGTGGCGTATATCCGGATGTCGTCAAACCCGGTGGCGTCCTTTCGGGACTTGATCTCGGTGTTTTCCCGGTGAAACAAAAGGGGCAGAAAGGTTTTGAACACAGGCGTTTTGTCCTGGAAATCCCGAAGCCGGGAGAGGTGGTCGATGATGTCGTCGTCGTTTTCAATGTGGTTGTAAAGCATGGTGGCGTTGGCTTTCAGGCCGCTTTCGTGGGCCGCGGCCATCACCTCCAGCCACCGGTCCCCGGATATTTTTTTGGGCGCGATTTTTTCCCGGACCCGCTCCGCGAATATCTCGGCGCCCCCCCCGGGCAGGGCCCCCAGGCCCGAGTCCATGAAACGCGCGAAGATTTCCTTTAAAGACAGGCCGTTTCGTTTGGCGAAATAATCGTATTCCGCGGCGGTGAAGGCCACAATGTGAATGTCCGGCCGGATTTTTTTAATCAGCCGCAGCATGTTTTCATAATAATCCGGCTCAATGTCCGGGTTGAGCCCCCCCACGATGTGGACCTCGTCGATTTCCAAAGGCGCGGCCCGGGTCATTCTATTTTCAATTTCATCCAGGCTCAGAACAAAGGCGTTTTCGTCGTCCTTATCGCAGGAATAGGCGCACAGCGGGCAGCGCAGCTCGCAGACATTGGTGTAGTTGAGATTCATGTTGACGCTGTAAAAGGTGGATTTGCCGTAAAGCCGGGTTCGGATGTGGTCCGCGATGATTCCCAAATCCAGGATGTCATGGGTTTTAAGCATGACGGCCGCGTCTTTTCGGCTCACGGGAACGCCCGCGTCCACTTTCGCCGCGATGTCTTTGAGGCCCGGGCTGTCTATCCGGTCCGGCAGCTTCCGGCTGGACGGGGTTTGGGCCGGTGGTGTGTGTTTCGTCATTTTTTATCGTTTTTTTCAGGCCATTTTTTTTCAGGTTTTTTGTTCAGGGGCTGGTTTTTTATCCCGGGGCCGGCCGGCAAGGGCGATTCACGAATCGCCCCTACGGTTGCCCGGGCTCGAATTCCCGGAAAACGTTTTCCATGGGCGGCGGCATGATGAACCGGTAAAACCCCTTGCGATGTCGTTTCATGGCCTCTTATAAAGGATAATACCCGCCCGGTCAATATGTTCCATGAGATCGGGGTTGGAAATGGACCGGGCCGGCGATTTTTTTTAATTTTTTGGCCGGATCGATCAGTTCCTGAAAGTATGTTTCCCTCACGGCCGTTGAAATCTCAGATGTCGCGGGGAAATGTCAGGGTTGTCTCTCCGGGAAAAGGTTTCGCAAAGTCACCTGGGCCTCGGCGTCCCGAGTCATTCCGGCGTTTTGGGCCCGGATTCGGACGCCGATTCGTTTGACCCGGGTCGGGTCGGCCGGGGGAGGCAAAAGGACGCCGTCCGGGTCGTGGTAGTTAAAGGTCAGGGCATGGATGTTTTCGGCCGCGGGCTGGCCGTTTCGGGTGAGCTGGAAATCGGTCCCGTCCAGCGCGTAAACGATGTCCTCGTTGGAGTCGGACACATCCCCGTCGCCGTTGAGATCGGCGGTGAAACGAAGGGAGGTCTCCCGGGCGGACACAATCCCGGCCCCGGAAAGGCCCGTGGGATCGAAACCGGCCGTCATCAGCTCCGAGGTCGCCATGTAAAGGCCGGCCCGGATGTTTTCCTCAAGGTCGATGATCCGCGTCTGTTTTTCATACACCCGTTTTTGCAAAATAAAGGTGGAGAGCGCGGCGGCCAGTATCATGGAGGACAGGGCCAGGGACAGGATCAGCTCCAGCAGGGAAAAGCCGTTGGGCGGTTGGGCGTTTGGGTTTGGGCTCTTGCTCATTTTTCGGCGATGATGGTTTTAAGGGCGAACACTTTGGAGGCGCCCCGCCACTCCCATGTGACGGCGACCTCGACGGTTTTCATTCCCGGCCCCGGGACGTTGGTTTGAACCCGGCGGGTTGTCGTGTAAATGGATTGGGAATCGGAAAACCCCGCGATGGAGTCATAGGGCCGGCTTTTAAGGGTTTCGACGGCGTTTTGGGCCAGGGAGGCGGCGGCGGCCATGCGCCCGGCGTTTTGGTGGGCGGAGATGGCGTGAATGAGAAATCCGGCCGTTCCCAGCATGGCGACGGACAGCAGCGCCGCCGCGATCAGGGATTCCGCCAGGGCGAAGCCCTTGGGGTTTTTAAAAAAGCGCGACATCCGGTTTTTATAGCGCCCGGCGACGATTATTTCAAGGCCGATATTTTCCACAAAAGGGATCACAGGCGCTGGATCAGGTAAAGCAATGTCTCCATTTTTTTCATCCGTTTGATTTTGAAAAACCCATCCAGGATGTTTTGTTTGGCCGGGCAGGGCCCCGGGCCCTTTGACCACAGCGGGGACATGTAAAGGGCGCCTTTGGCGTAGAAACGCTCCAGGCGTTTTTCAATGAGTTCCGCGCACGCCGGGAGATGGGAGCCGGGAAGGTCCGGCCCCAGGACCAGGTTTGCGCTGATCTCCACGTTTTTTCGGGTCCGGTTGATCTGGATCATTTTTTCAAACGCCTTTTCAACGGACGCGGGGGTCAGGGGTTTTTTCAAAAATTTGAGCGTGGCGGGGTCCGGGGATTCCAGGCCGATGTTGATGTGGGTGTAAAAAGGCAGGCGGTCCAGGCGCTCAAAGAGATCGTCCCCGGCGTCCAGCAGGGAATCCACGCTGCCGAACAGAAACAAAAACGCCCCGGTCATGTGTGAATGGCTGAAATCAAAAACCTCGTGGGCGGTTTTCGCCGCGAAATCGATGGCGTCGGCGCCCGCCGCCAGGGAGTCGTGCAGGCCCAAAAAAATGGCGTTGGCGTTTTGGATGTCCCGGCCGTAAAACTCTTTCAGCGCCCGGATCTGGCCGGCGATGTCTTTTTCGGACCGGACCGAGAGCCGCCGCCCGGATTTCACCGAGCAAAACCCGCAGTTGTACAGACATCCGTCGGCGATGACCAGGGGAATCACCTCGTAATCCACATGGCGGGCGTCCGGGGGAAGGACCGATATGGGCGCGCCGGTGATCTCGCAAAGCCGGCGGGCCTTTTCCCCCGGGTCTGTCTGGATGTGTTCAATGACTTTTTTAAAAAAAGCCCCTGTTTCCCCGGCGCCGTTTTGCGAAACCCGGGACGCCAGGTTTTCGGAAAGGCGGCGCGGGGATTCCATGGCGCGGACCACCGCGGGGTCGCGGAAGGGATCGGGGCCGATCAGAGCGTTGGTGGGATACGGCAGACAGGGAAGGTAATGCTCCCCGGTGAAGTCCTCCAACCCGGAATATCCCCCGGCCGAATAGTAGATCCAGTCTCCGCCGAAGGTTCTTTTGAGCCATTCCGACGGGTGGGGCCAGTCCGGGCCGTTTCCCCGGACCCACTTGATTTCGGCGTTCAAATTAAAGTGGAAGATGTGATCCGGGGTCTGGATCTCGGAGAATTTTCCGTAGCGGATGGGAAAACTGACCTTTGAAAACATCCGGCCTCCCTGTTTGTCCAGGGAGACACGAATGTTTGTTCGGGATCGCCCGTTCCCCCGGCTTTTGAGCCGGGGGAACGGGGGGTGGGTTTCTTTTAACATCAAACGTTTTTGACGGCATCGTAGAAAATCCGATCTACTGCGTTGCGGCGGTTTTTTGTTCATTCGGCATACTATAGTATGGCCTCTCTCTCAAAAAACCGCCACGCCTTGTATATCGAATTTTTACGATGCCGTCCGATTCATTTTTGTTGGTTTATCGCGAGGTTCTGATTTCGACCCTGCGGTTCATGGCCCGTCCCTTTTCAGTCAGGTTTGAGGACCGGGGATTTTTAAGCCCCATGGAGGCAATGGACACGCGGCTTTCTTCAATGCCCATGCCCAGCAGGTAATCCTTCACCGCCAGGCCCCGTTTTTTGGCCAGCCGGGCGTTGTAGGCCGATGAGCCCACGCCGTCCGTGTAAGCGAACACGGTCACTTTCACCGAGGGGTTGGTGACGAGGATTTTTCCCACTTCGTTCAGGACCCCCAAACCCTCGGTTTTGATGTCGGCTTTTTTATAGTCGAAAAAAATGGGCGAAATACTCCAGCATCCCTTTTCATTGATCCTTCCCGCGTTGGGAGGGGTTCCGGGGCACTGGTCCAGGTAGTCGTACACCCCGTCTTTGTCCGCGTCAAAGGGGCATCCCTCGGCGTCCACCTTCCGGGCCTGCGCCGGCGTTCCCGGGCAGGCGTCCATATAGTCATACACCCCGTCGCCGTCATGGTCGAGAGGGCAGCCTTTTTCGTCCGTCTTCACGTTGGCCGGGGTGTCGGCGCATTGATCCAGGTAGTCATAGATTCCGTCTTTGTCCGTGTCAAAGGGGCATCCTGCGGCGTCGACTTTTTCGATCTCAGCCGGCGTTCCCGGGCAGGCGTCCAGATAGTCATACACCCCGTCTTTGTCGTGATCGTAGGGGCAGCCTTTTTCGCATACTTTCACGTTGGCCGGGGTGTCCGGGCACTGGTCCAGGTGGTCATAGACCCCGTCTTCGTCCTGGTCCATGAGGCATCCTTTTTCATCCACAGGCGCGTCGGAAGGGGTGTCCGGGCATCGGTCCAGATGGTCATAGACCCCGTCTTTGTCCTGGTCCATGGGGCATCCCTTTTCATCGACCGGGGCTCCCCCGGGAGTTCCGGGGCAGGCGTCGCGGTAGTCATAGACCCCGTCTTTGTCCGAATCCAGGGCGCACCCTTCCGTGTCGATGTCGGCGCCGGACGGGGTGTCGGGACACTGATCCATCTGATCCGGGACGCCGTCTTCGTCGGTGTCCACGCGCTGAATCATAAAGGTTCTTTTGACGAAATCGGCCATCTGATGGGGCTCAAGCAGACCCTGGGCGGGCGCGAGGAATCCCCGGGCGCATTGGCCGGCGATTTTTTCCATGGAATCCGAAAGCGCCGGGTCGTTTGACGTCGTCATGGCGTACAGGCTTAAGGATTTGCCGAATTTTTCCTTGATTCGTCTGGCCGCGCCCTCCATGGCCGCGCCGTCAAGCCTTCCCCGGCTCACCACAAACAGGGCCTTTTTCCCCGGGATTTCGGACAGGGCGTCGGAGGCCAGGTCCATGGCGTCGGATATGCGGATATCCCCGCCAAAGGTCAGGCCGATTTTGTCCGTCGCGGCCCTGAAATCGGCTGGCGAATGGTCCGCCGGTCCGGACAGAAAACGGGGGACATTTTTGCCCCCGGGTCCGGGTCCGAAGGAAATCAGGCCGCTTTTTATTTTCAGATCCGCCGGCAGGGTCCGGATCAGGCGGTCCGTGAAGGTTTTGGCCAGGTTGAGCTGGGTGCGCTCGCCGCTGGACTGCATCATCTTGAAGGATGAGTCCACAATCACCGCGAACACATCCACATTTTGCTGGTAAAAATCCATGGGCACGGACCGGGGGACGAAACCGGCGGGTTTTTGGGGGGCTTTGGTGTGGGAGCACCCCAACAGCGCCGGAATCCCGATGAGTCCGATTGCAAGAATCATCAACGCGCGTTTTTTCATTGGCCAACCTCCTTTTGAGTGGAATCATTGAAAACTGCGAAAAAAATAAAAAAAGCGCCGGGGCGCGTTTTTCTCAAATCCAACAAATTTTAACGGCGAACTCACTCTCCTGTCAACACTTATCTTGACAAAAACCCGGCCTTTCATGTATTTGTCGGTTCCATGTCCAAACTGCTTCTCATCGGAATAGGGGGTTTCGCCGGGTCCATCCTGCGTCACCTGGTCAGCGGCCTGTTTGCCCGCATGTTTGAAAATCCCTGGTTCCCCCATGGAACCCTGGCGGTGAACGCCATCGGCTGTTTTTTAATCGGCCTCCTGGGAGGGCTGTTTGAAACCGGCCGGTTCCTCACCCCCGAGGCGCGCCTTGTGCTTCTCGTGGGTTTCCTGGGGGGTTTCACCACATTTTCCGCCTTCGGATACGAGCTGTTCGCCGCGGGCAGGGATGGCCGGATCATGGGGGCGTTTATGAATTTCGCCCTCCACATGACCCTGGGTTTCTCGGGAGTGGCGCTGGGTTTCAAGCTTTCCAGGGCGCTGTGACGGCTTTTTGAGACTAAGGGTTGATAAACTCGTAAAAAAGATTGGGATGGCTAAGTTAAAAATTCCATATGCTAAAATTTAAGCCACAAGGCGTGGCTCTTATTTTTGAGCGAGCCCTAAGACAATCCCCTCCATCTCTTTAAGGCTTTCGATATGGCGCGCGGCGTCCAGGGAGGGGTTCGCGTAGGCGACGAGTGGAATATGGGAGGCCCCGGCCGCCTCTTCGTCCACCTTTGAATCCCCGATATAAACCGCCTGATCCGGCCGCGCTTTGAAATGCCCGAGCATTTTTAAAAGCGGATCGGGATGGGGCTTGGGCCGGGGGGCGTCCAGGGCGGTGACCACCATATCGAAGAGGTCCTCAAGCCCGTGCAGCTCCAGGATATGGGCCATGGTGTCCGTCCGGTTGGTGACCACCGCGGTCTTGAATTTCGGCCGCAGTTTTTTCAAAAGCGTTTTCAAATAAGGCTCGATCCGGATGTATTTCAAAAACGGAAGGTAGCCCAGCTCCTTTCGGAAATCGTTCGCCGCCTCGCGCTCTTCCGGGTCGGGGAAAAGATGGGACAGGGCCTCGCCCACCGTGTGCATGTGGGCGTGGGCGGACTGTTCCGGCGTCATGTCCGGCCGGCCCAGATTCGACAGAATCCGGTTGTAGTAGGCGATGTTGGCCTCCCGGGTTTCGAACATCACCCCGTCGCAGTCAAAGGCCACGATTTTGATTTTTTTCCGGTCAATGGTTTTTGGATCCGTCACTCTTTTTTTTCAACCCCCTGATTTTTAGTGGCTCCTTTTCGCTCCAGACGCCCGTGAACGTGAATGTCCACGCGCGGCTTCAAGGCGCTGGAAGTGAGAAGGGTGATTTTGTCGGAATAGCGGCCGGGCTCCTTTTTTTGGTTGGTCACGGTCAGCCGCCACCCCCCGTCTTTTTTTTCTCCCAGTTTGACTTTGATGTGTCGCCCGCCTTTTGGGGCCTCGATCCCGGTGATTTTCAGGGGCCCGCCCTGGTCCAAAGGAATCGGGGCCGGGACGATGTCGGCCGAGGCCGTGATTTCCCTGTCCGGGTCTCCTTTGAGAAACAGGACGCCCGGGGTGATCTCAAAGAGTTTTTTCACCCGCCCGGAGATGTAAAGCCGCAGCGTCGGGTGAAGGGGGTCGCTGGTCGTCACAGTGACGGTTTTTCGAAGGGCGATTCCCCCCCGGCCCTGGGTGTCCACTTCCACGATGATTTTTCCCTCGCCGCCGGCGGGGATCTGTCGGGTGTAAAAAACAGTGGAGCAGCCTCAGCCGGTCCGGACCTTCTGGATATCAAGGGGGACGCGGCCCCGGTTTTGGATTTCAAACTCGTGTTTGACCCGGACACCCTCATACACCGCGGGAAAGCGATGGCGGTTTTCCGGGACAAAGACCGCCGGGGTTTTGGGTTCCGGCGGGCTTTGGGCGTTTTGCGCGGCCGGGCCCTGGGGCGCGGCCCATGACGCGGCCGAGATCGCGAGAGCCGCGAGCAGGATTTTTCCGAATTTCAGCATGGAGTCTCCCGTGTGTCTTTGTCGATGTTAAAAGCGTCATATGTATCACAGGTCGGCGGATATTGACAATATCAAAACTGACGACATCGTAAAAAATCCGTTCTACTGCGTTGCGGCGTTTTTTTGTTCGTTCGGCATACTGGGTATCGCCTCGCTCATTTAAAAATCACCACGCCTTGTATATCGAATTTTTACGATGCCGTCTGATTCATTTTTTACGATGCTGTCAAAAGTCACATCATGAAAACAGGGTCCACATCAAAAGACACCCGGACATGGCGGTTTTTCATGGCCGGGGCCGAGACCGCCTGTCTGCCGAAGGCCCTGAGCGCCCGGCCGTCGGGGCTTTTGACCAGGACCTGCCACCTGAGCCGGTGGGCGATTCTAAACACAGGGGCTTTCGCCGGGCCGAGGAGCATGACCGAGCGCCTGAAAGCCGGGTCGCCCCGGCGCAGCTGATGAAGAAAAAGGCCCGCTTCCCGGGCCGCCGCCGCTGTTTTTTCAGGGTCCCGCCCGGATATCTCAATGAGGATCATTTTGGAAAACGGCGGGTAATCCAGCGCTTTCCTGAATTCCGTCTCCTTTTGGTAAAAGGCCGGGTAATCGCCCTTTTTCGCCGCGCGTATGGTGAAATGGCCGGGGGTGTAGGTCTGGAGAATGACTCGGCCGGGGGACTCCCCCCGCCCGGCCCGGCCCGCCACCTGGGAGATGAGCTGGAAGGTGGCCTCGCCGGCCCTGAAGTCGGGAAAATTGAGGGACAAATCCGCGCATATGATTCCCACCAGGGTGATGCCCGGGAAATCGTGGCCCTTGGCCACCATCTGGGTGCCGATCAGAATATCCGTCTCATGGTTTCTCAACGATTTCAATATGGCCGGAAGGGCGCCTTTTTTCCGGGCCGCGTCCCGGTCCATCCGGGACACCCGGGCCGTTGGGAAAAGGCTCTGGACGGCGGCCTCCAGTTTTTCCGTTCCGATCCCTAAGTTTTTGATTTCCGGAGAGCCGCACAGGCGGCAGGGGGAAGAGGCGGGAATGGAAAAACCGCAGTAGTGGCACCGGTAGACGGCCTCAGCCCGGTGCAGGGTCAGGGTGATGTCGCAGCGGCGGCATTTCACCGGCTCGTCGCAGGCCCCGCACACCGGGAACCCGGCGAATCCCCGGCGGTTTAAAAAAAGCAGGGCCTGATTCTTTTTTTCAAGGGTTTCAGAAAGGGCTTTTTTCAGATCCGGGGAGATGAAGCGCCGGATCCCCCTCTCGTCCTTTATTTTGCGCAGATCCACGATGGAGATATCCGGAAGGGGACGGTCGAAGATCCGTCTGGGGAGTCGGACATCGGCGTATTTTTTTTCGATCATGTGATGGTGGGACTGGACCGAGGGCGTGGCCGAGCCCAGAACCGCCGGGGCGTTTTCGAGTTTGGCCCTTACCAGGGCCATGTCCCGGCCGTGGTATTTCAGCCCGGAGTCCTGTTTGTAGGACGGGTCGTGCTCCTCGTCCACAATGATGATTCCGACGCGCTCAAACGGGGCGAACACGGCGGAACGTGCCCCGATGGCCACGGACGCCTCCCCTTTGGCGATCCGCGTCCACTCTTCGCGTCGCCGGGCCGGGGAAAGGCCGCTGTGCAAAACGGCGATTTTCTCCCTGAAACGGGCCTTGAACACCCGCTCGGTCTGGGACAGCAGGGCGATCTCGGGGACCAGGACCAGGGCGTTTTTTCCCATCCCGACGATCTTTTCGGCCAGGCGCATGTACACCTCGGTCTTGCCGCTTCCGGTGACGCCGGTGAGAAGATGGGGGGCGAATCCCGAGCCGGCCCGGGACATGATCCGGGCCACCGCCTCTTCCTGCTCGCGGGTCATATCCGGCCGGAAGTCCGCCGGGACGTCATCCCCCAAAGGGTCCCGGAATATTCTTTTCTGGAAGATTCGGACATGCCCGTCCTTCTCCAGAGAGCGGATCAGGGCCGGGGCTGTTTTCACGATTTCTTTGAGCTGTTTCACGGACATCTCGCCCCGCCGGGACAGCGCGTCTAAAATGTGTTGTTTGGACTCCCGGAATTTTTCCCCGGCCGGCCGGTTTTCGGCCAGGGCGGCCCACCGTTCCATCCCGGGGCCGGGCCGTCCTTTTTTCGCCCGCCCCCGGCTGTCGATCCATCCCCCGGGAAGGGCGTTTTTGATGACCTCTCCCAGGGGCCGCATGTAGTAATCGGAGACCCATTCAAAAAAAGGCAGCATGGACGCCGGGAACAGGGGGAAATCGTCGGGGATGTCCAGTATGGGCTTTATTTTTTTTATGTTTTCAAGGCCTTCTTTCCGGGCCGGGCCCAGGATGTAGCCGTCGGCGGTCCGGGCGCCGAAGGGGACCCGGACCCGCTTTCCCGCCTGGGAAAGGGGGGCGAGGGGACCGGGCGCCTCATAGGTGAAAACGCCGCGCGCCGGAAGGGCCACCGCCACATCAATATAAAAGGGGGAGGGGCTCATTTTTATGATGTCATCCAGTCGGTTTTTCATGGGTTTTGCATGGTTTTGATTTTTTTAAAACGCCTTTCGGGAAAATGGGCGAATAAAAATTCTACACGTCCCGGCAAATGAGATCAAGGGGAAAATATCTGTTGACATATCCGGCGTGGCGCCATAAAAGTTATCAAATAAATACAACTCATTTTGTTTTTGTGTTTTGAAGGCGGCGTCAGTTTGAGCGGCGTCATTTAAGAGGCGTGAATATACAAAGCGTCAATTCAAGCAACATTTGAGGAGGTGTCTATGGAGAAGGAAAAAGAGTTTTATGAAAGGATTGAGAAGAAGGGAGTCTCGCGTCGGGACTTCATGAAGTTCTGCACTTTCCTTACCGCCACCATGGGTCTGTCGTCGTCTTTTGTTCCAAAAGTCGCGGAGGTCTTTGCGGCGCCCAAAACCCGTCCGCCTGTGGTATGGCTCCATTTCGCGGAATGCACGGGATGCTCCGAATCTCTCCTGCGGTCCATGTATCCCTGGATCGACGAGCTGGTTCTGGAAATTTTATCCGTGGAGTACCATGAGACCATCATGGCCGCCGCCGGCCACCAGGCTGAAGAGAATCTTCACAACGCCGTGAAGAAATACAAAGGCAAATTCATCTGCGTGGTGGAAGGGGCCATCGGCACCAAATACAACGGCGAATACGGAAAAGTCGGCGGCAAGACTTTCCTTGAGATCGCCAAAGACGTGCTGCCCAAAGCCGGGGCCGTGGTCTGCTACGGCGCCTGCTCGTCTTTCGGCGGCGTTCAGGCGGCCAAGCCCAACCCGGGCGGATTCAAAGGCGTGGGCGACGCCATGGGCATCAAAACCCTGAACATTCCGGGCTGCCCCCCCAACCCCATCAACCTGGTGGGCACCATCGTCAACTACCTCCTCCTGGGCAAGCTGCCGGCGCTGGACGACCTCGGAAGACCGCTTTTCGCCTTCGGCAAGACCATTCACGATCAATGCCCGAGACGGTCTCATTTTGAAAACGACGAGTTCGTGGAGGAATTCGGATCGCCTGAGGCCGAGATGGGCTACTGCCTCTACAAGGTGGGATGCAGAGGACCGGAGACATACAACAACTGCCCCATCGCCAAGTTCAACGATGGAACCAGCTGGCCTGTGGAAGCGGGTCATCCCTGCATCGGCTGCAGCGAGCCCGATTTCTGGGACAAGATGAGCCCGTTTTACGAGGAAATGTAACGCCTGGGGCCGAAGAGTGTCCGGCTCACATCCTTAATTTATGAGAAAATGCTTTATGAAGTCAGGCAAGGAGGCAATATATGAGTAAGAGAATCACCATTGATCCTATCACCAGGATAGAGGGCCACCTTCGCGTCGAAGTGGAGGTGTCCAAAGGGAAAGTTGTAAACGCCTGGAGCTCGGGCCAGATGTTTCGAGGAATTGAGCTGATTCTGCAGGGCCGCGATCCCCGCGACGCCCAGCATTTTGTGGCCAGATCCTGCGGCGTCTGAACGTACATCCATGCTCTGTCCTCGGTGAGGGCAGTCGAAGACGCGGTTGGAGTCAAAATTCCGGACAACGCCCGTTTGCTCAGAAATATCCTGCACGGCGCTCAATACCAGCATGACCACATCGTTCACTTCTATCACCTCCACGCGCTGGACTGGGTGGACATCGTCAGCGCCCTTTCCGCCGATCCCAAAAAGACCGCCACGCTGTCGGAAAATGTCAGCGCCGCGCCCTGGGGCGGCTCGGCCTATTTCAAAAGCGTTCAGGACAGGCTCAAAGCCTTTGTGGACAGCGGCCAGCTCGGTCCCTTCGCCAACGCGTACTGGGGCCATTCGGCGTACAAGCTTCCGCCCGAGGCCAACCTGATGGCGGCCTCCCACTACATTGAGGCGTTGCGCCTCCAGGCCAAGGCGGCCCGGATGCACGCCATATTCGGCGGCAAAAACCCCCATCCCCAGTCCCTGGTGGTGGGCGGCATCACATCCGTCAAAGACCTGACCCCGGACCGGATCGCCGAATTCCTGTACATCACCAAAGAAACCCAGGACTTCATCGAAAAAGTTTACATTCCGGACCTGCTGGCCGTGGCCTCGTTCTACAAGGACTGGGGCGCCATCGGCGGCACCACCAATTTCATGGCCTGGGGCGACTTCCCCCTGACCGACAAAGAGCCCGAGAGCCTGTACATGCCCCGGGGCATGATCAAAGGCCGGGATCTGGCCGGAACCGGCATGGCCAGCCAGGACAAGGTGACCGAGGATGTCACCCGCGGCTGGTATGAGCCCGGCTCCCCCAAACATCCCTACAACGGGGAAACCAAACCCAAACACGGGGAATACAAGCCCGGCGGAGGCAAATACTCCTGGCTCAAGGCCCCGAGGTACGACGGAGAGGCCTGCGAGGTGGGGCCGCTGGCGAGAGTTCTGGTGGCTTACGCGAAGGGCCACGCGGACATCAAACCCATTGTGGACAGCGTCCTGAAACAGCTTGACGTTCCGGCCGCCGCGCTTTTCTCCACCCTTGGGCGGACCGCCGCCAGGGGCATTGAGACCGTGGCCATCGGAAAGGCCATCCCCGGATGGATCAATGAGCTGGTGGCCAACATCAAGGCCGGGGACACCAAGACCTACCAGCCCTGGACCATGCCCGACAGCGGAAAGGGCGTGGGCCTGAACGACGTTCCCAGGGGATCGCTGGGACACTGGATCGAGATCGAAAACAAAAAGATCAAGAATTACCAGTATGTGGTTCCCTCCACATGGAACCTGGGTCCCCGCTGCGAAAAGAACAAACTCGGACCGATGGAAGAGGCCCTCATCGGGACTCCCATCGCCGATCCGAAAAAACCCCTGGAAGTTCTGCGGACCGTCCACTCCTTTGACCCGTGCATCGCCTGCGCGGTTCATGTGATCGATCCCGACTCCAACGAGGTTTACAAGGTCAACGTTCTGTAAGACGCCTTTCGGCAAATCGTTTCCCCGGCCTTTTTCTCTTTGGAAAAGGCCGGGGAAACTTCGTCCCTTCCCGGTTTCCCGCCCCCCTTTGTTTTCTTTGTTTCATTCTTTTTATGGATTGATTTTGGGCGTTTTAAGGTTTATTAAAGTTTAAAGGAAAAAAATGAGTTCAAACCCACAACATGTCATGATTTTGGGAATCGGCTGCATTCTTTACACCGACGAGGGTTTCGGCGTGAGGGTGGTGGAGCGGCTCCAGGAGAGATACGAATTTCCGGACCACGTCTCCGTGGTGGACGGCGGGGTTCTGGGGATTCATCTTTTGGGGGTCATCTCCCAGGCCGACCACCTGGTGGTGGTGGACGCCGTGAAAAACAAACAGCCGCCCGGAACCCTGTGCCGCATTGAAGGCCATGATGTCCCGGCGAGAATCCGGGCCAAAAATTCCCTGCACCAGATCGACTTCCTGGAGGCCCTCACCCTTTGCCAGGCCCTGGACAAGGTCCCGGAGACGGTGATCCTGGGAATGGAGCCCACCGACATCGAGACCCTGTGCGTGGAGCTGTCGGACATGGCCAAGGACAGGATGGATGAGATGATCGGCATGATCTTAAAAGAAATGGACCGGCTGGGGGTGTCCTACAAAGAGAAAACGGCGCCGGACCGTTGAAAAAGCCCCGGACGGCGCGGTTTTTTTATTCCGCGCCCGCCATTTCAATGGCGTCCACCGGGCATTCCAAAACGCAGAACCCGCAGGCCACGCATGACCGGGCGCGCTTGAGAAAGGGGTATCGAATGGCCGGGCCCTCCTCTTCTTCGCCCTTCCTTTCCCCGGACAGGTCCAGACAGCCCGTGGGACAGCATTCCACGCACGCCGAGCATCCCGAGCAGGCGCCTAAGTCAAACCGGGGTTTGGGCCAGCGTTTGCGGAACCGGATTCGTTCGCAAAACTTCCCGTCAGGGTCTTTCACGGCGGACTGGGGGCATATCCGGCCGCAGGCGCCGCAGTCCACGCATATCTTTGGATGGATCTGATGGGGTTTGTTCACTTCTCCTTCGATGGCGGTCACCGGGCAGACTTTTGTGCACATCCGGCACCCGATGCATTTTTCTTTGTCAATGGCGTATGGCATTTTTTTATCAGACCTCTTTGCCCGGCTCAAGCGTCTGAATTTTTTCCAGGCCCGGGACGCCGGTTTCGGGGTCCCAACCCATCTCTTTCCAGTAATCCCGCGTCATTTTTTCAATCTCCACTGATCTGTCCTGGTTGGCCCCTTTCTTCTGGGGGGGGCGTCCCAGGGACCGGTCGTTGACCTGGACGGAGGCCGGCTCCACGCCGTGTTTGACATTGAACGCCTGCTTCAGGGTCTGGATTCGGCCGCCGGCCTCCATGTATTCTTCCGGGGAAAGGCGCCGTCCCGTCGCGGCGTTGAGCCATTCAAACACCGGGAAACGCGCCACTCCCATCAGCGCGCCGAACAGACAGCATCCGGCGCCGTTGATGACGTTCATGAAACGGCTGCACGCGGCGCCCATGACCGCCTTTTGCCGTCCGGCATCAAATTTCCGGTCTTTGGAGTAAAACAGGTCCGGCTCGGGAAGGCCCGGGATTTTTTCCCACAGCTGAAACATTTCGTAATACATCTGGGAGCCCACAGTGTGGCGTCCGGGGGCGGCCTCCACGCGGTTGTGAAGGGCGAACCCCGGATCGAAGCGGGAGTCATGCATGCCCAGCTCCTGGCCGCCGGCCTGGATGGCGAAGGACGCGGCGCCGTTCCCGATTCTTTCGGCGGCCCGTTTGGAGCCGTCGGCCAGAAGATCGCCGATCCCCTCCCGGCGGATCATTTTCTCCACCAGCGCCTCCATGGCCGGGGCGTTTCCCCATGAAAGGTCCATGCCGCCCAGGTCTTTTGGGGTCAAAATCCCTTTTTCAAAGCATTCCATGGCAAAGGCGATGGTTCCCCCGGCGGAGATGGTGTCCATGCCGGCCCGGTTGAGCCGGTCGTTCATTCTGTAAACGCTGTCCATGTCCCCGTTCATGCAAAGGGCGCCCAGCGCGGTGATGGTCTCATACTCGGGCTTGTGGAGACTTTCGCCGTCTTTTCCCGGGCCCCGGAGCAGCCCGCCGCAGCCTAAGGGGCAGGAGTGGCAGAAATATTTCGTCGAAACGTTTTCCCGGATCAGATCCGGGTTCATGAGCCGGGAGCGGTCCTGTCCGAAATCCTCGCTGGAGCCCCGCCAGTTTTTCACCGGGGCGTCCCCCATCTCGATGGACATCTGGTTCATGCCCGCGGTGCCCCATTTTTTGAGCATGATTTTGTACAAAGCCCCGTCGGCCTTCATCTGAAAAGGAAAGAATCTCATGAGCGCGCCCATGCCGGCGGCCATGTCCCCGGACAGGAAAGGGGGATCAAAACGGACCGACTCATGGCATTTTTTGCTCAGGGCCTTCACGGCCTTCCGGTCATGGGCCTTGACCGGCCGGGCGCCGCAAAGCGCCAGCGCCTTGAGCCTTTTGGAGCCCATCACGGCCCCCAGGCCCGAGCGGGCCGCGATGCGTCCCCGGTCGTGGACGATCCCCGATATCAGGGAAAGTCTTTCCCCGGCCGGGCCGACGCAGGCCACGCTGGGTTTTTTTTTCGACTTGATCCGCTTTTGAAGGGTCTTTTCGGTCTCAAGGGCGTCCATGCCCCACAGGTCCCGGGCGTCCCGAAGCTCGGCCACGCGGGTGTCCGCGTACAGGTACACCGGCTTTTCGCTGATCCCGGAAAAAAAGACGCCGTCATACCCGCAGCGTTTGATGGCCGGCGCGAAGTTTCCGCCGCAGTTGGCGTCTCCCCATGTTCCGGTGAGCGGGGATTTTCCCACCGCCATCCATCTTCCGGAAAAAAGGGCCCCCGATCCGGCGAGAATGCCCGCCACAAAGCCCAGGATGTTGTCCGGACCCAGGGGGTCGGCGCCCGGCGGAATCCGGTTGTGAAGGATATAAGCGCCCAGGCCGGAGCCGGAAAGGAACGCCTCATACACCTCATCGCCGATTTCCTCCGCCCATGTCTCGCCCCGGGCGAGGTCCACCATGAGAATTTTTCCCATGAAGCCGTGTCTCATGCTTTTTTCCTATACGTATTTCCCGATCAGTTTGGCGGCGATGTTGATGGCCTTGGCCGTGAGGGAGATGGCCTTGACCACCTTTTCGATGTCGGCCTCGGCCTCTTTGATGAGATCCATGGCCTCCTGGATCCGGGCGGAAAATTCCGAATAATCGGCGTCCGATTCGTCAATGGCCGCCTCAACGGCCCGCTCGGCCATATCCGACGCCTGGCGGTATTGCTCCTGGAGGGCTTCGTACTCGGGATGGTCGGCGGGCGTGGCGCTTCTCAAATTTCCCAGCCCCCGGTAAAGGGCGATGAGCCGGATGTCTATTTTGGTTTCAGGCATGTTGTTTTCTCCTTGTCTGTGGCGATGTCATATGTGGAAGGCGCCGCTACTTTTTATTTCCCGAACGCCCTGAGCGCGGACACCATATCCCTCGTCTGATCGGCGAAAAACCGGATGTCGTCCAGCGACACTTTTTTCCCGGTCGCCATCTCCACCATCTCCCGGTCGGCCTTTCTCAGGGCGGCGGCGGCGTCCAGGATTTTTCGGGACACCTGCTCCAGACGTTTTTTCGAGTCCCCGGCCATCACAAAGCCCCGAACCTGGATGAGCCGGTCGGCCGCGGTTTGGGAATCCCGCTTCAGGCCGTCCAGGGCCTCGCTGTACAGGCGGTCCTGGACGATGTCCACATTCAGGGCCATGCCCGGGCGGTTGATGTCGAAATTTTTCTCAAGCTCGTCGCACAGCCTCTGGATCAGGGGAGAGACCATGGGCACGATTTTTTGAATGGTTTTTTTCTTCTTCCAGTCGATGAACAGTTTTCCCCCGGCGTGGGCCACCCGGCCCAGACCCTTGATTTCGTTCAATGAATGGATGTTTTTCCGCAATTCCTCGTCGGCGGCGTCCCGGGCGAAGGCGGAAAGGAAGTTCCCGTAGGATGTCAAAAGATTCATGGCCCCGATATGCCGGGAGATGTTTTCGGGGTCCAGGCCGGAGTCGATGTTGATCTTTTTCTCGTAGGCGGCCCGGGTTTTCAGGTTGGGGATTTTCCGGTTCTCGATGGCGAGCCGCAGCTTTTTCATCTCAATGACGTTTTCGCGCATGGCCGGAAGCTCCCGGGACACGGCGGAGCCCAGGGTCGAGGCGGCCTGCCCGAATGCATAGACGCTGTTTTTCCGGGTGGCGTTCAGGCCGCACCCGGCCAGGGCCAGGCACAGGGCCGCGATGAGGCAGAGTTGAAAAAGGGCGTCGAAGGGGCGGCGGACGGACGAAGCGGATTTGAGTCTCATGGCTTACCTCCTTTGGGTTTCATGTTGTTGTGTACACCCAACGGCCCCGGGTGTCAAGACGGCGTCGTAAAAAATCGATCCGCCGCGTCGCGGTGTTTTTACGACGCCGTCATCTTGATAAACTCGTAAAAACGCTTGGGATGGCTAAGTTAAAAATTCGATATACAAGGCGTGGCGTTTATTTTTAATTGAGGCAATACATGTAGTATGCCTCAATTAAAAATAAACGCCGCAACGCAGTAGATCGGATTTTTTACGACGCCATCATTTTGTCATCGCGCATAAAAGGCTGGGCGATGAGAGAAAGGGCGTGGAGATGCCTGGGGTCCCGGAATTGCCCGATGCCGATGTCCATGCGCTCATGGCCGTCCCTGGGCTGGGCGAAGTACGTGCCGAACAGGTAGTCCCACCAGGGCACATTGAAGCCGAAATTGTTCCGGCTTTCCTCCGGGTAAATGGAATGGTGCACGCGATGCATGTCCGGGGTCACCACAAACCATCTCAGAACCCGGTCCAGCGCCACCGGTATGCGGATGTTTCCATGGTTGAACATGGCGGCTCCGTTTAAGATGACCTCAAACAGAACCGTCGCCTCCGGGGGCGGGCCGATGAGGGCCACGGCCCCGAATTTAATGCCCATGGAAATCAATATTTCAATGGGATGAAACCGGATGCCGGTGGTGAGGTCGTAATCCGTGTCCGTGTGGTGCATCCGGTGCAGGCGCCACAAAAGGGGAAGGGAATGAAACATGACGTGCTGGAGATAGATGATGAAATCCAGGAGAAGAAGCGCCGCGATGATCTCCACAGGACCCGGAAGGGAGACGTTGTTTAAAAGCCCCCAGCCCCGCTCCCGGGCCAGGGCCGCGAAGACGACGACGAGGATGGGGAAAAAAAGACGAACCGCCCCGATGTTGAGCGCGGCGATGGAGATGTTGCTGTACCAGCGAACCGGTTTGGAAAAATTCAGGGCCCGGCGCGGCGCCCATCGCTCCCAAAGGGCCACCAGGCCGAACACCCCGGCGAAGCAGGCCAGCCTGACGGCGGCCTCGTTATTAATGATCCATGGTAGTGGTGTCATGCGCCCTCCTTTCAGGCGGCGCCGTAAGAAAATGCGTCGCGGCGTTTTTTGTGTTCGTTCGGCATACTAGGTATCGCCTCGCTTATTTAAAAAAACACCGCGCCTTGTATATCGAATTTTTACGACGCCGCCGGCATTTATTACGACTCCTCTGGTATTTAAATGCTCATGGACTTCATTCTTTCCACCGCCTCCTTCAGCCTCTCCTTCCCCACGGTCAGGGCCATCCGGATGTAGCCTTCGCCCGGCGCGCCGAATCCGTTGCCCGGGGTGGACACGATTCCGGCCCCGGTCAAAAGCGCCTGGGCGAATTCCGCTGATGTCCGGCCTTCCGGAACCGGGATCCACACATAAAAAGTGGCCCTGGGCGCGTCGGGTCTGAGGCCCAGAGATCTCAGGCCCTTGATGAGAACGTCCCGTCTTTCCGCGTATATCCGGCTCATCTCGGCCACGCAGGACTGGTCCTCTTCCAGCGCCGCGACGCCCGCCATCTGAACGGCCTGAAAGGCGCCGGAGTCGATGTTGCTTTTCACCTGTCCCAGCGCCTGGACGACCTCGGCCCTGCCCGCCGCAAAGCCGATTCGCCAGCCCGTCATGTTGTACGTTTTGGAAAGGGAGTGGAACTCCATGCCCACATCTTTGGCCCCCGGGGTTTCCAGAAAGCTTGGGGGGCGATAGCCGTCAAAGGCCATCTCGCTGTAAGCGGCGTCGTGGCACACGATGATCTGGTGTTTTTCGGCGAATGCCACGACCTTTTCGTAAAATCCGGCGTCGGCCACCGCCGATGTGGGATTGTTGGGGTAGTTCAAAAACATGAGTTTGGCTTTTTGGGCGATGTCTTCGGGGATGTCATCCAGCGCCGGGAGAAAACCGTTTTCCTTCACGAGGTCCATGAAATGGACCTGACCGCCCGCGAATTTGACGCCGATCTCATACACCGGGTAGGCGGGGCTGGGAACCAGCGCCCAGTCCCCGGGGTTGATGAAGGCCAGGGGAATATGGGCGACGCCCTCCTTGGAGCCGATGAGGGTGATGACCTCTTTTTTATGATCCAGCTCCACGTTGAAGCGGCGCTTGAGCCAGCGGGCCGCGGCCGCGTTGAAGGCGTCGCTGCCGGCGTAGGACGGGTACTGGTGGTTGGCCGGGTTTTCGGCCTCTTTTTTCAAAACTTCGATAATATGCGGCGGAGTGGGCATGTCCGGGTCCCCCACCCCCAGGTCAATGATGTCCACCCCTTTGCTTTTCGCGATTTCCTTTTGCCGGTCTATCTCCTTGAAAAGATAGGGGGGCAGCGCGTTGAGGCGGTCTGATTTTTCAATGGCGATCATGCGGCTCGTTCTCCTTATTTTGTTTTGATCTATTCGTAAATTTGATAAACTCGTAAAAAAGCTTGGGATGGCTAAGTTAAAAATTCGATATACAAGGCGTAGTGGTTATTTTTAATTGAGGCAATACATGTAGTATGCCTCAATTAAAAATAAGCGCTGCAACGCCGTAGATCGGATTTTTTACGACGCCATCAAATTTGGCTGTAAATCTGTCGTTAAAATAGATAAATTGTAACCATTCACGGGGTTAAAATGGTGAATATGTAATCACCCACCGAACTGTAAGCGTTTACAGGGTGTCGGATATGCAAGGCTTCGGGCCTGAAGACGCGCTCTTGCACTTCAAAGGCCCGGTAACGCAGCAGATACGGCACCCTGTGAACGCTTACGATAAATTATATGATATGGGCCTTATAGTCAAATCATTTTGAGCTGTGGGGCGTTTGAGGATATGATGATTTTATGATCTGAAATCATTTGATGATTTGAATATGGAATCATTTTGTGGTATTTAAAATGGCATAAGCGGGGGGCGGGGAAAACGGCGCTTTATTCGGATCCTTTGAGGTCGCCTCAAAACCAAATGCCTCAAACCGTGAAACGGTTTTAAATCATAAAATCATCAGATCATGAAATCATAAAATAATGGAGTTAATCGGATGAGCGCCTGGGAGAAGGAAAAAAGCGAGATCAAAAAAGAGCTGGCCTCAAGCTTGAAATCGGAAAAAGAAATCAATAAAATCGTTGTCTTTGGATCATTTTTGCATTCCGAAAATCCCGGCGACATTGATGTGGCCGTTTTCCAGGACAGCGATGAATCCTACCTGGATCTGGCCATGAAATATCGCCGGTTGACCCGAGGCGTGTCCAGGCGGATCGCGGTGGATATCATTCCCATAAAACCCGCCGCCCGCGCCCATTCGTTTCTTTCAGAGATTGAATCCGGAGAATTGATTTATGAAAGATGAGACAAAGACGTGGGCCGAATATTCCGGGGAAAACTTGGAATCCGCGAGAATTTTGCTGGAAAGCCGCCTCTTCAATCCTTGTCTTCAAAATGTTCAGCAATGTGTGGAAAAGGCCCTTAAGGCGCTGTTGATTGAGAATTCCGTCGGGGTGAAAAAGACACACAGCATTTCAAAGCTTAAAACGGCTTTGATCAGAAATGGATTAGACGTTCCAATCTCTGACGATGACTGTGACTTTCTGGATTCCATTTACATTCCCTCGAAATACCCTGTCAGCTCTATTTTGCCCTATTTTGAGCCTGATCTTGAAATTTGCGAATATGCGATTTCCATCGCAGAAAGCGTTTTTAACTGGATGAACGATATTCTTTCCCTAAGGTGAACATGTGTCCATTGAAACAAATCGGAATGGCTTACAGTTCTTTCAAGAATGATTTTTGATCCTGAAAGCTTGCAAGTCTCCGCCGTAGTCGTGGGTTGGGTTAAGCGAAGCGATCCAAATTCCTTTTCCACTGATTGTCGCCTTTCTTTCCTCAACCCAACCCACCGTCGCCGTTGACTGGCCGCCTGACAGCTTGATCATTTAAGTGGCGATATGAATTCCCTTCAACACCGACAGGAGTAAAACAATGAAATCGCTGAAGGACGCGCCCCGCGAGGCCGCGCCGCCGAGGGCGCGCTGGCGGACGGTTTTGCACGAGGTGATCTTCGAGGCCGACACCCCGGCGGGGAAAGGATTCGATGTGTTGCTCATCGCCGGCATCCTGGCGAGCGTTGTGGCGGTAATGCTTGACAGTATCGGCGCCGTTCAGTCGCATTACGGCGGCCTGCTCTATGGGATCGAGTGGTTCTTCACGGTCATCTTCACGGCCGAATACCTTTTGCGGCTGATGTCTGTCGGCCGGCCGCTCAAATACGCCGTCAGTTTTTATGGGGTGGTGGATCTGGTGGCGATCATCCCGACCTACATCAGCTTATTCCTGCCGGGAACCCAGTACCTGCTGGTCATTCGTATTCTGCGGATCCTGCGCATCTTCCGTATCCTGAAGCTGGTCCACTATATCGGGGAGGCGCGGCTCATCGTCAAGGCGCTGCGGGCGAGTGTCCGCAAGATCGCCGTCTTTATCTACACGGTTCTGACCCTGGTGGTCATATTCGGCTCGCTGATGTATATCATCGAAGACGGGGCCAATGGCTTTACCAGCATTCCGCGCAGCATCTACTGGGCGATCGTGACCCTGACCACGGTCGGATATGGCGATATTTCTCCCCAGACCGTCCCTGGCCAGGCGCTGGCGTCGATGGTGATGATTCTCGGCTACGCCATCATCGCCGTGCCGACCGGCATTGTGACGGTGGAAATGTCGCAGGCTTTCGGCCGCGAAGTGTCCACCCAGGCCTGCCCGGAGTGCGCCGCTGAAGGTCACGATGTCGATGCCCGCCACTGCAAATTTTGCGGCGCGGCGCTGTGATGACGAATTCGCCGTCGGCGATGCCGAAGCAACGTCAAAGTATGGAGGTCGCGATGCGCGTGAAAAATCAAAAATCGGGGGATAGACAGGGGCTGGGTCCCGTCAGGAACGTGCTGAAACACGTTTGTCCTGGAGTGGGGCACGAGGTGGATGGGGTCGCGCGGGATGGCGTTATTGTGGCGGCGCCGACAAAGAGAATCCGTGGACGATATCGCATTGAGGATCTCGTGGAGAAAATTCCCGAAGACTATCGGGCCGGCGAAACCGATTGGGGAGAGCCGGTCGGCAAGGAAGCGTGGGAACGCCGCAGGTTGGGTTAAGCGGAGCAACCCAACGTATTTTATCCCTTTTGAACTGCTGGTTTTAATCCCGTCTGCTCAAGGCTTTCTTCAAACAGCGGGACCTGGTTTTGATCTGAAAATTCTTTTAATTGGCGGCGCAAATCCGTTTTTTTGAAATCTTCAAGCCTGTAGGCCACGCGGAATACCCGGCCGATCTCTTTGTCTTTGACGCCTTTTTTAGATTCGGAAACAGAACCGGCGCAAAGGGCGAACGCTTTCTGGAAGTCGTGGCCGTTGCAAAGATTTAAGTAATCCGAAACATCCTGTATCTTTGACTCGACCTCTTTTTCTGAAATTTCTTTTTTTTTCTTCGGAGATCGTTTTAAAATTTCATCCAGGCATTTGCCTTTGTCGCATTCGGGTTTTTCGGGGCTGTAAAAACTGCCCAAACCAAGCCCTCTGAAATTTAATCCCAGGTCTTCGGAGTCATTGAGCCACCTGACCCCTCCCAGGAAGGCGATTGATGTGAAAAGCTCTTCCCGTGAAGGATACGAAGTTTTTTCATGCCTCAAATATTCCGCCTCAACCGAAGCGTATGCCCGGTCGCAGGACACCATCATCATTTCGGCGTCATGGCAATCCGTCAGAAAAATATGCGCCGGGTTTTCTTCCTCTTCTTCTCCCAGGCGCAGAAAGTCGGCGTCCCGGATGCCCAGAATCCGCCCGGTTCCTTTCAACTTGGTTTCTTTCAGCAGTTCGGATACGCACTTGAGAACGCCGTTTAAGCCGCTAAATGACTGCTCCACTTCCACATGGCGGCCATTGATCAGCTTTGAAAACAGTTTTTGGTCCGTTTCGCCTTCCACAATCACCCATGCCTTGTCTTCCTCGGAAGGGTGGTCCCTCAAGTGGAGGCGTATGGAATTGATCGTATAGTCTTTGTCCAGGTTCTCCGCAATGCTGTTCATTCTGAGATTTCCTTGAGATCCACAACCAAATCCCAGTATTTCCCAATAATCTGGGGTGAATGCGTGGCGGTGATCACCGTGATTTTTTGCATGTCGATTATTTTCATGAAATCATCCACGACCTCTTTCTGCCATGCCACATGAAGGGATATTTCAGGCTCGTCGATTAAAACCAGGGTATTCGGGCCGACTTTGAAAAGTAGCTCATACAAAAGCACGACCTCCTGCTGTTCGCCTGAAGACAGATCGGTTAGAGAAAGCTCTTTTTCGTCCCGTGTTTTAAACCTGAAACCGAAATTCGGGGAAATTTCAAATTTTTTAGAAACAAACCCCCTTTTGTTTAAAATGCTGGAAAAGAGTTCAAGCTTTTTCAGGATATCGTCAAAAACCGCCAGTTTCTTTTCAGTGTCATTTAAGTAAACCCGAAGCGCCTTTGCGTTTTCCTGCTTGAAAGAAGTGTGCGTGTCTTCATCCACAGGGGAGAGGCCATACGCGCTCAAGGATTTTTGTTTTGCCCTGATGAGGCCATAGCGTTCATTGAATTCTTCTTCTTCAACGGGCTGCGTCTCATCAAACAGTCGCCTTGGGAAACTGCTGTCCAGTTCCTGGCCTGCTTTTGAGGCTTTTGAAAGAATGTGATTAAGATTTTCGGACAGTTCTTTTGCGTACTCTTCAATGGTGATGATGAATTGTTTCTTTGATCCACGGGCAACCCGAAAGTCTTTGGTTGTAGGTTTTTTGATGAGACGGTTTTCACTAATTAGATACGCATCCACAAAGTCAGGCATCGCTTTTTCGGGGGGGCCGCCTTTCATTTCAGGGGAGAGTCCAAGGATTTGAATAGGCATCTCTGATTCTTCATACTCAGCGCCTGTTTTTGTGTCGATCCAGAGACTTCCACCTATTGATTTATATCGGGGATATTCTTCAGGTGTAGCTTTTTTCAGGGTGGATGGTTTTTTATTTCCCAGTTGAATTTCAAGGGTGTCGCGTTCTTTCTTTGAGAGTTTGATTTTAGCTTTTCCTTGGGTTAGAACAATCCGCGTAAATGGCAGTTGAAAGAAGAAGGCCAAATTTTTAATGGAAAAGGCATAGAGGATTCTAAGTATGGTGGTTTTGCCGTATCCATTGGGGCCGGTTAAAATGGTGACGCCTTGTTCTTTAAGCTCAATCTCGTATTCGAACTTATCAAACAGACCTTCAATTTTAATTTTGGTTAACATGAAAACCCTCCGTGTTTTTTGCCGGTTTGGGTTGTATTGGTTCAGCATGAATTAGAATTTTTCGGATTTAATAATAATAAACGATTCTTTGCGTGTAGAATATTGATTCCGGAACACTTTTAATTCATGCTGTCTTTTTTCTTGCAGTAGAATTTGGAGATTTCCAAGTTGCCACAACGTTTAAAAATGTTTCCCAAGGTTGGAAACCCAGTCCTTTTTCAGCAGCTTTGATGAAGTTTGTCAATATGTCGTGCCACTGCGTCAGTGGTTTTTCAAAGGAATGTATGATTATAGAGGAATCGGCTACATTCTGTGAATAGGCCGTAGCAATAAAGTCAAAATAATTAAGGAGTTCCATTATGGCCGTTTTTACTTCCCACTGAACGGAATCCTCTGGATCACATTTCCAAAGATTTTTTGCGGTATCATGTGTGAGTTCAGAATATTTACCTTCACCTTCATCGAACTGGCGGATGTGTGGATAGAAGTTTTCTATCACACGGAAGTGTGGATAGACGTTCTCGTTCCATTGCTTGACCATGCTGATAGCATATCGCCGACGTGCCCAATCGTGGTTCGCTCTCAACGTCCGATGAACAAGCAAAGCTCCAATAAGAGTCCCAATTGCACCAAGGGAGAGACATGAGCGGTAAAGAATGTCAAGATCAAACATCGCATTCTCCTTTCTCGGAATATGTCGAGTTTTCTTTGAAGAAGTCGCAAACTGAAAATAGCCTTAGGTTGGGTTAAGTGAAGCGATTCCCCCCCCTTTTTTATTCCTTTCAATCGTTGTGTTTCGTTCCTCAACATAGAGGGAGTCCATGCATCCGTCTCCTTGAAGAGATAGCATCTCATTGAGTGGTCTGATTTTTTAATAGTGATAATACGACAAGTTTTTTTATCACTTTCGATTCATCTGGTTATAGCGGTGTTTTTTTTAAACAGCAGATCTTAGTTTTGATCCAAAAATTCTTTTAATTGACGGTATGAATCCGTTTTTTAAAAATCTTCAAATCCGTAGACCACGCGAAAGGCCAAGCCTATCTCTTTGTCTTTGATGCTTTTTAAGGTATTGTAATATTATCTGATTTGATTAGTATTTCTTGAGATTTTTTGGCCGTGTTGACGTGATAGTGAAGATTGAATGTAGCCTTCTCTCTGTTAGGGTACAAATTGATAATTTCAGGCACATTGTCATAAGTAAGCAACCAATCAAAATTGGGATTACTGTTCAGGAAATTTGACAGTTCGACATGATTGTCTCGATCGTAGTAGTTAAAGTAGAGAGTGTTACCTTTTTTGAAATATGGAGGATCGATATAAACAAGAATATTGGGCATCTTGTGGATTTTTTTCATCAACTCAATTCCGTCTATTTTAGAAAAATTTATTCGGCTTTCATATAGGGCAATCCTTTCTATCCTCTTGATTAAATTTTTTTTATTGAATCGAGCATCAATTTTCCATTTACCAGTCTGATTCATTCCACCTATTGGTCGAGCTTCAATGATGCCTGACCTATTAGTACGATTTAAAAAAAAGGTGGCGAACCCTCTGCTAAAAATTGATGAATGTTTGTTTTTGTAGATTTCCCTCTGTCTTTTCCACTCTTCAACGGTCACTTCCGTTTTATTTGTTTTATCGATAAATCTTTTCGTATTTCGCAAAATGGACTTCCAAAACGCATAAATGGATATGTCTATGTCATTGATGATTATTTTTGCAACTTTTTCTAAAAATAACAACGTGAGGGCTGCCCCCGCACCGCCTGCGTACGGTTCTATGTATGTGCAATCAGAAATATGATTCTCTTCAATCACTTTGAAAAAGAAGCTAGAAAGTCCAGCTTTACCACCGGGATATCGTAGTGGACTAAAAAATTCCTGCTTTTTTATCACTATTGAATCTGAATCCATCTTATCTTTTTTCCGGATTTAGGATAATCCTGAATAATCCTTCTAATTTTCCCCAAGTACTTCTTACGTCCTTCTCTGTCGAGGTCCAGTTTTCATTATGGTTGATCATATTCATCCTCGCCAGTGAATAAGGTTCCTTCCAATTTGATTTAATTTGTTTGATACTCTGCTTTAAATTTCTATCTCCGATCAAAGTGAATTTTTCATTAGAAATAAAAGTCAGCATTTCGCTTAATTTTGGGTTGTGCTTGCCGTTAGTTCTAATTTTCTTATATTCACCGGTGTCTTTTAGATAAAAAGCTAATGCGCATTCGAGAAAACTTCTCAGCAGATCATGCGTAGCGTTGGGAAAGCGATCAACATCAAGTTGGTGCAACTCATTGTACATTAATTTTAAAGGTGTGCTTGAAACTCTAAATGGCGTTTCTGATTTATGAAATAGGCCTTTGGGGAATTTTTTGGTATTTGAGTTTTTTTTAGGCCGTTTCATCTTGGGCTTGATTTCTTTAAAATTTCGACTTCTGAATGACCCTTTTTTCCTTAAACTAGGTTTATGTTTTTTAAGAGCATTCTGTACATAACTGGCACGTTCCTTAGCTGTATTGTAAGAACGTGAATTGATTTCCCCTGTCCCAATATCTTCGATTATTTTTTTATAGCCTTTTTCAAACTCATCTTTCGCGACCCTTCCTCTTACGTTTCCATACTCATCGAATTCGATACCAAGAAAATGGGACACAGTTTTGTCATTATAAAATCGTTCCAAATTTGTGATTGGAAAATTTCTATCATCGTGGACCTTTGCTTCTAAGGATTCATTCAATTTGATAGATTTTGCCAAATGATGCATCTCTATCATTTTCCAAAATCGTGGAACATTGTGGTCGGGAAACTCATTAATAATTTCTTCAATCGTTTTTCCATTATCAATTTGGCTTTTGTAAAAATATGCTTGCCTCAATGGTTTCCAAGGTCGCCTGTAGTCAATTGTGTGTTTGTTGGCTATATGTTTTATTGCTGCGGTTCTGTCTGGCGCCACAACAACCTTTATTTGTGTAATTTCAGGATTGCGAAGTTTTTTTATCTTATTTTCCCAAGTGCGAACTATTTTTGGCATATTCAATGCCTTAAGGGCCGCTAATCTTCGATTGCCTTCAATGGTTATCAAATTACCGTTTTCTTTTATTACGATAGGAAACTCATCTGGGAAGATACCATTTTCAACGTAACTTTTTACAATATCAAAAGCGTTCTCGTTGGTAAACATATCCCTGATTAAAGCATTTTGATCCTTTTGAGAAATAGGAGTTCGGATATTGTTTTGATCCAGCATCAGATTCACAATAGAATAGCTTTCTATCGGCCAATCCATCTTTGGGCCTCCTATGGTTGACTGTTGAACAGTGAGTGGTTCATTCTATTAGTGTTGCGGTGGGGTGAAGCGAGGCGGTCCAACCCATTTTATTTTTTTTGAATTGTCGGGTTTCGTTCCTCAACCCAACCATTTTAGCTTCTTAGGCGACAGCGTAAAATTCGATATACAAAGAGTTGCAACGCAGCAGATCGGATTTTTACGATGTCGTCATCAATACCTCCAAGCCTCTTCCCAAAGAACCCCCGCATATACAATCCTGGCGTCGCCCTCCATGACGATGTCGTAAAACCGGTTTTCTTCCCGTTTGAAGTGAATGGTCAAAACGCTTCCGCTTCTGGCGATGACGCGGATGGGGGAGTTTTGCCCGGTTTTATGGGATTTCACCAGCGCCGAGGCGATGGCCCCGGTGCCGCAGGCCAGGGTTTCGTCCTCCACGCCCCGCTCATAGGTGCGCATGGACACGTCCCCGTCTCCTTCGTAGGAGATGAAATTCACGTTGGTTCCTTTGGGCGCGAACGCCTCGTGGAAGCGGATTTTTCGGCCGATCCCGGTCACGTCCACAGACTCGATGTCCTCCACGCGGATGATGGCGTGGGGCACGCCGGTGTCGATGAAATCATACATCATGGCCCAGTCGTCTGTCTGGAGGGGCGCGTCGAAAAGGGGAGGGCCGGGGTCGGGCATTTTCAGCTTGACGAGGGTTTTTGAAATTTCCGCCTCCACAAGTCCGGCCGCCGTCTCAAATGAAAGGGTTTTTCCGGCGATTTTGTTTTCATAAGCGAACCGGGCCGCGCACCGGGCCCCGTTTCCGCACATGTCCGCCGGTTTGCCGTCGGAGTTGAAAAAACGCCATTTAAAATCGGCGGTTTCGGAGTTTTCCACCAGGATGAGGCCGTCGGCCCCGGCGGACATTTTCCGGGCGCAGACCTTGATGATGAAGTTTTCCATGGCGGGCTCTTCCAGGATGTGGTTTCGATTGTCGATGACGATGAAATCGTTTCCGGCGCCGCTCATTTTGTAAAACGGGAGTTTATCCATGCTTTTTTCTCTCGGTTTTTCAAACAAAAATAAAATCGTAAAAATTAACCGTTCAGACGGCGTCGCAAAAATTCGATATGCAAGGCGCGGGGTTTTTTTGCGCCCGTGGCCATACATGGCAGTATGCCTAAGGGGGCGAAAAAGCCCCGGAACGCGGCAGATCGGATTTTTCCGGCGCCGTCTAAGTCAAAATTCGGGAACCGCCTCCCCCTCCACCAAATCCTGATAGGTCTGGCGTTTTCGAATCACGAAAAACCGGTCCCCGTCGGCCATGACCTCGGCGGGCCTGAGCCGGGAGCAGTAATTGGAGGCCATGACGAACCCATAGGCCCCGGCGCTCATGACCGCCAGGAGATCGCCCTGTTCCGGGCGCCGCATTTCGCGGTCCTTGGCCAGAAAATCCCCGCTTTCGCAGATGGGCCCCACCACGTCGGCGGTGATCATCTCGCCCTGGTTTTTTTTCACCGGCCGGATATCGTGAAAGGCGCCGTACAGGGAGGGGCGGATCAGATCGTTCATGCCGGCGTCGATGATCACGAAATTTTTCTCCGGGCCTTTTTTCCGGTAAAGGACCCGGGTCACCAGCGCCCCGGCGTTTCCCACGATCACCCGACCGGGCTCCAGAACCAGTGTGGCCTTCAAATCCCCCAGGGCGTCTTTGATTTTGGAGGCGTACTCGGCCGGGGTGGGCGGGGATTCCTCGTCATAGGAGATTCCCAGACCCCCGCCCATGTCGATGTGGGTGATCTCGATTCCCATTTCCTTTATTTTTTTCGAAAGCGCCAGAAGGTTTGTCATCGCTTCGCGAAAAGGCTCGGCGTCGGTGAGCTGGGAGCCGATGTGGCAGTCGATCCCCATGGGCCGGATTTGGGCCATGTCCCGCGCCATCCGGTATCCCTCCAGGGCGGTTTCGGCGTCTATGCCGAACTTGTTTTTTTTCATCCCGGTGGAGATGTAGGGATGGGTTTTGGGGTCCACATCGGGGTTCACCCGTATGGCGACGGGGGCCTGTTTTCCCAGGTGGCCGGCCCTCTGGTCGATGGCTTGAAGCTCCTCGATGGACTCCACGTTGAACATGAGAATTCCGGTTTCAAGGGCGAAATCGATCTCGTCCGCGCGTTTGCCCACCCCTGAATACACGATTTTTTCCGGGGGAAAGCCGGCCTTGAGCCCCCGGTAAAGCTCGCCGCCGGACACAATGTCCAGGCCGCTTCCCATTTGGTTGAACAGGGTTAAAATGGCCAGGCTGGAATTGGCCTTGGCCGAATAGCACACCAGGCGGTCCATGCCCTCAAAGGAGGCGTCAAAGACCTGGAAGTGGCGTTTTAAGGTGGCGCGGCTGTAAAGATAGAAAGGGGCGCCCACTTCCCGGGCGATGTCGGACACCGGAACGTTTTCGCAGAACAGCTCCTCTCCTTTATATTGGAAATGATTCATTTCTTTTCACTCCCTTGGGGCTCGCTCAAAAATCAGCTGTTTTTGATCGAGCCCTTATGCTTGAAAAATTTCAGCCTGATAGACGGCGGCCGTTTTCGGAGCCGCAGGCGGGCCTTTTTTGCCGCATGAAACGAGGCACAGCGCCAGAAGCGCCAGGATCGTGATGAAAAACTTCATTTTACACTCCATTTCCATGACCGGGGTCATGTGGTTCCAAAAGGCCCTCGATCCGGGCCAGCGCCCGGTCCACGGCGGCCGACACATTTTCCGGGGCCGTTCCCCCGTAAGAGGAGCGGCGTTTAATCATGGTCTTAAGGGACAGGGCCTCAAAGATGTCCGGGGAGATCAGGGGGGAAAAGGCGCGCATTTCCTCCAGATTCATCTCATGCAGCTCTTTTTTCTGCGAGATCGCTTTGGCCACCATCCGGCCGGCGCAGTCGTGGGCCTTTCGGAAGGGCATGCCCTTTTGCGCGAGATAATCGGCCAGGTCCGTGGCGTTGAGAAAGCCCTTTTGGGCCGCGGCGCGCATGTGGTCTTTTTTGATCTCCATATGGGGCAGCATGCGGATGTAGATATTAAGGCACGCTTTGAGGGTGTCGGCGGCGTCGAAAAGCGGCTCCTTGTCCTCCTGCATGTCCCGGTTGTAGGCCAGGGGAAGGGATTTCATGAGGGTCAGAAGGGCCGTGAGGGAGCCGAAGACCCGGCCGGTTTTTCCCCGGACCAGCTCGGCGGCGTCGGGGTTTTTTTTCTGGGGCATGATGCTGCTGCCCGTGGAAAAGGCGTCTGGAAGGCCGATGAAATCAAACTCCGCCGAGGACCACAGGATGATCTCCTCGGACATGCGGCTCAAATGGGTCATGCAGATGGCGGCCGCCGATAAGAACTCCATGGTGAAATCCCGGTCGGACACGGAATCCATGCTGTTTTCAGATACTTTTGAAAAACCCAGCATATCGGCCACGGCCGCCCGGTCGATGGGATAGGTGGTTCCGGCCAGCGCGGCGGCGCCCAGGGGCATGACGTCCGTTCGTTTATAAACGTCCATCATCCGGTCGAAATCCCGGGAGAACATCTCCACGTAGGCCATGAGATGGTGGGAAAACAAAACCGGCTGGGCCCTCTGGAGATGGGTGTAGCCGGGCAGGATCGCGTCCATGTGGTCCCGGGCCATCCGGGCGATGGTTTTTTGAAGCCTCAAAAGGCGCCGGGCCGCGCCCATGATCTCGTCTTTGAGCCACATGCGGATATCCAGCGCCACCTGGTCGTTCCGGCTTCGGGCCGTGTGGAGCTTGAGGGCCGGTTTCCCGGCCACTTCAAAAAGCCGGGACTCGATGTGCATGTGGATGTCTTCCAGCCGGTTTTCAAACTTGAACGAGCCGGACCGAAGCTCCTTTTCGATTTTTTTGAGCCCTTTGGAAATGGCCTCAAACTCCTCTTTGGAGATCACGCCCGCATCGGCCAGCATTCGGCAGTGGGCCAGGCTGCCTTTGATGTCGTGGGGCCACAGGCGCTGGTCAAAATGGATGGAGGCGGAAAAATCCTCCATGATTTCGCCTGTTTTTTCCGAAAATCTTCCGTCCCACAGTTTCCCGGACATTTAAGGGCCTTCCTTGAGCAGCGCCGCTATCCGGAGTCTTAAGGCGTTTAAGCGGATAAAACCCTCGGCGTCTTTCTGGGTGTACACGTCGTCGTCCTCAAAGGTGGCGAAATCCTCCCGGTAAAGGGAATGGGGGGATTTTCGGCCCAGAACCCGGCAGGCGCCCTTGTAAAGCTCCATCCTCACCGTGCCGGACACGTTTTGCTGGGACTGGTCGATCATGCCTTGCAGCATTTCCCGTTCCGGGGCAAACCAGAACCCGTTGTAGATGAGCCCGGCGTACTTGGGAATGAGGGAGTCTCTTAAACGCAGGACCTCCCGGTCCATGGTGATGGATTCCATGGCCATGTGGGCGCTTCGCAAAAGGGTCCCGCCCGGGGTTTCATAGACCCCCCGGGATTTCATGCCCACGAAGCGGTTTTCCACCAGATCCACCCGGCCGATCCCGTGGCGGCCCCCCAGGCGGTTCAGCTCTCCCAGGAGTTTGGCCGGGGTCATGGTTTCGCCGCTGATGGCGACGGGGTCTCCCTTTTCAAAGTCGATTTCGATGATTTCCGGCTCATCCGGCGCGTTTCGCGGGGAGACGGTGAGGGTGAAAATGTCCTCCGGGGGCGCCTGCCAGGGGTCTTCCAGGATTCCGCCCTCGTAGCTGATGTGGAGCAGGTTTCCGTCCATGCTGTAGGGGTTGGCGCGGGTGGTCGGGACCTTGATTCCGTGTTTTTTGGCAAAATCCATGAGCGCCGTCCGGGAGTTTAAGTCCCAGTCCCGCCAGGGCGCCACGATTGTGATGCCGGGCGCGAGCGCCAGGGCGGTCAGCTCGAACCTCACCTGGTCGTTGCCCTTGCCCGTGGCGCCGTGGCTCACGGCGTCGGCGCCCTCCATACGGGCGATTTCGACCTGCCGTTTGGCGATGAGCGGGCGGGCCAGGGAGGTCCCCAGCAGATACTGTCCCTCGTAAATGGCGTTGGCCCTGAATGCCGGGAACACGTAGTCCCGGACGAAATCCTCGGACAAATCCTCAATATACACTTTTGTCGCCCCGGTGGACAGGGCGTTTTTCTCCACTTCGGACATGTCGTCCTTCTGGCCGATGTCGGCGGAAAAGGCGATGACCTCGCAGCCGTATGTCTCAATGAGCCATTTCAGTATCACCGATGTGTCCAGGCCGCCGGAATAGGCCAGGACGATTTTTTTGATTTTTTTGAGGGGCATGGGCCGCCTCCTTTTTTAAGGTTTTTGATAAATTCAGATAAGGGTCTCCAGCACGGCCATATGCATATGCATCTTATTTTCGGACTGGGTCCATATCACGGAGCCGGGGCCTTCCATCACATCGTCCGTGATCTCCTCTTCCCGGTGGGCCGGAAGGCAGTGCATGATCAGGACCTCACGGCCGTCGGCGCCCGCCGCCTCCATGAGGCGCCGGTTGGCCTGAAAGGGTTTGAGGGTCTGTATTTTGGCCTCGTCCCGGTCCTGTCCCATGCTGGTCCACACATCGGTGTAGATGACGTCCGCGCCCTGGACCGCCTCCAGGGGATCGGAGACGACCTCGATCCGGCGGCCGTTTTTGTTCCGGGCGTTTTCAAGCGTTTTTTCGTCCGGGAGAAATTCCCGGGGGCAGGCCAGGGTCAGACGAAGGTCCAGGGCCGAGGCGGCGTTGATCCAGGAATGGGCCACGTTGTTGGCGTCCCCCAGCCACACGATTTTCACGTCCTCATACCCCCCGCGATATTCCGCCACGGTCATGAGATCGCTTAAGACCTGGCAGGGATGGCACAGGTCCGTGAGCGCGTTGATGACCGGCGCGTGGGCCCATCGGGCGAAGTCCTCCGCCGTTCTATGTTCATAGACGCGAACGGCCAGAACGTCCAGGAATCCCGACAGCGCTCTGGCGGTGTCTTTCACCGATTCATCCCGGGACATCTGGGAGTCTTTGGCGGCGATGAAGATGGACGAGCCCCCCATCCGGGCCATGGCGGCCTCAAAGGACACCCGGGTGCGGGTGGAGGGTTTTTCAAACACAAGGCCCAGGACTTTCCCGGAAAGGCTTTTTTCCACGATTCCTTTTTTTTGCCGGTCTTTAAGCTCAAAGGCGCGTTTCAAAAGCGCGTCAAAATCGTCTTTTTCAAGATCAAGAAGGGTTAAAATGTCTTTTTTCAAAATCGCCTCGCGTTTTTTTGTCGTGTCACAGGTCGTTCAAACGCCCGAAAATGCCGTCCAGACATTGGATCAGCGCGTCGATGTGTTTTTTTTCGATGATCAAAGGCGGAATGAAACGCAGGACGTTTCCCTGGACGCTGTTGATCAGAAACCCCTTTTCCAGGCAGGCCGCCACCACGCCGCCGGCCTCCATGTCCAGCTCGGCCCCCAGAAGCAGGCCCATGCCCCGGACCTGGCGGATATGTTCATGCCGGTCTTTGAGATCCAGGAGTTTTTTCATGAAATACGCCCCGGTTTCCCGGCAGTTTTCAAGCGCGCCTCGGTCCATTTCCTTTAAGACCTCCAGCGCGGCGGCCGCCGCCACAGGGTTTCCCCCGAAGGTGGAGCCGTGATCGCCCGGGCTGAATCCGGCGGCCGCCTTTTCCGTGGCCAGCATGGCCCCCATGGGCAGCCCGTTGGCCAGGGCCTTGGCCAGGGTCATGATGTCGGGCTCGGCCCCGAAGGCCTCGTGGGCGAAAAGCGTTCCGGTTCGCCCCATGCCGGTTTGAATCTCGTCGAAAATCAGAAACGCGCCGTTTTCGTCGCAAACCCGCCGGGCCTCTTTTAAATACCCGGGGTCCGGGACCCGGACGCCCCCCTCTCCCTGGACGGGCTCCATGATCATCGCGCAGACCGATTCGTCCATTTTTTTCGCCAGCGCCCCGGGATCGTTGAAGGGGACAAAGTCAAAGCCCTCCAAAAGGGGGCCGAAACCGGCGCGTATCTTTTCCTGGCCCGTGGCCGACATGGCCCCGAAGGTCCTGCCGTGAAAGGAGCCTTCCAGGGAGATGATTTTGAAACGGCCGGTCTCGCCTTTCCGGCTGAAATATTTCCGGGCCAGCTTGATGGCCGCCTCGTTGGCCTCGGCGCCGCTGTTGCAGAAAAAAACCCGGTCGGCGAAGCTTTTTTCCGTCAGCCGCGCGGCCAGCCCGGTCTGGACCGGCGTGTAATACAGATTGGAGATGTGAAGCAGTCTGGCGGCCTGGTCCGAGACCGCCGCCGTGACGCCGGGATGGGCGTGGCCCAGGGCGCACACCGCCACCCCGGCCGTGAAATCCAGGTAGGATTTTCCTTCGGAATCCCAGACCCCGGCGCCGCTTCCCCGGACGATTTCAACAGGCGATCTCGCGTAGGTTCGGGCCAGGGACTCATCGGCGGTTTTGATCCGGGTCATGGTCGCGTCTCCATTGTGTGTTCGGGTTTTGGGCGCTCAACTTGATTCAAACGGCGTCGTAAAAAGCTCGATATACAAGGCATGGCGCTTTTTTGAGAGAGAGGCCATACATGTAAGTATGCCGAACGAACAAAAAAGCGCCATAACGCCGTAGATCGGGCTTTTTACGATGCCGTCAGCAAATGATTTCGGTTCCCGTGCCCTTATCCGTAAAAAGCTCCAGAAGCAGGGCGTGGGGTTTGGCGCCGTTGATGATGGGGGCCTTTTCAACGCCGCTTTCAACGGCTTCGAGGGCGCATTCGATTTTGGGGATCATGCCGCCGGATATGGCGCCGTTTCGGATCATTTCCTTGACCCCCGCCGGGTCGATGGAGGACACCAGGGCGCCGTCGGCGTCGAACAGGCCGTCCACATCGGTCAAAAAAATCAGGCGCCCGGCCGAAAGGGCCATGGCCACCTTCGCGGCCACCAGGTCGGCGTTGATGTTGTAGGTCTCCCCCAAAGGCCCGGTTCCCACCGGCGCGATCACCGGGATGAAATGGCCGTCCGACAGCGCGTTGATGATCTCCGGGTTGATTTTGGAGACCTTTCCCACAAGGCCCGGGTCGATGATTTCCGGCGGGGCGTCTTCTTTTTCGTCCACCACGCGAAGCTTTTCGGCCAGAATCAGGCCGCTGTCCTTGCCGGACAGGCCCACCGCCTTTCCCCCGTAATGGTTGATCCGGGCCACGATCTCCTGGTTGACCTTGCCCCCCAGCACCATCTCCACCACGTCCATGGTGGCCTCGTCCGTAAAGCGCATGCCCCGCACAAAACGGGGGCTCAGCCCCATCTGGTCCATCACGCGGCTGATTTGGGGCCCCCCGCCGTGCACCACCACCGGGTGGGCCCCGATGTACTTGAGCAGGGTGATGTCCTTGGCAAAGGCGTTTTTAAGTCCCTCGTCCACCATGGCGTGGCCCCCGTATTTCACCACGATGGTCATGCCGTAAAACTGTTTGATGTAGGGCAGCGCCTCCACCAGTATGTCCGCCACGCCGGGAGTCATGGGCGATCCTTTTTTCTTTGTTTTTTCATGGGGTTAAAATTTTAAAAATAAGTTTCAACCCATATCAGATTTTTTCTTTTTTGACAACGTATATGTGGAGGGCGGCGCGAGAAAAATCCGATCCTTGCCCAAAAAAATCAGGCCGTCAAAAAAAGGCGGACCCGCCTGGGATCAATATCCCCCTTTTTAAAATCCCAACGCTCGCTTTCCAGCTCGGCGAAAAGGCCCTCGAACGCCGCTCCCAGGGAACGGGAAAGATCGGCGGGGCTTTGGCCCGAGGCGTCGGCGATCCATTTCAAAAAGGATTCTTTCACCCCGTCCCCCAGGGGGGGAGATTTTTCCCCGTCCGGCCAGAGGGCCTCAAAAAGCCGGGCCATCTCACGGGTCTCAAGGGGGGCGTTTTTTTCAGGCGCGTTTAAAAAGTCTTTGGCCCACATGGTGAGAAGCAGGCTTTTAAATGTCAAAAAGCCTTTGGGAGAAAAGGCCCTTTCAATGGGCATCATGGAAAGGGTCCGGTCCATCTCTATGATGGCTTCAAGATCGTTTTCGGCGCTTGCCAGGTCTTTCCCGGAAAAAAATTCCCGGTACATCACGTTTTCTTCCCGCCGGTTTTCAAAAAACAGGGGGCGTTTCAAAAACAGGCCCCCCAAAACGCCCATCCACTCCTCATCCCAGAAATCCAGGGCCAGCCCCCGGCTTTTCCACCAGCTTTTCTCAGCCCATTGTCCGGCGCGGCGTTTCAGCGCCAGCGCCAGGCCGTATCCGGCCCGGAACAGGTTTTCAAGGGAATGGCGCCTCAGGATGTCCCCGGGCGGGGTCCGGCGGTCTTTTTGGGTTTCCATCTCCTGGAGACGCTCCAGGGCGCAGTTGAGATACCCGCACGCCTTTTTCACGGCGTCGCGAAGCTGGCCCGGGTCCCGAATGGTTTTGAGATCGGCGATGATGACGCGGTCGCACAGCATGGCGAACTGGGTTTTGACGCGGTCTTTCAGATCGTCGTCAGGGTCCAGGGAGGCCAGGGCGCGCTCAAACGGGCCGCCTTTGATGATCATTTCCGGAAGAAAACCCGGCGCCGGCCCGGACGTATGGGCAAAGGTTTCCTCTTTTACGGGAGCGCCGGCCCCGGTTTTCGGGAACGGGGCGGGCTGGTAAATGCCGATGGCCTCGTGAAAGGGAGGCAGCCCCTCTTCCTCCAGCCGCGCCAGGCGGGTTTTGAACATATCCTCCTCGGATTCGGCGGGGATGACCGAGGATGACTCCAGAAGCGCCCACTGGAACGCCTTATGGTCCTGGTCCGCCAGGAGCTTGAGAAATTCCGTCAGCGCGGTGAAAACCCTTTCCCGCTCGGCGTCGGGGGCGTCGTCTTCAAAGAAGTCGCCTTTGACCCTTAAGTAAAAGACATCGTCAAATGTGAAAAAATCGTCTTCAAAAACAGACGGGTCCTGGTCATGCTCCCGGATTTTCACCTCCACGGTTCTGGAGAGAAGCAGACTGAAGAAAGGGGCCTTGTCTTCCAGGGACCACCGGGTCAGACGCCGGGGATCGGCGCGCAGAAGCAGACCCAGCCACCGGACGGCGGCCGGGACCTGAAACCGGTCCTTTTCCCACGTCTCCATGTCCAGGATGTGCTCCCACTGGCGGCTGGAGGCCAGTGAAAGAAGCTCAAAAGAGTCCTCGATCCCGATTTTGTGGATCAAAAGGTAAAAATCCTGCTTGGAAAAAGAATGGACCAGAGCCGGAGGGCTGGGCGCGTTTAAAATCGTGTCCAGCGCCTTTTCGGACCGCATGGAAAAAACGCTTTTTCGGACTTCGGCCAGCTCGGCCAGGCGTCGGGCCGGGGACATTTTTTTTTGGGGGGGGGTCATGTCTTTTTTTCCTTCCAGGGGGCGCATTTAAAGAGCAGAAGCATGCCCGGGATCGCCGCCAGGGCGCAGATGACAAAAAAAAGCTCCCATCCGGCCCACTTGGCCATAAAGCCTGTGGGGGCCGAGGCGATGGTCCGGGGAATTCCCATGAAGCTGGTCAAAAGGGCGTACTGGGTGGCGGTGAATTTTTTGTTCGTGAGGCTGGCCATGAACGCGGCGTAGGCCGATGTTCCCATTCCGGAGCTGAAATTTTCAAAGGCGATGACAAAGGAAAGCCCCCACAGGCTCGGGCCGGCCTGGGCCAGCAGGGCGAAACAGGCCGTGGACAGGGCCTGGAGAACCCCGGCGATCCACAGGCTTTTGTTGATTCCTATCCGAAGCATTCCCACGCCCCCGGCCAGGGCCCCGGAGATGGTGGCCCAGAAGCCGAAAATCTTCACCACGGCGGCGATTTCCGATTTTGAAAAACCGGTGTCCAAAAAAAACACGGTGGCCATCTCGCTGGCCATGGTGTCCCCGATTTTGTAAAGGAGGATAAAGGCCAGGATCAGAATGGCGGACTCGCGGCTGAAGTATTCCCTCAAAGGGTCCATCACGGCCTCTTTGAGGGTCCGGGGGGTTCCGGGGATGTTTTTCGGCTCGGGCGACAGACACGTGGTCAAAATGCCCGGCAGCATGCACGCGGCCATGAGGGCGTACACCGCCCAAAAGGGGAGATGGTCGGACAGGGCCAGGCCCCCGGCCGAGGCGATGAGCATCCCCACGCGGTATCCGTTGATGGCCATAGACGAGCCCAGCCCCAACTCTTCGTCCGGCAGGTCCTCCCGCCGGTAGGCGTCGATGACGATGTCCTGGGACGCGCTGAAAAACGTGACGCAAAACGCCGCGACGATGGTCAGCCACAAAAAGCGGCCGGGATCGGCGAATCCCAGGAGCGCGATGGACAGGCAAAGGGAGAGCTGGATGGGCAAAAGCCATCCCCGCCGCCGGCCCAGGGAAGACAGGATGAACCGGTCCACAACCGGCGCCCACAGGAATTTGACGCTGTAGGGAACGCCCACCAGCGCCGTGAGGCCGATGACGGAGATGTCAATGCCCGACTCCCTCATCCACGCCTGGAGCAGGGATTTGGTGAGCAGAAGGGGCAGGCCGCTGGCAAATCCCATGAGCGTGGCGGTGAGCATTCGTCGGGTGAATATTTTTTGAAGCAGGGACGGCGCTTCCGGATGAAGACTCATTTTTTTAAAATCAACGCTTTCTTTTCAGAGTGACAATGGGTTGTTCTCTGGAGATTCAATTCAAAACCGTATCACAACGGGACCCATAATTCAAAGCCAAATGAGGTTTGTTTGATTCGGCGCAAGAAGGCTTTGGCCGCCGGCCGACATTTTTTTATTTGAAACTTGATTTTAAGAAGAAAATGGGCGAATAAAAGGAAGCATTGGGCTGTTTGGGTAAAACTTTCTCAGCCGCCCGATCTTATGGACGACACATGCGGCGAAAGCCTTGTTCACAACCCGTTATGCCGAGAGGAGAGAGATGAAGAAATTTTTTTTCGGAATATTGGCGCTTATCGTTTCCGGCTGCGCAATGGGCCCCAAACTGCAACCCCTCCCTGTTTTCAACATAGAAAAAAATTCCCGGATCGGAATCATCAATTTTATCCCCCCCAACCCGAAACACATTCATATCGGGACCACCGTTTTTAATAATTTTAAAAAGGAATACCAAGTTGATTGGAATATTCCGGGGTTTATTAATGGCGAGACCCGGCGTCAAGCCGCCAGGCTGGGATATAAAACTGTGATTATCAAACCTGATGAAACGTTGAAGGCCCAACTGACCGATCGGACTCTGGTGAAGGAGAACAGGACTGTTCTGAACCCGAGCGTGTCGCCGCTTCTCAGTCAGCTCACGGAACAATATGGAATCAATCTGCTGTTTATATTCGAGCCTGCCGAGGGGGGCGTGGTTTTGCACAATGTGGTAAGGGTTGAGGGCCATGGCCTTGGAACGCGTTCGGTTCTTGGCATGGGATATGGCAAGGCGTTTGCCATGTTCGACGCAGACGCCGTATGCCTGAAACCGCTGTCGCCGACCAGAGGGGCGCTTTGCCTGAAAGACAGTCCAATCCCCGGTTTCAAGGTTTTCGGAAACATGGGCAAAATTTCCAAAGAAGACAAGGACAAAGCGGGAGCTGTTATCAAAAATTTTATAATGGAATGGATTTCTGATCTTATGAAACAGTCCAACTTAGACGCCAGATCAAAAAGATAGAGCCAAGGGTTTGGTTTTTTGCTTGAATGGTTGTTTTCGGGGAAAAAATGACGGACGGGCCAAAAGGAGGGAAGAATGGCGAAAGACATGACATTCAAAGCGTTTGTGGTTAAGGAAAAAGACGGGGCCTTTGTCGGAAGCGTTCAGACCCGGTCCATCGGGGACCTTCCGGAGCATGATCTTTTGGTGAAAGTCCGGTATTCGTCCCTGAACTACAAAGACGCTCTTTCCGCGAGCGGAAACAGGGGCGTGACCCGGGCGTATCCCCACACCCCCGGCATCGACGCCGTGGGGACGGTGGTCCGATGTGACTCCGGGACATTCAGCGAGGGCGAGGCGGCGCTCGTCACAAGCTACGATCTCGGCATGAACACGCCGGGCGGTTTTGGCCAGTATATCCGGGTTCCGTCGGAATGGGCCTTGAGGCTGCCCGAAGGCATGACCATGAAAGAATCCATGGCCATCGGGACCGCGGGGCTGGCCGCCGGCATGTCGGTTCTGCGGGTGATTGAGCATGTCCGGCCCGAACACGGGGACATCGCGGTTTCCGGCGCCACCGGCGGCGTGGGGAGCCTGGGCGTGTCCATTCTGGCAAAGCTGGGGTATTCGGTGGCGGCCATTTCGGGAAAAGACCGGGAAGACGGCCGGGATTATCTTTTGGGGCTCGGGGCGAAAGAGACGCTTTCGCCGGAGGAGTTCGGGAAGGAAGACAAACGGCCCATCCTCAAAGGGCGCTTCGCCGGGGGGATCGACACGGTGGGGGGACCCATTCTTGAGAATATGATCAAATCCGCCCTGCCCATGGGCGTCATCGCCTGCTGCGGCAACGCCGCCTCCCCCCAGCTCAACCTCACGGTGTTTCCTTTTATCTTAAGAGGGCTCACGCTCATTGGAATCGATTCCCAGAACTATCCCATGACCTATCGAAAGACCGTGTGGGAGAAACTGGCCGGCGAATGGAAACCCGGTCATCTGATGGAGGTCTGCCACACGATCTCCCTGGATGAGTTAAACGGCCGAATCGATCTGATGCTTAAAGGGCGATCCCGGGGGAGGATTCTGGTGGATCTGGAGGCGTGAAAACTGCGGCTCCGCAAAAAAACGTTTTTTTACTTTAAACATTTTAAGCCCTGTTTTGATTTCAACAGGTCGCGCCGTTCATAGCGATATTGCCAAAGGAGTGAACTGTGAAAATCACCACATTGATTGAAAATGAGGCTCCGGCCTCTTGTCCGGACCTGGTTTCCGAGTGGGGCCTGTCTTTGCATATCGAGTTCGGCGGGCGCTCTATTTTGTTCGACACGGGCAAATCCGGCGCGTTCGCGGACAACGCGAAACGCCTGGACATTGACATCGGCTCGGTCGAGGCGGCGGCGCTGTCTCACCATCATTTTGATCATGGGGGCGGCCTTAAGCGTTTTCTGGAAATAAATTCCCGGGCAAACGTGTATCTCGGAAAATCGCCCCAGGGGGACTGTCAGATCAAAATTTTAAAATTTTTCAGGAAATATATCGGCCTGGACAAATCTCTCATGAGGGAATATCCGGACCGGTTCGTCGTGGTCGGCGAGCCCGCCGAAATCCTTCCCCATGTGTTTGTCTTTCCTGAAATACGGCGCCGCTATCCCGAACCGGCCGGAAACAGACGCCTGTATGTGTCAAAAAGCGACGGCGAAATGGTCCACGATGATTTTTCCCACGAGATGGTCATGGCCATTGAAGACCATGACGGGCTGGTGATTTTCACCGGGTGCTCCCACAATGGCCTTTTGAATATGGTGGACACGGTTTCAAGGGAGTTTGAAGGGGTTCCGGTCAAAGCGGTGATCGGGGGGTTCCATCTTATCTCCTCGCCGCTGTTTAATTCCATGGCGGGCGACAGACGCGAGGTCGAGGAGCTGGGCGGATCGGTTTTGAGCTATCCTGTGGAAATGACATACACCGGGCATTGCACAGGCGCCAAAGCGTTTGATGTTTTAAAGTCCGTGATGGGGGATCGGCTGACGGATATCAGGACGGGGACCTGTTTTGAAGTTTGAAGGAAACCACCGCCCCGAATTGACGGCGAGATAAAACCTCACCATACAATATCAGCCGGATACTTTTTGAAAGCGCTGTCGCAGGCAATCACTGGAAGATTTTCGGAAATCGATTGCGCGATTATCAGTCGGTCAAAGGGATCGCGATGATGAAAAGGGAGTTTCATCATTTGGGAGAGATGGGGAAAACTGATCTGAAGAATATGAATTTCGTTCTCTTCCAGTTTTTCGGGGATGAACAGATCAAATGGTCTGAGCGTCTCGAGCTTTCCAACGCTGACTTTGATCGCCATCTCCCATAAGCTTGCCACACTCAGAACCAGCTCGTTGTCAAAGTCCTCCATCAGCGCTCTGGCTTTTTCGCTCAGTTTACCGCTTCCGGCGACAAACCAGAGGAAACTGCTTGTGTCAAGCAACAGACGCATCACATATAATCCCTGAAATCCTCAAGGGGTTCGTCAAAATCATCGGACATCTTTATCAGCCCCCTGGCGCTGCCGAAGCGACGTTTCCGCCTGTCCAGGGGAAGAAGTTTCACCACCGGCTGTCCGTTTCTGGTGATCACCACTTCTTTCCCGCCGACACTCTGGGAGATGAGTTCCTGAAGACGATTCCCCGCTTTGGTTATATCCACACGCACTGTTTGTTTGCTCCTGATAATAATGATGGCGTCGTAAAAAAATGCGTCGCGGCGCTTATTTTTAATTGAGGCATACTACATGTATTGCCTCAATTAAAAATAACCACCACGCCTTGTATATCGAATTTTTAACTTAGCCATCCCAAGCTTTTTTACGATGTCGTCAATAACGTGCCCGGCTGTTTTGGGTCAAGCTCAATGTGTCTTCTAAAGTACTGTATCCGGTTCGGGAAATCAAGGAAAAGTTCATTCCGACCCGCGGGCCGCATGGATCGAATGAGATTTTTTATTTCCTGTCTTAAGCATAGTGGAGCAGGCAAACAGTCGCGCCCGCCCCTTGCATTCATTTTTTTTCTGGGGTATGGTTGACAGCATCGTAAAAAATCCGATCTACTGTGTTGCAGCGCTTATTTTTAATTGAGGCATACTACATGTATTGCCTCAATTAAAAATAACCACTACGCCTTGTATATCGAATTTTTTACGACGCTGTCCCGTAACTTTTCAGGACGCTGTCCCATGATTTTTTACGACTTTATCATGGTTGATTTCAGCTTTTTAAAACCACCGAAAAAAAGGACAACCTATGGAAGACAAAAAAAAACGCATCGCTGTGACCGTCATCGGGAAGGATGAGGTCGGAATTGTGGCCAAAGTGGCCGCGGCGCTGGCTGAAAGCAATATCAATATTGTGGATATCAATCAGAAAATACTGGGCGATGAATTTTTCGCGATGACGCTTTTCGCAGACAGAATGAACGCCGACCTTTCCCTGAATGAGATCACGGTCAGGCTCAAAGACTCTGTCAAAGGCATGTCTTTGGAAGTGACGGTTCAGGATCTGGAAGTGTTTCAATACATGCATCGAGTGTAGGGGAGTAAAATGGAATTCACCCACGAAGAGATTCTTGAAACGCTGGGAATGATCGCCGAAGACAAGCTGGATATTCGAACCGTGACATTGGGGATTTCTCTTTTTGACTGTTCCGATCCTGATCCCGGCGTCTGCGCCCGTAAAATCCGTGAAAAAATTCTGGCGAATGCGGCCGAGCTGAGCCCCAAAATCGATTTTGTCGCCAATGAATACGGTCTGCCCATTGTGAACAAAAGAATCAGCGTCACCCCCATTTCTTTTGTGGTTCCCGTGGCTGATCCCGCCGCTTTTGTGGAGGTCGCCGCCGCTGTGGATCAGGCGGCGGAGGAGGTCGGGGTGGATTTTGTCGGCGGCTACACCGCCATGATTCAAAAAGGGCGGACCGCCATAGACAAAGCCATGATCGAGGCCATGCCGGAAGTTTTGTCCACGACCCGGCGTTTTTGCGCCTCCGTGGCCCTGGCCTCCACCCGGGCGGGCATCCACATGGACGGGTGCCGCGCGATGAGCCGGGTCATGAAAGACACGGCCCGCCGCACGGCCGGAGATGACGGAATCGGCTGCGCGAAGCTGGTTCTGTTCGCCAATCCTGTGGAGGACAATCCGTTCATGGCCGGCGCGTATTACGGCCCGGGTGAGACTGAGACCTCAATCCTTGTCGGGGTGAGCGGCCCCGGGCCTGTCCGCCGCGCGCTTGAAAGACTCGGACCCGACGCCGACCTGGGAGAGGTGGCGGAGACGATTAAAAAGACGGCGTTTAAAATCACCCGGGCCGGCGAGCTGGTGGGGAAAAAAATCGCCGAACGCCTCGGGGTTTCCTTTGGCAGCCTCGATCTTTCCCTGGCCCCCACGCCGGATGAGGGCGACTCGGTGGGACAGATACTGGAGACCATGGGCCTTGTCATGCCGGGCGCGCCGGGCTCCACCGCCGCGCTGATGATGCTCAACGACGCGGTGAAAAAAGGCGGTCTTTTCGCCTCGTCATCGGTGGGGGGGCTTTCCGGCGCTTTTGTGCCGGTGAGCGAAGACGCCTCCATGATCCGGGCGGCGAAGGCCGGGGCCATCACCCTTGAAAAACTGGAGGCCATGACCAGCGTGTGCTCGGTGGGGCTGGACATGATCGCGATTCCCGGCGACACCAGCGCCGAGACCCTGGCCGCGATTATCGCGGATGAAATGGCCATCGGATGCGCCAACGGCAAAACCACGGCGGTGAGAATCATACCGGCCCCGGGCAAGGATGTGGGCGATTTTGTCCATTTCGGGGGTCTTCTGGGCGAGGCCCCTGTCATGGCGGTGAGCCGGGTGTCGGCGGACGTGTTTGTCAAAAGAGGGGGCCGCATCCCGGCCACGCTTCAGTCTTTGAAGAATTAGCGGGTTTTGGCGCCGCCGGTGAAGACGTCCAGAAGACGGGACACCCGGTCGAGTTCCTTTTTGGCGTCTTTGCCCGGCCCGGGAGTTAAAAGAACGGTTTTGTTCCGGGAGGCGGCGCCTGAAACGATACGGACCGATGATTTGGGAAGTCTCAGGCTTTTGGCCAGAAATTTTACGCACATTTTGTTGGCGGCCCCGTCTGACGGGGGCGCGGTGATTTTGATTTTCACGGCGCCGTTGTGAATCCCGGCAAAGGCGTTTCGGGAGGCCTTGGGCTGGACCCGGAGTTTAAGCGAAATTTTGTCGGGTGTTTTTTGGGATGTCGGGGGGATTTTTTTGTGATCAGGCGCCATCAGGCCAGACGCTCAAGGGCTTTTTCAAGCTCTTCAAGGGAAACCGCCGCTGTTCCGGGTTTGCCCACCACGATACCGGCGGCGGCGTTGGCCGTCCGGGCCGCTTCGAAGAATCCCGCGCCTGCGGCCAAGGCCAGGGCCAGGGTGGCGATGGCCGTGTCGCCGGCCCCGGAGACATCAAACACCTGCCGGGGCCGGGCCGTGATCCGCCGTGGCTTCAGGCCCTTTTCAAACAGCGCCATGCCGTCTTTGCCGCAGGTGATCAGCGCTTTTTCAACGCCGGCGATGTCCAGAAGCCTTCTTCCGGCCTCAAACAGGGAGGGCTCGTCCGTGATGTCCATTCGCGCGGCCAGGACGGCCTCTTTTCGGTTGGGGGTGATGACACGCGCCCCGGCGTATTTTGAAAAGTCCGGCCCCTTGGGGTCCACGAGCGTCGGCGTTTGATTTTTTCGGGCCAGGGCCGTGATATCCTTCATGAGATCCCGGGTGACAAACCCCTTGTCATAGTCGGAGACGATGACGAGATCCGCTTCCGGGACCCAGTCTTCCAGTCGTTTTTTCGCGGACGCGAAAATGTCTCCGGATATCTTTTTTTTGACTTCCCGGTCAATGCGCAGCACATGCTGGCCGGCGGCCATGATCCGGGTTTTCCGGGTGGTGGGCCGCCCGGGGTCCCGGATGATTCCGGACGGATCCACGCCGAGCGCTTTGATTTCTTCGAAAATCCGGTCCGCGTCCTGGTCGTCCCCGGCAAGGGCCACGGCCCGGACTTGTCCCCCCAGGGTGGATAGATTGCGGATGACATTTCCGGCCCCGCCCAGGACGTGATCGGTTTTTTCCACAGACACCACCGGCACCGGGGCCTCCGGGGAGATGCGGCGCGCCTCCCCCCACACATATTCGTCGAGCATGAGATCGCCGGTCACCAGGATTTTTGACCGGCTGAATTTTTCCAGAAGCGGTTCCATCGTGTTTTTAAATCTCTTTTGAGGCGGTCTGAATGATTTTTCGGATAAACGCCGGCGGCCGGACCACTTTTCCATGGGCGTTTACGCAGGCGTGACGGGTGAATCCCGTGGCCGACACCCGGTTTTCGCCGTCCACCGTGACGCGGTAGTCGAATCTCACCCCGGCTTTGAAGGTCGGGTCCAGACGGGTTTCAATGGACAAAAGATCGTCATACCGGGCCGGGGATATAAAGTCGCAGCAGGCCCGGGCCACGGGGAGAAAGAGTCCCTTTCGCTCGACCTCTTTATAGGTCAGGCTTAAAGAGCGGAACATTTCCGTCCGGCCGATCTCAAACCACCTGAGATAATTGGCGTGGCAGGCGATTCCCCTGTGGTCGGTGTCGCCGTAGATCACCCGGCATTTGGTGGTGTGGCAAAGCATGGGTTTAGACTGTCTTTCCTGTCTGGGGGGGCCGGGACCGGACCCCTAAGTCAATGAGCCGGTCCAGAAGGCGGCCAAAAGAAATTCCGGCCTTTGCCGCGGCCTGGGGCAGCAGGCTGGTGGGGGTCATGCCGGGTATGGTGTTGGTTTCAAGGACATACAGCTCCCCGTCTTTCAGAATCATGTCGGTTCGGCTGTATCCTTTGCACAACAGCGCCCGGTGGGCGGTTTTGGCGTATTCCCGGGCTTTTTCGGCGTGTTTTTCCTCAATCCGGGCCGGGCATATCTCACGGGCGCCGCCCGGGGTGTATTTGGCCTCGTAGTCAAAAAAGGGGCTGTCGCTTCCCGGGATAATTTCGATGAGCGGCAGCGTCTCCAGGTGGTCGTTTCCGATGACCGCGGCGGTGATTTCCACGCCGTCGATATGCGCTTCCGCTAAAATCGACTCGTCGTGGGAAAAAGCCAGATCGATTCCGGCCCCGACCTCGTCCGGGGTCCGGGCCACGGATATGCCCACGCTGGAGCCGGTCTCGGCGGGTTTGATCACCAGAGGCAGCCCGAGTTCCTCCACGATTTCCCCCACATTCGCCGGCTCGCCCCGTTTCAGCGCCCGAAACGGCGGAACGGGAACGCCATGCGCCTGACACATATGTTTGGAGACGATTTTGTTCATGGCCATGGCGCTTCCCAGGACCCCGGAGCCCTGGTAGGGGATGTCCAGGAGATCCAGCATGCCCTGGACGGTTCCGTCTTCCCCATAACGGCCGTGGAGGGCGATGAAGGCCGCGTCTATTTTTTCCGCGTCCGCCGCCAGCCGGGGCAGGTCCGTCATGGGATCATACCGAAGAACCGTGTATTTTTCCTTGTCCAGGGCTTTGAAAACCTGGTCGCCGCTTTCGATGGACACCTGACGCTCTGGGGAAATTCCCCCGGAGATCAGGGCGATGACGCGTTTTTTCATGGCCGCGCGCCTCCTTGAATGGGTGAGGGTCAAAGTTTTTCGGATATTTTTTCCATGTATGCCTGGGGCATTTCAAAGTCCGGCGACGAGCGTCGCATGGAATTGAGTTTCATGATCAAAAAGTTGAGTTTTTTGAGCATGCGGTATCTTTCGCCGGTTTCCTCCATGTTTTCCATCAGGTCCCGGGTCTCGGCGATCTTTTTTTTCAGCTCGATTTCAGGGGGCAGACATCCGGCGTTTTTTAAGATTTTGTATGCCATCCTGAGATCTTCAGGAATGGAGGCGTCTTCGTCCGAAAGGGGTTTTCCGGACCCGGGCAGATTGTCAAACTCGCCTTTTTCCAAAGACTGCCTGATTCGCTCTTCCACTATTTTTTCAAAGCCTGAAAACATGATTCACTCGCAAAAATGTCCGGTTTTTGATCCGGAGTTTTTTCAGGAAGGGGGGGATGGACCCCGGGAGCAGGGGGCCCCGGCGCGAGGCGTTTTTTGGTGGCGATGCAGGGAATCGAACCCCGGACACTGCGGATATGAGCCGCATGCTCTAACCATCTGAGCTACATCGCCATGCCTGTTTTTTTAAACAACCACCCATAACAGTTTAAAAAAAATTAGTCAAGGACGATTTTTCCCACGCCATAAAAAAACCCATTCGCCCTATTTCTTTTCTCCGGACACGGCCCGGGCCTCCACCCGGAACATCTCCACGTTTCCGGGAATATCCCGGCTCACGATCATAAACGGGAGGGTGTCCCCGGGCGGGGACGCGTCATCGGGCTTTTCCATGTCCGGCTTTTTTAAAAGCCGTTTGTCGATTTCCGGCATGTCCAGGCCGGCCAGCTCCATGTCCGACAGCAGGTTTCCGCACACGCTGGTTTTTTGGGCCAGAATCTTTTTTTCAGACGTGTAGAACCGGGCCGTGGCCTCGACCCATCCCCCGGGCCCGGGCGCGGCGCCCCGGACCATTCCGGTGATGACCAGAAGTTTCCCGGCCATGGGGTTTAAGACCGTTTTGCTGTGGACCTCAAGGGTTTCCATCTCAAATTCGGCCTGGTCCCGGGGGGTGGTTTCAAACCATGCGCCTAAGTATGGAATGCGGAGGTCCGGAATGGAGACGCCCATGCGGTTCAGCATGAAAAAACCGCCGTAAAACGCCCCGGCAAAGATCGCCAGAAGGGAAAGGACCATCAGGAAAAGGGCCGCCGGGCTCCTTTTTTTGGGAGGCGGGTCTGAAAAATCGTTTTCCGGGTCCGAAAAATCCCCCTGGATATCGAATTCCGGTCGGGGCCCGCTGTCTTCTCCGGGCGGCTCCCGGGTTTCGCCGCCGTCTTTTTCAAGCCCGAACAGACGCCGGGCGTCGCCGTCCCGCTCCTGGGTCCCGGCCGGGTCCGGGGCGTCGTCGTAGAGGGTGGAAGGGTCCGGAAAATCCGTGAGGTCCGGCGTTTCTTCAAATAAAGATTCGGCGTCGGGGGCCCCGGGGGGATAGGCGGTGAACACGTCGCCGCAGCTGGAGCACCGGACCCTGGAGCCATTTTTTTCAAGCCGGCTTTCATCCAGCCGGTATTTTGTGTCGCATTTGCCGCAGTGAATAATCATAAGGCATCCTGACCCGCCCCGGGCTGTTCAATGAGGCGGCATATGTCGGGCAAATTTCGGAAACGCTCCCCGTAATCGAGGCCGTATCCCACCAGAAAACCCTTTTCAATGACGTGGCATGTGTAATCCGGCTTAAGGCCGGTTTTCCTTCTTTCCCGTTTGTCCACCAGAACGCAGGTTTTCACCGACGCCGCTCCCCGGGATTTCATTCGCTCGACCAGAAACGACAAGGTGGCGCCGGTGTCGATGATATCCTCCACCAGAAGCGCGTGGCGTCCCTGGATATCCATGCCGATATCCTGTTTGACCGTGATGTTTCCGGATGACTCAAGGGCGTCGCCGTAGCTTGAGACCTGGATGAAATCGATGGAAAGCGGAAGGGTCAGCTGGCGGGCCAGGTCGGCTAAGAAAATAAAGGCCCCTTTCAAGACCCCCACCATGACCAGGTCCCGGCCGGCGTAATCCGAAGAGATGTCCTCGGCCACCTGGGATATTCTTTTTTGGATCTCGTTTTTTTCAATCGTCGGGATTAGTTTCATCGCTGTCTTTTTTTGAAAAAATGTGATAGATAAAAGGCCGGTTTCAGGTCAAAGCGGCACAATAGATTGAAAACGACGGGTTTGTCAATATTTTTGGCGCGGATCGCGCGTCTTCCATGGTCCGCGCCCCGGGCCCGGCGCGCGGCCCTCCAGGTCCAAAGAGACATGGGCGTACCCGATTTTTTTAAAGGCGGCGGTGATTTTTTCAGACATTTCAGGCTCAAGCATCCTTTGAAAACAGGTCCGGCCGATCTCGATTCTGACCGTTTCCCCGTGATGACGGGCCCGGCAGTCCTCAAAGCCCGCCGCCCGAAGGGCCGCCTCTCCCCGATCGATCATGGACAGCGCCTTTTGGGTGATGGGGGTCCCGTAAGGGATTCGCGTGGCCAGGCAGCCGGTGGCGGGTTTGTTCCAGGTCTCAAGGCCCATTTTTTTCGAAAGCGCCCGGATCTCGCTTTTTTTCAGGCCGGCGTCCGCCAGGGGGGAGAGGACGCCCCATTCCCCGGCGGCCCGCGCGCCGGGACGGAAATCGCTCAAATCATCCACATTGGCGCCGTGGGCCACGTGGGCCATGCCGAGATCTTCGGCCAGGCGGCGCGTTTGCTTAAAGAGGTTTTTTTTGCAAAGGTAACACCGGTCTTCGGGGTTGGCCAAAAACCCGTCAAGGCGCGTTTCGGCCGGATGGATGATTTCGTGCCGGACCCCGATTTTTTTCGCCACCCGGACCGCCCGCTCTTTTTCCCCGGACGGATGAATCTCGGAGTCGGCGGTGACCGCCGCTGTTTGGTCCTTTAAAACCCGGGCCGCCGCCGCCAGGAGAAAGGAGCTGTCCGCCCCGCCGGAAAAGGCCACCAGCAAAGAGCCGGCGCGCTCAAGTATCTCAAAAAGCCGTTTTTCTTTTTTGCGCAAATCCGATGAGATCAATGGACACCTCCAAAAATAAGCGCCGCGACGCCGTAGATCGGATTTTTTACGACGCCATCATCATCTTTGGTTAATGAATTTATGCGTTTGAAGAGACAGCCGCCACCCCCGCTCCATGACGGTTTTCACGCACAACTCCGTGGCTTTTCGGCCAAGACTTTCGGGCTGAAGGCTGATCACGACGCCCTCCCGAAGGCCAAGGCCGTCCAGCGCCCGGTCCAGCCGGTCAATGTCGGCCGGTTTCCCCGCCACATGTTTGATTTCATGGGCGCTTTCGAGGCATTCCGGAAGCGGCTCTCCGCCCCCGGGCATGTCAAATTTGGGGCTGACGCATATCCAGTCGAAACCGGCGCCCAGATGCCCGCGGGCGGTTCCGCTGGTTTCGATGGCCGTCCGATATCCGTCTTCTTTTAGGCCTTTAGCCAAAGGCGCCAGGTCCTGTCCGGCGGGCTCGCCGCCGGTGATGAGCGCCCAGCGAATTTTCGGAGGCCGGCTCCGGACGAACGCCAGCGTCTCCCCGACGCCGGCCCCGGCCCACCTGGGGTTTGTCCCCAGCGCGTCGGCAAGCCCGACCCTGTTTTTTTCAGAAAACCCCCATGTCTCTTTGGAGTCGCACCAGGGACAGCCCACCCCGCATCCCTGGAGCCGGATGAGGACCATGGGGACCCCGGCGTGGACGCCTTCGCCCTGGACGCAGGGGTGGATGTCGTTTATTTGGTAGCGCATGGCATCGTTTTTATGTTTTTATGGCCGTTTGGATTTGTCATCGTTTTTTTTCGGCGTCATGGCCGACGATATTTGAAATGGTTGAAATAAAATCTTTGACTTTCGGGAACCATGGCTCCACCGTTTCAGCGTCGAAATAAACAAAATCCATGTAATCGCCTTCATGCCTTGAATCAAACAGGCTGTTGTAAAGTTTTCCATGCTCTTTGCTTATTTTGCCGGTTTTGACGAAATGCCGATTGAAAAACGATTTTACCCCGCTATGCTTGCTTGACGAGAGTTTGTGTTTTTCCAGCAGCGCCAGCGCCGCGTAAAAACATGCGTAATACAGCCGGTTGGCGCATGTGTTCCAATGGCTCTCATTTTTCATTAAAACCGCTTCGTCATATGATTCATGAGATCTTTGCATTCTGTATTTGATCAAATCATCAAGATGCTTGTCTTTCACAGAATAACCCCTTCATTTTCCACCGCCCGTTTGAATGGCAAAACAGAATATTTCGGCGAATGCCAGTCCCGGCGGGAGCGGACAATGACGCTTAAAATTTCATCGCTTTCCAGTTCGATTTCGTATACGGCGTTTCTTATTTTTTCGGTGAGATCGGCGCTGACCGGCTGATCGATCAGGGTCAAAAAATCCCAATCCGAGAACTCTCCGGCTTCGTCCCGCGCCCTGGAGCCATAAAGAATAATATCGGCGTTCGGAACAATCAAACGGATATGACTGCGGATTTTTTCCAGCAGATCGGACGCGGTCCCTGGTTTTTTTTCCCAATTCTTATATGGTTTCATGGCCTTTCCCTGTTTTGCGGCAAGGAATTCAACGGGCGGAATAGCTGATCCGCTGAAATGACAGGTTTTTGGTAGTTTTATTTTCTAAAAAACACCTATTGATTCGGATAGAAAAATGATTGAACGAATTATCCAATAGAGCGCAAATCCAAGTCCCAAAAACAATATAAATCCTGCTGAAGCATGAACCCATTTTGGAAATGTACGCTGCAAATGAACTTGAATTAGTTGTGCAGGCAAATCATCAGATCGGACGTTTAAAAGGATTGGTTGTTTTATATGACTTAGAAATTGAATGTTCACAAATTCTTTTGCGCCCAGACTAGGAATTTTTATAATATGTTCATCATTGGGATTGGTTTTTTCAGAAAATGCTATCGCTGTAGAGAATTGAAAATGATCAGGTCTATATTTATGCACTATTTCTACATTTTTTGCTGGTTTTCGACCAATATTTTGAATTGTAAGGGAATCGGTCCGAATAGTAATTTTTGGATCTTTTAACTCAAATATGAAAGAACCAGGAAGCCAGTAAAATAATTTTGGCTTTGACTGGAATCTCTGAAGCAACAACCCGACGATGAGGCTCACAATTCCGGTAGTAATGTATCCAATTATTGATGGTTCCATTCTTGATCCTTCCGTGTATGAAACTTAACAAGCTTTGACCGGTCAATAACTTTCGGCATGTCTGTCGATCCATTTTAAAAAAAACCATATCCGCCAGCGGCGATTCTGTTTATCTTTAACAATAAATCCCTTTTTAATCAAGAGGTTTGTAAAGGATAGGGGCTTTCTTTACCCATACAAATGGCACCACACCGAGCGCTCTCTCCGCTCCCATGGGGCCGGGGGCTCTTTTCGGCAGATATTTATGGCCTCGGGGCAGCGGGTGTGAAAGACGCAGCCCGGGGGCGGCGAAACCGGGGAGGGGGTTTCGCCTTTTAAGACGATTCGTTTTTTTTTGCCCCCGCCGGGATCGGGAACGGCGGATATGAGCGCCCGGGTGTAGGGGTGCATGGGGGCGCCGATGATGTCGGCGGCGGGTCCGGACTCCACGATTTTCCCGAGATACATGACGGCGACGCGCCGGGCGATGGCGCTCACCACGCTTAAGTCGTGGGATATAAAAAGGTAGGCGATGCCGTGGGACTCTGACAGGTCCATCATCAGATTGATGACCCGGGCCTGGACCGACACATCCAGGGCGCTGGCGATCTCGTCGCACACGATGAAGTCGGGTTTGACCGATATGGCGCGGGCCACGCTGATCCGCTGGCGCTGGCCCCCGGAAAACTCGTGGGGATACCGGTATAAATCCTTTGGGTCCAGCCCTGTCTCCAGAAGCAGCGCCCGGGCCCGCTCTTCTTTCAGCGCCTTGTCCATGCCGAATTCCACCAGGGCCTCGGTGACGATGTCCAAAACGTTCATCCGGGGGTTCAAAGACAGCATGGGGTCCTGGAAGATCATCTGCATTTTTCGTTTCAGACGCCTGATTTCAGGTCGGGGTCTGGGGACGCTGATTTCCGTGTTTAAAAAACGGACGCGGCCGGACCGGGGTTTTTCAAGGCCCAGGACGGCCCTTCCCAGGGTGGTTTTGCCGCAGCCCGATTCCCCCACCAGCCCGAGCGTCTCCCCCCGGCGGATGTCGAATGAGACCCCGTCCACGGCCCGGACATACCCGGCGGTTTTGGAAAACAGCCCTTTTTTGACCGGGAACCAGACGCGAAGGTCCCGGACCTCCAAGATGGGGTCGGAAAGGGCGGGGTCGGGAAGGGCGGGATCGTTTTTTTTCCGGGACGGTTTCATTTTTCCACCCGAAAACACGCCGCCCGTCTTCCGTTTCCCAGGTCGAAAAGGGGGGGCGCTGTCTGCTCGCATTTTTGAAAGGCATGGGGGCACCGGTCGTGAAAACGGCATCCCGGGACATCATCCAGGGGGGAGGGAACCCTGCCGGGGATGGCGCGCAGACGCCCCGTCCCCGGGGAAAGGGGCGGGATGGAGCGGATGAGCCCCCGGGTGTAGGGATGGGCCGGCCGGGAAAAGATGTCTTCGGCGCTTCTGATCTCCACGATTCGGGACGCGTACATCACCGCCGCGCGGCGGCACATCTCCCGGATCACCCCCATGTCGTGGCTGATGAGCAGCATGGAGGCGTCGCGCTTGAGCATTCGCTCCATGAGATCGAATATCTGCGCCTGGGTGGTCACATCCAGGGCCGTGGTGGGCTCGTCGGCGATGATGAGACTCGGGTCCATCATCAGGGCCATGGCGATCATGACCCTCTGGCGCATGCCCCCGGACAGCTCATGGGGGTAGGCGAACATCCTTTCTTTGGGGCCCGGGACCCCCACCTTTTCCAGCCACTCTTCGGCCATGGCCCGGGCCCGGCGTCTGGAGATGTCTTTGTGGATACGAAGGGCCTCCACCAGCTGGCGGCCGATCCGGTGAAGGGGGGACAGCGCGGTCCCGGGGTCCTGGAATATCATGGCGATTTCGTTTCCCCGGATTTTTTGAAGCGCCGAAAGGTCCATGGACAAAAGATCGGCGCCCCGGAAACGGATGGCGCCGCCCCGGATTTCCCCCGGGGGGGAGGGGATCAGGCGAAGGACGCTTAAGGCCGTGGCGGACTTCCCGCAGCCCGACTCCCCGGCGAGCCCCATGATCTCTCCCTTTCCGATGGACAGACAGACGTCGTCCACCGCTTTGAAAGACTTGCGGCCGGTTTTAAATGAGACGGTCAAATTTTCGATTTCAAGCATGGAGCAAAGGTCTCCCCGCTATTTAAGCAGCGCGTATGGCTTGGGATCATAGGCGTTTCGGACGCCCTCTCCCACGAAAACCGCGCACAGCATGACCACAAAAAGGGCCGCCGACGGATACAGGATCAGCCACCAGGCCCACCGGAACTGGCGGGCCTGGGCCAGAAGCTCCCCCCAGCTGGGGGTGGGGGGCGGCAGGCCGAAGCCCAGGTAATCCAGGGCCGTGAGCGCCCCGATGGCCCCCACCAGGGAAAAGGGGAAAAAGGTGATCACCGGCGTCAGGGCGTTGGGCAGGATATGCCTGAAAATGATTTTCCGGGCCGGGATGCCCATGGACCGGGCCGCCTCCACAAAGGGGCGGCGGCGCAGGCGCAGAAATTCCGCCCGGACGTAGTAGGATATCCCGATCCAGTTGAAAACGCCGTAGCACAAAAGCAAAAGAAAAAAACCCCGGCCGAAAACCGAGCCTGCCAGTATCATCACATATAAAAAAGGAAGGGCGCTCCAGATTTCGATGAGCCGCTGGGCCGTCATGTCCGTCATCCCTCCGTAATAGCCCTGGAAGGCGCCGGCCGCCACGCCGATGGACATGGAGAATAAAACCAGCAGAAGGCCGAATGTGACGGAGGTTCTGAGTCCGTAAAGCATCCTTGCGAACACATCCCTGCCGGCCCCGTCGATTCCCATGGGATGGCCGGGAGCCGGGGGAAAGGGAAACCTCGCCTCCTCTTTTTCAAATGACAGGCGGTGGCGGAATCCGCCGATGTCCAGGTGGACGGGCTCCACATAACGGCGGAGCCGGAGGCGGACATGGGCCCGGGTTTTTTCCCGGGCCTTTGGTTCCATCCTGTCCCATATTTTCCCGGTCTGGGACACGAGCTTAAGTTTCGGGTCAAACACCATTTCTCCCGCGGGCAGGCCTTTTGGAATCTCTTCCCGAAGCGTCAGTCGGACGGTTTGGGGGGGATTTTCCCTGGGGGAGAAGGTGGACAGGGAGATGACGGCGGTTTTCCCCCCGGGCGTTTTGACGGCGCGGGATATAAAGGGCGCCTTCTGGTTTTTAAAACGCCTGTCCGCCGCCTCCCTGATTTCCGGGGGAAGGGGGAGGCGCTCCGGTTTTTCATTCGGGCCGGTGAAATATTCCAGGGACCGGGACCGGACCACGGCGTGGTCTTTTTGGATATTCGCCGTGGCCATGACCGGCCGGGGCCCGGCTGAGACCGAGATGTTCGGGGCGCTTTGAAGGGAGCGGATTTTCGCGCTTTCATAGGGGCCGAAACGGAAAGGCGGAAACACCATGACGTTGTTCGGGTTTTGGGTGAAAATGGGGGTTTGGCTGATGGCCTTGTAATCGGGCCGGGTTCGTTTCCCCGATCCGGTGAACTCGGTCTCCGGGTAAAAGAACAGGGCCGGAAAATAGGACCGGCCGTCGGCCCGGATATAGATGGGGGCGTCGTTGCAGATGAACTCGGAAAAAAGGCTGATGAAGTAGAGGATAAAAAGGAGAAAAAAGGAATACCGGGCCCGTTTGGCCTCCATGAAACGCAGATACCGCTTTTTCGCGAGCGGATTTTTGATGAGTTTTGCCGGCGTCAGCATGGCGGTTTAATTTTCCCGGAAATGGATTCTCGGATCAATGACGACATAGGCGATGTCCGACAAAATGTTTCCCGCAAGGCCCAGAAGGGAGGCGAGGGAAAGAATTCCCATAAAGACCGGGTAATCCCGGCCGACGATGGCCTCCAGGCTGAGTCGCCCCATTCCGGGGATTTCAAACACCTGCTCGATGATCACCGAGCCCGCGAACATCGCCGAGAGTATGGAGCCGAATCCCGTGGCGATGGGAATCAGGGCGTTTCGAAGGGCGTGGCCCCACACGGCCCTTGAAAAACCCAGGCCCTTTGCCAGGGCCGTTCGGACGTAGTCCCGGCCGATCTGTTCCATGAGAGAGTTCTTCATTAAAAGGGTCAGCGCCGCGAAGTTCCCCGCCACGTGACACAGGGTGGGCAGACACATATGCATGAAGATGTCTCGGGCCTTTTCCATGGGCGGCAGAGAGTCGAAATGGTCCGAATGAAACCCTGACGAGGGAAAGAGGTCCCACAGCCCGTCCACGGTTCCGGCCAGCAGCATTTTTAAAACCATCCCAAGCGCCAGGGGCGGGACGGCGTAGGCCGCGAAGACGATGAGGCTGGAGGCCAGATCGAACGCGCTTTCGTGGCCAAGCGCTTTGAATATCCCCAAAGGCACGCACGCCAGGTAGGAGAGGATGAAGCCGGTCAGGCCGAATATCAGCGAGACCTTGAGTCTTTCCCGGATGGCCTGCCAGGCCGTTTTGTTGGGGAACCGGTAGGATTCCATCCGCATTCCCATCCGGTCCCTGACCAGCCATTTGACATAGCGCTGATAAAAAGGTTTGTCGAAGCCGAAGTGGGCCTCAATGGCCTTTCGCTGGGCCGGGGAAATAGATACGGCCGCCGCCGCGCCGCCGCCCGGGGCTCCCGGGACGGCGCCTTTCATTTTCAGGATGGCCTGCTCCACCGGGCCGCCGGGGATGAGCTGGATCAGCCCGAAACAGGCGATGGTGATGCCCGCGAAGGTGGGGATCGCCAGCAGAGTCCTGCGGATGAAATAGTGGGCGCGCTCCATAATGAGTGTGGCTCCGTGATGTTTGTCGTTTTTTTAAGCGTCCCTGCTTTGAGGGGGCCGGGTTTGATATTTACCAGCCGGACGCCGGGATTTCAAGTGTTTTATGGCCGGGCGCGGCGGCGTTTGGAAAAAGATTTTTTTTCAAAATAGCCGGTTGACAAAAACAGAAAAATTATGTTATACCGGGCAGGGTTTTTTTGCCGCAAAGGTTTTGGGTGAAAAACAAGCGCGAAGGCGAGAGCCGAAGTTAAGATAAAATTCAGAGCGCGGATCACAAAAGCAAAAAAACGAGGGGTGAGACAAGACTCAGACGGCGAGTGGGCGCGCGCAAAAAATCAGGTAAAAACAGGTTGACAAAAAGCGGTAAGCGGCGCTAATGTGGGAAAAGCGCTTTGGGAATAATAGCATTTTGGATATGCGAAACAGGAAGGTTTTCAGAAATGAAAGGGGAAAAGGAGGAAATATGAAATTTTGCAAGGTATTAATTGGTTTTTTGTTTGTGGCTCTGATTATGATGGGGGCCCAGTCCGCTTTGGCTAGCACCACGGCGGATTCTTCGGTGGACGCCAGTTCTGACGAGTATACGACCGCCACCGGCCAGACCACCACAGTGATCAAGGCGGCCCTTAACGCGAACCCGACCGCCACCGTGGCCCAGCTGGCCAAGATCACGGACAACTCCGGAACCTCCGGAAGCGCGGTGGGCTCGGCTGCGGCGGCCAATGTGGGCGGATCCGTGGTCAGCAATCTCACGGCCCGGATCGACGACAACCTGTCCACCATGATGGCGGTTTACAAGCAGAGAAAAGAGCGCATGGCGGCCCGGTCCATGTCTCAGCCCGCAGGCCCGGCCGGCTCCGGCGCGGCGGTGGGTGTTAACAAGATCCAGAAGGTGTGGGGCCGCTACTCAGCGTCATTTGGAGAGCAGGATCAGATATCCAGCATGGAAGGGTATGATTTCGTGGCCCACGGCCCCCTGTTCGGCTATGACCGCTTTGTCACCGACCGCCTTCTCATCGGCGGGACCCTCGGCTACACGAGAACCGATGTGGACGCGGACGGCGGAGGAGAGACCGATGTGAACTCCTACACCTTCGGCGTGTACGGGTCTTATATTTTCACGGATGTGGATTACCTGAACGTGGCCCTGGCCTACACCCTGGGCGACATCAACTCGGACAACACCATCACCGGTTACGGAAGTCTTTCCGGCGACACCGACTCCAACACCTGGCTGTTCGCCGGGGAGTATGGTCACAAGTTCCTTTTGAAAAACACCTTCATTCTGACCCCGGTTGTGGGATTCACCGTGAATATGGTGGATGTGGACGGATACACGGCCAAGGGAACCAACAATTACGGCGACGAGACATACGCGGATAAAAGAAGCGTCTTTTTCAGCACCAGGATGGGCGTGAAGGGCGACTGGCTGTTCAGCTCCGCCGGAACACTCAAGGTGAAAGCCATGTGGCTGCATGAGTATTCCGATGATCTGGCGTCCGTCACCGAGGTAAAATATGAAGGACAGACTTCTTTTGTCGAGGTCAAGGGAATTGATCCCGGACGCGACAAGGGACTTTTCGGACTGGGAGTCAAGTACGCTTTCCAGAATGGAATGGTTCTGGACATTGACGGCGATTTCACAGTGGGCGAAGAGTACAAAGCCTGGGGAGCCGCCGGCAGACTTGAATACCCGTTCTAAGGTGAGAGGTTTTTTTGCCTGAGATGGCTAAGAACTGAGAAAAAAAGAGGGGTTTTGTCGGTTTCCTTTGACGAAGCCCCTCTTTTTGGTTTATTGCGCCTATATTTTTCAGATTTAGACAAACGTTTTTTTCAAGGCGACCCACATTCGGGACACCATCTGAATTTGAGACACACACGCGATTGAGAACGGGGCGGTGACGACACACGCCCGTGAGCGATGAGAGAAACATTGATTCGCGTTAAAAATATCCAGCAAACATCAAGCATAACATTAAGGCTCAAAGGGGGAAATCATGAAAATGAGACAGATATGGAAGGGGATATTATTGGCGTCCATTTTTGTCATGGCCGGCGCTCCCGCATTCTGCGTGCAGCCCACCAACAACCTGGGCAACCAGGACACCGAGGTTCAGAGTTCTCTGACCGCAGGAAATCCCACCGCCACCGCCGCCCAGCAGGACGATATCGCGGTGAACACCTCAAACAACGGCTCATCCGCCGCTGTGAGCGTCACAGGTGGAACCTCCACAGGCGGAAGCGGGAACAACACCGTCACGACCATCCTGACCCGTCTGGATGACCGGGTGTCCACCATGATGGCGGTTTACCGGCAAAGAGAGGAGCGCCTGGCGCGGAAGTCCCTGTCCCAGCCCCAGGGCCCGGCCGGATCGGGATTGATCAGGCGATACAACAAAAACAAGGTATGGGGCCGTTACCTGGGGGTCGCCGGGGACCAGGACTCCATCAACAGCATGGATGGGTATCAATTGATTTCCCATGGCGCCCTGTTCGGGTATGACCGGTTTCTTACGGACCGGTTCCTCCTGGGATTCGGCGCGGGATACATGAGAACGGATATTGAGACCGACGTCGGGGGCCAGACCAGCGTCAACGCGTATAACGCGGGGCTCTACGGCTCCTATATTTTTTCCGATGTGGACTTTTTAAATTTTGCCTTCTTCTACACACGGGGTGAGATTGAGTCCGACAGCACCATCGCCAATTACGGAACCCTTTCCGGTGAAACCGATTCCAACACCTACATGCTCGCGGCTGAATACGGGCGGAAATTTTTAGTGATGAACCGGTTTGTGTTGACCCCTGTGGCGGGCTTTGTGGCCAGCCTCGTGGATGTGCCGGGGTACACGGCCACAGGAACCGGCCAGTATGGGGCCGAGGAGTACGCCGACGCCAAGAGCAAATTTTTCACCACCCGGATCGGGATAAAGGGAGACTGGGCCTTTGCGCCGTCCGCTCTTTTGAAAGTGAGGGCCCTTTGGACCCACGAGCACTCCAATGACCTGGAATCGGTGACGGAAGTGAGGTATGAAAACACCACCAGTTTTGTGAAGGTCAAAGGCCTTGATCCGGGACGGGACAAGGGAATATTCGGACTGGGTTTAAGGTTCGCCTTTCAAAACGGCCTTTCCTTTGATATTGACAGCGATTTGACGGTGGGAGAGAAATACAAATCGTGGTCCGGATCCGGAAAACTTGAATACGCCTTTTAATTCAATTCCGGTCCTTTTTTGAGTGACTCTGAACGGCGTTTTCCCCTTCTTTTATTGAAGGGCGAAAACGCCGTTTCTTATTGGAGTCGTTTGGGTGTTTCTTTTTTGCGGGCCCCGGGATCGGAAATATCGTCTTCAAGGATGGCCAGACGCTGGGTCAGCCGGCGAACCCTCCTTTCCAGCCGGGACCGATCCAGGTCCATTTCAAGCATTTTAACCGCCATGAGCCCCAGGGCCGTCAGAGACAGGGGGCGGGCGATCCCCATCCTGTTTTCCATGAAATCGATGAGCCTGGGGAAAAAGCTGAACAGGGCGATGGCGCCGGCCGCCAGCAGCCACCATATGGCGTAATGGGGATGGATGAGGTCTCTTCTGATCAAAAAGAGAATGGCAAGGGCCAGGGCAAGGCCAATGAGAGCGAATACCCATGGATCATACGTCATCACGGCTTCCTTTGATAAAAAACAGGGGTTTGGGAGATCGAGAGCAAAACGGAATAAACGACATATTTCAAAACCGCCGGCCATGAATGAAAAATTTTTGATCTTCCAGACGCCCGGGGCGCCATGGGGGCGCTCACTTCGCAGATTTTGAGTCGGTTTTTTTTCAGAGCCAGGATGACCCCGATGTCCTGGTAATCAAGAAGACTCGCCTCCCCGGAGGACAACAGGGCGATGGCTTTTTGGCTGTACGCGCGAAATCCGGAAGTCATGTCCCTCAGGCTCAGGCCGGTGACGGCCCTGAAAAACACCCATGCCGTCTTCCTTCCCACGCTTCCTCTTTCCGGGAAGGCGCCGATAGCCACCTCCGCGTTTTTTTGGCGCAGCGCGTCCACCAGCCGGGGAATGTGGCGGGCCATGTGCTGGCCGTCCCCATCCATGGTGACCACAGGATGAAGGCCGTTTTTTTGAGCATAGCGAAGTCCGGTCTGGGCCGCCGCCCACGGGCCTGAATGGATGGCCAGGGACAAAACGCGGGCCCCCGCTTTCCGAGCCTTTCGGGCGGTCTGGTCCGAGCTGGCGTCATCAATGACCAATATGGGGCAATGGGCCGCCTCGCGGACGTTTTGAATCACCCGCTCAATGGAGGACTCTTCGTCCCGGGCGGGGATAATCAGCAGGGCCGGCGCCCCGGAAGAGACGTCTGCCTGACCGGCCTTGAAACTTTCAATGTCGTCGTTTGTCATTTTGAAACCATTCCCAAAATTCGGAAAAGCCTTCCGGACGTCTTTGATGGAATTTGTCTTGAATTTTCGGCCCCGGCGCCTGTATAATCCGAAGAATTCAGCGGACCGCCCGGGCCCCAATGGCCGAGCCTGATGAACCTATACCCGATAATCGGATTGTTTTCAAACAGTTTGTGAAACCTGACATGGATAATCTGAAAAAACACATGACTCGATTCCCCTTGATCTCTCAGGCCCTTTTGTTTGTTACGATCGTCATGGGGGTCTGGGGGGTTTACGCCGGGGCGCTGGGAGGTGGATTTGTTCTGGATGACTGGTCGCTTATTCTGCACAATCCGACCCTTCGAATTCAAGACCTTTCCTGGAGCGAAATCCAAAGGATCGTCGTCGGTTTAAGGCCGGTGTCCACCCTGACATTCGCCCTCAACCACCTGTTTTTCCCTGAAAGCCTCGCCGCCTATCACGCGGTGAACATCGTCATTCATATCGCCGCCGGGATTTTTTTGTTTTTTTTCGTCCAAATCACTTTGGGCCTTTCATCGGCCAAGGCCCCGTCCGGGATAAACGCCCGCTTTTCGGCTTACGCCGTTTCCATTCTCTGGCTTTTCCACCCGGTGAACACACAGTCGGTCTCCTATATCGTCCAGAGGCAAAACGCCATGGCGGGGATGTTTTTCATCGCCTCCATGCTTTTTTACGCCAAAGCCCGCTTGGCCCCAAAACCACCAAACGCTCGCCTCTGGGCGGCCGGATGCGCGCTGGCGGGGGTTCTGGCCGTGGGCTCCAAGGAAAACGCCGCCGCCCTGCCGGTTTTTATATTTTTGTATGAGTGGTTTTTTTTTCAGGACCTCAACGCCAAATGGGCCGCCATCCGGGGCCTTTCCATTTTGGGCGCCCTGGCGGTGGCGCTGGCGTCGGTGTGGATTTTTTTCCCGCAGATTCTCCCCATGGGAATTTTAAGCCGGGGATATGACATCTACGCCTTTACAATGGAGCAAAGGCTTTTGACGGAGCTTCGGGTTCTTGTCTATTATATCACGCTGATTTTTTTCCCCCATCCTTCCCGGCTGAGCCTGGACCGGGATTTTCCCTATTCCCATTCCATGCTGGATCCCCCGACGACCCTGGCGTCCCTTCTGATTCTCCTGGCCCTTCTGGGGCTGGCCGCCGCGAGGGCTCGAAAAGAGCCGCTTTTTTCGTTTTGCGTGATCTGGTTTTTCGGAAATCTGGTCATGGAGTCTTCCTTTATTCCGCTGGATATCATTTTTGAGCACAGGCTCTACCTGCCGTCCATATCGATCATCGGGATGGCGGCCTGGGCGCTTTGGAAATATCTTCCATCAAAAAAAGCGGTCGCGGCCCTTTTCTGCCTGGCCCTGTCCGCTTTTTCCATATGGACCTGGCAGCGGAACCAGGTTTGGGGAAAAAGCCCCATGGCCATATACCTGGACAGCGCCGCCAAATCGCCGGAGAAAGCCAGGCCCTTTTACAATGTGGCGTGCGAATACGCCAAACGCGGTCGGGCGCGGGAGGCCGTCAGATGGCTGGAGCTGGCAAAAGACAAGAAAAAAGAGCTGAAATGGAGCCTTGAGCGGAACCTGAGCCTGGACCCGGATTTCAAGGCCATTCGCCGCTCCAGGGCCTTCAAAGAATTTGCCGAAAAGATAAGCCGGGAGAAATAAAGCGCCCTTCCCCCAGGGGGGCGTCATCGTTGGAAAATAAAAAAACGCTTGAATTTTTGGGAAAAATATCATAGATAATCAGTGTTTTTAAAACCATTTTATTCATTTTAACCGCAAGAATCGAGGGCTCGCTCTATGGAAAAAAAAGAAAATTTGGATGCCTTTCTGGGGGCCGGAGCGGAATTTTTCGGCGATTTGAAGTTTCATGGGGCGGTTCAGATAAACGGTGTTTACCAGGGGGACATCACCGCCATCGGGGATCTGATCGTGGGCAGCGGAGGCGTGGCGAAATCCAATGCCCGAGTCACGTCCATCTCCATCAGCGGGGAATTCCACGGCAATATTTCAGCTGATAAAAAAATCGAGATCATGGCGGCCGGAAAAGTATTTGGAAACATCCACGCGCCCACAGTCATTATACACGAGGGGGCGGTTTTAGAGGGAAACTGCAAGACCGGCCTTCCCGAAGAACCCGATGAGACCCGGGCGGCGGGGGTGAGGAAAATCAAAACCGTCAAAGGGTAAACCCGGCTGAGGGTCCGTTGAGCGGCGGGAAGGAAAGACGAATTTGAATATACTGGTCACCGGGGGAGCGGGGTTCATTGGATCCCACACGACGGACGCCCTGATCAAAAAGGGACATCGGGTCAGGATACTTGACAGCCTGGAAAAGACGGTTCATCCTTTCGGGATTCCCCGGGACTTAAATTCCGGGGCGGAATTCATCCAGGGAGACGTCCGGGACAAAAAGACGCTGGAAACGGCCCTGGAGGGGATGGACGCGGTTTATCACTTCGCCGCTTACCAGGATTATCTGACGGATTTCTCGACTTTTTTTCATGTGAACGCGGTTTCCACCGCCCTTTTGTATGAAATTTTCGTTGAAAAAAAAGATTTAAAGATCAAAAAGGCCATCGTGGCCTCCAGCCAGGCCGTCATGGGAGAAGGGCGGCATAAATGCCCGGAATGTTTCCCGAAAACCGGCGAATGGGAGTTTCCGGCCATACGCCTTGAAAGCCAGATGGCGTCAGGCGCCTGGGACCACTCATGCTCTTTGTGCGGCGGGGTTCTGGAATGGGCGCCTTCGGATGAGTCCGTCATTCATCCCTGCAACCAGTACGCCTTGTCCAAGCGCTCCCAGGAGCAGATCGCCATCAACCTGGGAAAGCGGTACGGGATTCCCTCCGTGGCGCTGAGATATTCCATCGTCCAGGGTCCCAGGCAGTCTTTTTACAACGCCTATTCCGGGGCTATGCGGATATTCGCCCTGTCGCTTTTTTTGGACCAAAGTCCCCTGATATTCGAGGATGGCCGGCAGATCAGGGATTTTATTAACATCAAGGACGTGGTGGCCGCCAATCTCCTGGCCCTGGAGGACGACCGGGCCGACGGCCGGGTTTTCAATGTCGGGGGCGGGCGCCCCTATGCCGTGATGGAATTTTATCGGGCCATGGAAGAGATCACGGGCGTCCGAAAGACTCCCGTCATGTCCGGACTCTATCGGTATGGAGACACGCGGCATATTTTTTCCGACACCGCCGCCCTTGAGTCCCTGGGATGGAAACCCTCCCGGGGCATAGAAAAGAGCATTGAGGACTACTGGGAGTATCTGAGCCGGGCGGAAAAGCTTGACGATGTCCTTCAATATTCTCAGGACCATATGGAACGGCTCCAGGTCATCCGGAAAACAAAGAAAACGCCATGAAAGCCTTTCTCCTAGCGGCGGGGAAGGGAACCCGGCTGGCCCCGCTCACAGACAGGGTCCCCAAGTGCCTCATGCCCATACACGGGAAACCCCTTCTGGAAATCTGGATCGATTTGTTTCAAAAACACGGGATCCACGATATCCTCATCAACACCCATCACCACGCCGGGCAGGTGGAGGCGTTTGTGTCCGGGCTCGGAAAACGCCGAAATGCGGGAATTCGTCTTTTTCATGAGCCGGCGCTTTTGGGAAGCGGGGGAACCGTTTTGGCCAACCGGGCCTTTGTGGCGGGCGAGGAACATTTTTTCATCGCCTACGCCGACAACCTTACGGATCTGAACTTGGGCCGGATGGCGGATTTTCATGCCCGGACATGCGGCGCCGGCGGCTGCCTGACCATGGGCGTCAGACGCGTCCCGGATACCTCAGGATGCGGCGTCGCCGTTCTGGACGAGACCGGAAAAATTTTGAGTTTTTTAGAAAAGCCGAAAAATCCCCCCAGGGACGCCATGGTCAATTGCGGGGTTTACGTGGCGTCCATGGATATTTTTGACCGTCTTCCCGAAAGGATGGGAGAAGACGCCGGTGAAAGGCGCGGGGTCATTGATTTCGGGCGCCATATTTTCCCCTTTCTGGCCGGGAGCATGCACGGGTATCCCGTCCGGGAGCGCCTGATAGACATCGGGACCCCGGAGTCATATCGGCGGGCCCTGGCCCAATGGGGGCCCGAAGCGGTTTAAAAAAACCATTTAACAAGCCGGCCTGAAGAGGTCGGCTTTATGGAGATGGAGTCATGATGGACATCAGACAATTCGCGTCAGGCTATATCAGCGAGCTGGTCTCGCTGCTGGGCGCTTTTCCGAAAGATCGTTTTGAGGATATCGTAAAAACCCTTCTGGACGCGCATGAAAAACAGAACAATATACTGATCATGGGAAACGGGGGAAGCGCGTCCACAGCGTCTCATTTTGCGTGCGACATCAACAAGGGCTGCTCCATGGATCTGGACAAAAAATTCAAGGTCTATTGCCTGAACGACAATGTGGCCACCATGCTCGCCCTTGCCAACGATGTGTCCTATGAATCGGTGTTTGCGGAGCAGATGAAGAGCTTTTATTCCCCCGGGGATGTGGTGATCGGCATTTCAGGAAGCGGAAATTCCCAAAACGTGCTCAACGCCATCGCCTATGCCAATGAGAACCAGGGAATCACCATCGGCCTTTCCGGCTTCTCAGGGGGAAAGCTGGCCTCTCTTGCCCGGATTTCTCTTGTGGCCGAGATAGACGACATGCAGAAAGTCGAGGACGTCCACATGATTGTGGTTCACATGCTTATGCAGGCCCTTTACGCCGCGCTCCATGATGGAGGGCGTCCATGCTGACGGCCGCCGAAAAACCCCGGCGCTTGTTGTGGAGAAAAGACGGCCATGGGTAAGACCGGGCTTTCCAGGTCCTGGCATGTGATTTACACCAGGAGCAGGTTTGAAAACGTGGTTCTGGAGGGACTTCGCGGGAAATCCATGGAAGCGTTCCTTCCCCGGATCACCGTCAGCCGAAGGCGCCGGGACAGGCGGGTGGCGCTCCAGGTTCCCATGTTCCCCGGGTATTTGTTTGTCAAAACCGACATGGCCCCGTCCGAGCATCTGGAAATCAAAAAAACAGTGGGCGTCGTGACCCTGGTGGGAAACGCCGGCGGCCCCATTCCCGTGCCGGACCATGCCGTGGAATCCCTTCAAATCATGGCGCGGGCCGATTCCGGGGTGGCCACCGGCCGCGCCGTCAGGGCCGGGTCCCGGGTCATGGTCGTGGGAGGTCCCTTCGCGGGCGTTGAAGGGGCGCTTGTCCGCCGCAAAGGAAAGGGGCGGGTCATCGTGAATATTGATCCCCTGGATCGGTTTGCGGGGGTGGAGATCGATATGGATGACATTGAAGTTCTGCCGGACATGGGGCGTTGACCGAACCCCTTGACTTTTTATTGATTTTGATTCATATATCATAAAAAAATGAAATCCCTTTTTAAACAAGGAGGATGAATGAATAAGTTAGAGCTTGTTTCCGCTCTGAAGGAAGAGGCGGGCATTCCCAAAGCGGCCGCCGCGAGAGTGGTTGAAATTTTTTTTGAATCCATGTCCACAGCCCTGGCCCAGGGAGAAAGGGTTGAAATACGGGGGCTTTGCAGTTTCTTTATCAAAAAATACAAGAGCTATACCGGCAGGAATCCCAAATCCGGGGAAAAGGTGCTGATCCGGGAAAAAAAGCTTCCGTTCTTCAAATGCGGCAAGGAAATGCGGGAGCGGGTTGATTATTGATTGGCGCCCGGATTTAAGACCATACTGGATCAAGAAAGGCCCATCGCGTTTTTAAAGGCTTTCCTGGCCCGGGGAACGTTGCCCCACGCCCTTCTTTTCACGGGAATGGACGGGGTGGGGAAACGGACATGCGCCCAGGCGCTGGCCATGTCCCAAAACTGTCTCAAAGACCCCGGCGAAAGGGAGGCGTTTGAGCCATGCGGCGAATGCCCATCCTGCCACAAAATTCTGTCCGGCGTCCATCCGGATGTGATCCTTGTCAAACGAGACGGCCGGTTTATCAAAGTCGGTCGGATTCGAGTCCTGGGAAGATCCCTTTCCTTTAAACCCCTTGAGGCAAAGAGGCGCTTTGTCCTCATTCCCCGGGCCCCGGACATGAACCCGGAAGCCGGGGCCGCTTTGCTCAAGACGCTTGAAGAGCCTTCGGAAAAGGATGTCTTTATATTGACCGCTCAAAGTCCGTCGCAACTGCCGCCCACTCTCACATCCCGATGCCGCCATGTCCGGTTCAATCCGGTGGGCCTGGGAGCGATCGCGGGGCTTTTGACCCAAAAAAAGGGAGCCTCCCCGGAAAAAGCGGAAAAAATCGCCCTGATGGCGGAGGGAAGCGTGGGGAAGGCCTTTCATTTATCCGAGACCGACTGGATCAAAAGGCGCGATTGGCTCATCCATGAGGCTTTTTCCCGGGATGACCGGCCCCTTGAAATTTCCATGGCCCTGGCGGAAAGGCTTTCCCGACGCCCCGACGCCGTTGAAGAATGCCTGGGGATACTCATGTCCATCTCCCGGGATATGATGGTGGCGGCGCATGATCCGGACAAAATCGTCAACCGGGACATGGCGGACCTCATTTTAAAGAGAGCTGAAACCGTCCGGGAGGATGAGGCGCTTCTAAATATCGAAAAAATCGGCGAAGCCCGGAAAAAGATAAACCAAAACGTCAACTTGAGACTGGCTTTGGAAGAATTCTGGATGGATTTTTGATGACGCCTGGAAAGAAAATATTTAAAAAAATGAAAAAAATTGTCGGAATATGTTTTAAAAATCAGGGCAAGGTCTACGATTTTGATTCCGGGGCGTTTGTGTTAAGAAAAGGGGACCCGGTGATTGTGGAGACCAAGCAGGGGCTGGGATTTGGAACCGTCGTGGTCCCGCCCGCCCCCTATGATGAGAAAAAATCCTCCCGGCCTTTGAAAAAGGTCTTTCGGCTGGCCAACGAATCGGATTTCACTCAGCAGAAAAGGGATGAGAATATCCAGGAGCGCGCCCACAAGTTTTGCCAGAAATGCATCGACGAGCTGGGGCTTAAAATGAATCTTTTTTCCGTTGAAAAGTCCTTTAACATGAATAAGCTCACCTTTTACTTCACGTCCGAGGGGCGCGTGGATTTCCGGCAGCTGGTCAAAAAACTCGTGAGGGAATTGAACTCCCGGGTGGAGATGCGCCAGATGGGAATCCGAAACCAGGCCAAGATGTGCGGAGGAGTCGGAAGATGCGGCCGCGAGATCTGCTGCTCGGCCTTTATGGAAAAATTTGACCCTGTCTCCATCCGAATGGCCAAGGAACAATGCCTGTCCTTAAATCCCACCAAAATTTCCGGCCAATGCGGCAGGCTCATGTGCTGTCTGACATTTGAGTACGACACCTACAAGGAATACAAAAAAGGCTTCCCGAAAAAAGGGAAATTTGTGACGGCGCCCGGGGGAAGGGGCAAGGTGGTGCGGCACAATATCATAGGCCGGAAGGTCGCCGTGAGATATGAGAACGGAAATGAAGCCGAAGTGGGCCTGGGCGATATCAAGTATGAAAAAAAAGAGCCCGCGAGAAAAAAAGAGCCTGCGAGAAGAAAAGAGCCCATGAGAAAAAAGGACACGAAGAAAAAAAGACACAGAGGAAAAAATGCCTGAGCCCTTTTATATCACCACCCCGATTTATTATGTGAACGCCCGGCCCCACCTGGGACACGCGTACACGACCATCGCCGCGGACGCGGTTTGCCGTTTCAATCGCATGGAGAAAAGAGAGACGTTTTTTTTGACCGGAACCGACGAGCATGGAGACAAAATCGCGACCTCCGCCGAAAAGATGGATTTGACTCCCCAGGCGTACGCGGACCGGATCAGCGCCATGTTCAGAGACCTCTGGCCCCGTCTCGGGATTGAATTCGATTTTTTTGTCCGCACCACCGATGACTTTCACATTCGGGTGGTTCAGGACATTCTGGACCGACTGCATAAGTCCGGGGACATTTATTTCAGCGATTATTCGGGGAGCTACTGTTACGGGTGCGAGCGTTTTTTGACTTCCAGGGAAATCGTGGACGGCAAATGCCCGGACCACGGGACACAGCCCGCCACCCTCAAGGAGTCCAACTATTTTTTCAAGATGAGCCGATACCAGGACTGGCTCATCGATCATATCAAAAAAAATCCGGATTTCATCACCCCGAAACATTACCGGAATGAGGCGCTGGGATTTCTCAAGGAGCCGTTGGAGGACCTGTGCGTCTCAAGACCCCGGAAACGCCTCACGTGGGGAATCCCCCTGCCTTTTGACGGGGATTATGTGACCTACGTGTGGTTTGACGCCCTGTGCAATTATATCTCGGCCCTGGGATATCCGGACGACGCCCGTTTCAAAAAGTTCTGGCCCCAGGCCCGGCATATCGTGGCGAAAGACATCTTAAAACCCCACGGCATATACTGGCCCATCATGCTCAAAGCGGCCGGGATTCCTTTGTTTCAAAATCTTCATGTGCACGGATTCTGGAATATCGACCGGGCCAAAATGTCCAAGAGCGTGGGAAATGTGGTGAATCCCGAAAAGATGGCCGGACGCTATGGAGCCGACGCGTTCCGTTTTTATCTGATGCGGGACATGTCGTTCGGCCTGGATTCCTCCTTTTCCGAGAAGGCGCTGGTCATGCGGGTGAACACGGATCTGGCCAACGACCTGGGCAACCTTTTCTCAAGGGTTCTGGCCATGACGCGCAAATATTTCGGGGGCAAGGTTCCCGGCGGCGCCCATGAGGCGGAGCCGGACCTGAGCCTTGAGGCGGACGCTTTGAAGGCCGCGGATGATTTTGCCGCCGCCATGAGGGGCCTGGAGTTTCACAAAGGCCTGATGGCCATATGGGCCTTTATCGGAAAAATGAACAAATATGTGGACGCCCAGGCGCCCTGGGTTCTGGCGAAAAACGAATCGGACCGGGAAAAACTGGAGACGGTCATCGGCAACCTCCTGGAGGGCCTTCGGGTCATATCCGGACTCATTTACCCGGTGATGCCGGAAACGGCCGGACGCATGCAAAGGGGCCTGGGCATTGACAAAGGGGGCTCATTCTATCATTTTGATGTGATTCGAAAATGGGGAGCCCTTTCTCCGGGGGCATCCCTGGGAGAGACGCCCGCCCTGTTTCCCAGGATTGAGGGGGATAAAAAAAAGAAGAAATCCCCCGGGAAACCGGCGGCGAAAAAAGCGTCGAATGACCCGCCCGGGGAGGTCACCCTGGACGATTTTTTAAAAATCGATTTGAGAACCGCCGTGGTGACCCATGCGGAAAAGATTCCCAAGGCCAAAAAATTATTGAAACTCACGGTGGACTGCGGAGAAGAGCGGACCATCGTGGCCGGGATCGCCGAGAGCGTTTCGCCGGAGGAGATCAAGGGAAAGCGAATTGTCATCGCGGCGAACCTCAAGCCCGCCAAACTGATGGGGGTGATGTCCCAGGGAATGCTTCTGGCGGCCCATGACGAGGCGGGATTGAGCGTCGCCACCTTTGAAAAAAACGTGAAACCGGGAGTCCGGGTAAAATAAAAGGAGAAAAAACGATGCCGGGTTTTGAATGGTTTGGAGATGAGGAGCGGAAGGAGGTCGGGGATGTTCTGAACACCGGGGTTTTGTTCAGATACGGCTTTGACCAGGCCCGCAAAGGCCATTGGAAGGCCAGGACATTTGAAGAGAAACTGGGGCGGCGTCTCCAGGGGGCGGGGGAGAGCGGGGTTTACTGCCATCTATGCGCCAGCGGCACGGCCGCGGTGAGCGTCGCGCTGGCCGCGTGCGGCGTCGGCGCCGGGGACGAGGTCATTTTGCCCCCCTTCACCTTTGTGGCCAGCATGGAGGCCCTTCTGGCGGCGGGGGTGATTCCGGTGTTCGCGGAGATTGACGAAACGCTGTGCTTAAATCCCGACGCGGTCCAAAAGGCCATCACCCGGCGGACCAAGGCGGTCATGCCGGTGCACATGTGCGGCTCCATGGCCCGGATCGACCGGTTGAAGGAGGTCTGCGACCAACATGGCCTGCTCCTGATCGAAGACGCGTGCCAGGCCCTGGGCGCCACGTTTAATGGAAAGGCGGCGGGGACCTTCGGAGATATGGGGTGTTTTTCATTCGACCCCGTCAAAACCATCACCTGCGGGGAGGGGGGCGCCGTGGTCACCGAAAAAAAAGACCTGTATATTCGGGCGGACGCCTACGCGGACCACGGGCATGACCACATCGGGGATGACCGGGGGCTTGAAAATCATCTTTCCATCGGCATGAATTTTCGAATCAGCGAGCTGAACGCCGCCGTGGGGGTGGCCCAGCTGGGAAAGCTCGACGCCATTCTTCAAAAACAGCGCGCAAACAAAAAAGCCCTGAAGGGCGCCCTGAAAGACATTGACGGGGTGGCCTTTCGCCATATTCCGGATGAAGAGGGGGATTCCGCCACATTTCTTTCCTTTTTTCTCCCGGACCGGGCCATGACCCAAAAGGCCGTCGCGGCCCTGGCCCAGGCCGGCGTGGACGGATGCTTTGACTGGTATGGAAACAAATGGCATTACATTCGCAACTGGGGGCATCTCAAAGAGCTGCGCTCCCCGGCCCCTCTGATGATCCACCGGATGGAAGACAGACCGGATTACAGTCGCGTTTCCCTGCCCGAATCGGACCGGATCATGGAGCGGCTCATCTCCATGCAGATCAAACTTTCATGGACCGAAGAAGAGTTGGAGAGGCGGATGGAAAACATGAGAAAAGCGCTCAGGGGCGTGTTGAGGGGATAGGGGAATGTTTCGGAATTTTAAGAATGTGTCGCGGTTTATTTTCGGCCGGGGATGTTTCGATCAGATGGACGACATCTTAAATGAAGCCCCCTTGCCTGAGGCCCCCCGGGCGTTTCTGGTGGACGATGTGTTTGAGGGGACCGATCTGGAAAAAAGGATTCCGGCGCGTCCCGGCGACCTCCTTCGTTTTGTCAATGTGGACGACGAGCCCAAGACCGGGCGGGTGGACGCGATCAGGGACGAGATTTTGGAGTTCGTCGCCTCCCGGGGCGGGGATCTGCCCGGGAGTGTGTCGGGAATCGGCGGCGGAAGCGTCATGGACATCGCCAAGGCCGTTTCTTTGATGCTCACCAATCCCGGGTCTTCGGCGGACTACCAGGGATGGGATCTGATTCAAAATCCCGGCGTGTATCATGTGGGGGTCCCCACCCTGTCGGGCACCGGCGCCGAGGTGTCGAGAACCACGGTTTTGACCGGCCCGGACAAGAAACTGGGCATTAACTCGGATCACACGGTTTTTGATCAGGTGGCTCTGGACCCGGATCTGATCGGAGGCGCGCCCAAAGAACAGCGTTTTTACACCGGGATGGACTGCTTCATCCACTGCGTGGAGTCTCTGGAAGGGTCTTTTCTAAACAGCTTCAGCCGGGCGTATGGCGAAAAGGCCATGGATCTGTGCCGCCGGGTGTTTGCCGAAAGCGACGCGCGCCATGACGACGATTTGATGATGGCCTCCTATTTCGGGGGAATGAGCATCGCCTATTCCCAGGTGGGGGTGTGTCACGCCCTTTCATACGGCCTTTCCTACGTGCTGGGCCTTCATCATGGAATCGGAAACTGCGTGGCCTTTGACTGCCTGGAAGATTATTACCCGGAAGGGGTGGATGAATTTCGCCTGATGATGGACCGGCAGGGAATCTCCCTTCCCCGGGGCCTTGTCCAGGGCATGGAGGAAGACCGGATGGAAAAAATGATCGATGTGGCGCTTTTTTTGGAGCCTTTATGGGAAAACGCCCTGGGGCCGGACTGGAAAAAGAAGATGACCCGGGAAACCGTCAGACGTTTATACGAAAGAATGTGAGGCATGGGATTTTTGTCAAGACTCGGACATTTTTTGGGCCGCGTCCATGGGCGGATCAGGAAAAGGATTTTTTTCGGGGGAAACCCGGACAACGCCCCGGCCGGGGCCATTGTTCTGTTTCCCCGGCTTGACCATGTTTTTTTCTGCGGTCTGACCGGAATCGTGGCCATCCAAAAAGCCTCCCCGGACGACGCCGATGACATCGGGTCTTTGATGGATGAAATCGAGGCGGGCCTGGGCGGAATCGAAAACCAGGGCTTTGACTCTTTCCCGGGAAACGGGGAGGGGTTTGACGATTTTTACCTGGGAGGGGCCGATGGAATCGAGGCTGTGGCCGACGCGGCCCGGCGTTTGAAAAATGAGCGTCCTTTTTTTGAGATTTACCGGACCCCCGCCATTTTAGAGAAGATATCGGCCTTGCATGGCCGTCTTTCAGACCGGGTTGGCCGCGAGGAGAAGGCGCTGTCGGACCGGATGGGCAATCTGGGGTCCGAAATGGTCCGGGTCATGTCCCGGCGGATCGATTCCGCAAAAGACATCGCCTGGTCTTTAAAGTCCGAGACAGCGAACAACATCCTGAAGGCTCAAAATCTCGCCGGGAAATCCGCCCGCTCATTGTCCATGCGGGGGCTGTCGGTTTTTAAAGCCGTCAACAGCGTGTTAAACGGCATTGACCGCCTGGAGGTGAGGGGCCGGGATTCAGCGGGAATATCGGTCATGTTCACGCTCAAAGCGTCCGATTTTGAGGCGCTTCAGGCAAGGCTCAAAGAAAAAAAACGTCCGGATCATTTTAAAAGCCGCGTCAACCTGGAGGTTTTGAGGGACATGGGCGTTGAGGTCCGCCATTTTCGGCGCCCGGGCGGCCAAAAGGCCGTGTCCGTCACATTCGTTTACAAGACCGCCGCGGAAATCGGGCGCCTGGGGGACAATGTGGCCGCGATCCGCCGCCGGATCAGGGACGACGATTTCCTTCACGCTCTGATATCCGCGAACTGGCTGGACAAAACCATCCTGGCCCACACCCGGTGGGCCTCGGTGGGCGCCATCACCGGGGCCAACTGTCACCCGGTGGACCACCGGACGCGGGTGGGAAAGAACGGCGCCCCGGGCGGCGACGGCGATGCCCCAGGCCCGGGCGTCATTCATGTCTGCCTCAACGGGGATATTGACAACTACGAGAAATTAAAAAGAGAAAGCGAAGAGGCCGGGCGCCTGATCCACCCCGACATCACCACCGACACCAAGATCATTCCCCTCCGGATTCGCGGCCACCTGGAAAAGGGTCTGGATATCGAAGAGGCCTTCCGAATGGCCGTAAACGATTTCACCGGGTCCCACGCCATCGCCATGCACACGGACCTTGCCCCGGGCCGCCTTTTCCTGGCCCAGAGGGGAAGCGGCCAGTCCATATTCGTGGGAATCGCCGACGAGCATTACATGCCCGCCTCTGAAATATACGGATTTGTCGAAGAGACGCCCGTTTATGTCAAAATGAACGATGACGCGTCCCCGGACCCGGAAGAGGGGGGCCGGATTTTCATCCTGGATCAAAATTCCAAAGGCGGCCTGGACGGCATCAAAGCCATGCGCTATGACCAGACCCCTGTTTCCCTTGAGGAAAAACATGTCAAACGGACCCATCTGACCTCCCGGGACATCGACCGCCAGGGATTTGACCATTATTTTCTCAAAGAGATTTCCCAGTCCCCCGCCTCTGTGGAGAAAACCCTCCAGAATCGCTGGAAAATCACATCCGGAAAGACCCGGCGCTACGCGCTGAATCTGGATGAAAGCGAATTTCCCTCAAAAATCGCCCAATCCATTCAAAACGGCGTCACGCGACGGGTTTTTTTCATGGGCCAGGGAACGGCGGGGGTGGCGGCCAAAGCGTGCGCGGGCATCTTGAGCGCCTACGCGCGGGATCCCCTGTTTCATGTGTCCGCCCTCAAGGCGTCGGAATTAAGCGGATTCAACCTTGATCGCGGGGAAAAGGGCCCGGACGGCATGGCGGACTCCCTGGTGATCGCCATCAGCCAGTCGGGCACCACCACCGACACCAACCTGACGGTGGACATGGTCCGGGAAAGGGGCGCCGGGGCCATCGCCATTGTCAACAGGCGGGATTCGGACCTCACGTTTAAGGTGGACGGCGTGATGCACACCAGCAGCGGCCGGGACATTGAAATGTCGGTGGCGTCCACCAAGGCCTTTTACTCCCAGATTGTGGCCGGCGCCCTGCTGGGCCTTAAAATCGCCGAGTTGAAAGGGTGGAAAGACGCCCGGTTCATATCCGAAGAGATCAAAAACCTGCTGGCCCTTCCCGGCCACATGGAAAGCGTTTTTGCGCTTAAAGACAAGATCGAAAGCTCGGCGCGGGAAAACGCCGTAAAAAAAGCCTTTTGGGCCGTGGTGGGAAGCGGCCCCAACAAGGCGTCGGCCGACGAAATCAGGATCAAACTCAGCGAGCTTTGCTACAAGACCATTTCATCGGATTTTGTCGAGGACAAAAAACACATCGATTTGTCCGCCGAGCCCTTGATCATCGTGTGCGCCTCGGGGGTCCGGGAGAATGTCATCGGCGACATTGTGAAAGACACCGCGATATTCCGGGCCCACAAATCGGCCCCCATTGTCATCGCGGACGAAGGCGAGCGCCGGTTCGACGCCTATGCCCACGATGTCTTTAATGTTCCCCGGGTCAGCGAGCGCCTGGCGCCGGTGACCAGCGCGCTGGCGGGCCATATCTGGGGATACTACGCGGCCCTGGCCATCAATGACTGCTCCCGTTTTTTTCACGGGCTGAGGAAAAGAATCCAAAAAGCCCTGGATGAGCGTCTCAAAAAGGGGCTGGACATTGTGGAGATTGTCCTGGAAAATGGTTTTAAGGAAGAGATGGCGGCCTCCTACTATGAGTTCAGGAAAAAAATAGGCAAAGACCTTCTGCCCGCCATCGGCCAGTCCCACTGTGTTTTGGACCTGGCGCTTCTTTTGAAGTATCTTTCGGGAAGGCTCCCGGTCTCGGATTTTGAACTGGATTTCCAAAAAAAAGGAACCGCCTCGAACATGATCGGCATGCTGTTTGAGCGCCTGGGAGAGCTTGTCAGCCTCACGGCCCGGCCCATCGACGCCATCAAGCACCAGGCGAAAACCGTCACGGTGGGAACCAGCCGGATCACGGAAAAGCTGGACGGGATACTGTTTGAGACCTTTGAGGAAAACGGTTTCCATGTGTCCCAGATTATCAACCGGAACGTGCTGGTGCTCAAAAACATACAGGGAATCGTCCAAAGCGTCGAGGGCTCCATCCTGTACCGGGTAGACGGTCTCAATCTCATGGGGGAGCCCACACAGGACACCACCATCACGGTGCTGAAAAAGGAGGGGTCCCTGGCGTCCCTTCCTTCCCGGGTGGAGTCCGATCCCGCCCTTAAGGGAACCAAACGGCTCATTGTGGCGGAGCAAAACGTCTATATCGGAAAAGGGCGGAAGGATGACCGGAATATTATCGTGGCGCCTTTTATCTCCACATCCGGCCGGGCGCCCAGCCGCATTGAGCATCTCCTCCTTTTAAATGTGGTGTACAAGGAACGCATCACCCTTTCTGAAAAAATCAGATGTCTCGGGGGAAAATGCGAAAGGATCAAAAACATCGTCCAGGAAAACAGCGTGGCCTGGCGCGACGATTTTCTGGACCTCATTGAGACCAATGAGCTTTTCGGCGTGTCGGCTGAAAAAATAGCGGATCGGATTGTGTCCTGTGAAGATTCGAATTAATGAAGGATTTTTGTAAAAGAATAAGCGCGAGGCTTTAAAAAGGGAGAAACAATGGAGGCTATCTTCGGGTTGGACGTCAAAATCGCCGAAACATTCAGCGAAGATCAGAAAGCTGTGGTTTTTCACGGAAGCTGCCTTGATTTGCTGAAAGATATCCCGGATCATTCGGTTCAGCTGGTGGTCACTTCTCCTCCTTACAATATTGGAAAAGAGTATGAGAAAAAACTCGAAATAAAAACCTACCTGGACCAGCAGAAGGAAGTGATCAAAGAGTGCGTTCGCATTCTTTCCCATACGGGGAGCGTCTGCTGGCAGGTCGGAAATTATGTCAAAGACGGTGCCATTATTCCCCTTGACACTGTTTTGTATCCGATATTTCATGATCTGAATCTTGTCATGAGAAATAGAATTGTCTGGCATTTTGAACATGGTTTGCATTGCTCGAGAAGGTTTTCAGGACGCTATGAAACCATTATGTGGTTCACTCGAAAGACAAAGGAGTTCGTTTTTGACCTTGATCCGGTGAGAGTGCCCCAGAAGTATCCAGCCAAAAAATATTTTAAAGGCCCCAAGGCGGGTCAATATTCCTGCAACCCCCTTGGCAAAAATCCGGGGGACGTTTGGGACGTCCCGAACGTCAAGAGCAATCATGTGGAGAAAACTCAGCACCCGTGTCAATTCCCGGTGGAACTGATTGAGCGCCTGGTTTTGTCGATGACCCAAAAAGGGGATTGGGTGTTTGACCCGTTTCTTGGCGCCGGCACATCCATCATCGCCGCCATTCGACGTGGAAGGAAAGGGGTTGGAGCGGAGACGGAAAAGCGATATGTGGATATTGCCCGAGACAGGATACAAAAGGCCATTGATGGAACATTGCGGACAAGACCAATGAATAAACCCAAATACGATCCGTCATCCAGTCGAAATCGGTTGGCCATATCCCCCTGGGATAGAAAAGACTTAATCTCTCATCAGCTCACATTGCCTGAAAGTCGGGGCGGGGGGGCTCTGTGAAAATAGCTGAGACATACTCCCATTTAAACGGTCTTGAATTCCTGCTCGTCCACAAGCCTGAGCTGTGGGAAGAAATACAGACGGTGATTGGTCAGGTGGATGGAAAAGCCTGCAAGACGAAATTATCAAAGGAAAAAAACATGAAAGGCCGTTTGCTTTACAGCCCCATTGAGATGAACCGGTCTTTTAACGGGCTTCTTAAAGCAAAGGACTGGATGGAGAGCCGGGTCAGCTATTGGGTGACGAAAGATGAGAAGCTGATCCGAAAAACCCTCTCCATGCCTCCTGAAAAGCAGAAAAAAGAGATTGAGGCGGCCGGCTGTTTTCCGATTTTCAGCTATAACCAGACGGATTTTGTGAAAGACAGGCTCGCCATTGAGGTTCAATTCGGGAAATACGCTTTTGTGGCTTACGACTTGTTCGTGAAACATCTCGCTTTTTATATTGGGGATAAGATTGACGTGGGAATTGAGATTTTGCCCATGAAAACGTTGCAGTCGCAGATGAGTTCCGGGGTGGCCTATTATGATGGGGAATTGTACAATGTCATTCGGCAGGGGCGCGGAGTCCCCGGGGTTCCTTTGGTAATCATCGGAATAGAAGACTGACCCCCTGGTTGCGGTTTTTTTCTAACGCGGCGCTTTCCTTCGCGCGATATCGTTCGGGGCGTGGTTTTTTTCAAACAAAACCCTCACCCTTTCCCCGGGCTGGGCCAGGGCCGCGCTTTCACCCTTTTCGTTGACGATTTTTTGAATGACATCCGGGACAATCGGCCCTCTCCGGCCCAGGACCTCCACCTCTTCGTTTAAAAAAAACCGATTCCGGGCCTCCACGAGGGCCATGCCGCCGACGTCCCGGATGATTTTTCCGATGAAAACGCCGTGGTTTTCCACGCTGGACACGTCGTGCCTCATGGACTCCGGGCCGGGATGTCCGAAGTAAAAACCCGGGCCGCATCCCCGGGCGCTGACGCCTTCAAGCTCTTCGATCCAGCCGGGATCCGGGGCCCAGCCCTCCGGGTCTTCATAGAATCGGTCAACGGCCTCCCGGTAAACCCGGAGGACGGTGGCCAGGTAGTGGATTCCCTTCATGCGTCCCTCGATCTTAAGGGAGTTCACGCCCGCTTTGATCATCTCGGGAATATGCGCCGCCATGCAAAGGTCCTTTGAGTTGAAGATATAGGTTCCCCGGGCGTCTTCGGCCACCGGCATGTAGCGGCCCGGCCGTTTCTCCTCCATCACCGCGTATTTCCATCTGCACGGATGGGAGCAGGACCCCCGGTTGGCGTCGCGTCCGGACATGAGCGCGCTTAGCAGGCATCTTCCGGAGTAGGACACGCACATGGCGCCGTGGACGAAGGATTCGATTTCAAGGGACGTCCGGGAGGCTATTTCGGACACTTCTCCAAGGGAAAGCTCCCGGGCCGTGTTGATCCGGGTCGCGCCCATTTTTTCCCAGAAAAGCGCCGCGCCCGCGTTGACGGTGTTGGCCTGGACGCTGATGTGGACGGGAATGCCCGGGGCCTTTTCTTTCGCCAGAAGAAAAACCCCCGGGTCCGCGATGATCACGGCGTCGGGTCCGATTTCGTTGACAGAGGCCAGGAAATCCGATATGGCGCCGAATTCATGGGTTCGGGGGAAAATATTGCAGGCCACATAGACCTTGACGCCCTTGTCATGGGCCAGTTCCACCCCTTGTCTCATTTCCTTTGGGGTGAAGTTTCCGGAAAAATTTCTGAGACTGAAATCCTTTCCCCCAAGGTAAACGGCGTCCGCCCCGTAATGGATGGCGATTTCAAGCTTTTCAGGGTTTCCGGCCGGGGCCAGCAGCTCGATTTTACTGTTTTCGGTTTTCATGGCCGGTCCCGGCCCTTGAGGGATTCCAGGGTTTCTTTGAGACTTTCACGCCAGGGTCGGGGGATGATTTGGAAGCGCTCCCGGATTTTGGAGCAGTCCAGGACGGAAAAATACGGTCGGCGCGCCGCCGCAGGGTACTCGTCTGAGGAGATCGGCCTGACCACAGGGGCCTTTGGGAGAATCCCCAGCTCTTCGGCGATTTCGAATATGGCCCGGGCAAACGTGTCCCACGTGGCTTCTCCCTGCCCGCAGAAGTGAAACAGGCCCCGGGGCGCCCGGGGGGATCGCATGACCATGGAGGCGATGGACAAAAGGGCCTCGGCCAAATCCCCGGCGCAGGTGGGGGAGCCGCGCTGGTCCGACACCACCGCGATTTCGTTTTTGTCCTTTGCCAGTTTGAGCATGGTTTTCATGAAGTTGGCGCCATGAGCCCCGTAGAGCCATGAGGTTCGGACAATGATGTGAGAGTGAAGCCGCCGCCTGATTTCGTTTTCTCCCAGAAGTTTTCCGGCCCCGTAAACGTTCAGGGGCCGGGTCGGGTCGGATTCCAGGTACGGGGTTTTTTTTTCGCCGTCAAAGACAAAATCCGTTGAGACATGAATGAGGGCCGCGTTTTTTTCCCGGCATTGATCGGCCAGAACGGCCGGTCCCCGGCTGTTGGCCAAAAACGCCGCGTCCGCGTCTTTTTCGGCGTGATCCACGTGGGTGTAGGCCGCCGCGTTGATCACGGCCCGGGGCCTGTGGACGCCAAACGCTTTTTTTACCCCGGCTTCATCGGCGATGTCCAGATCGGGAAGGTCCAGGCCCGCGATGTCCATTCCCCGGTCTTTTCCCCGGCGCGTCAGCTCCCGGCCCAACTGCCCCTTTGATCCTGTCACAAGGAGTGTCATTTCTTAAACAGGCCGGAGTCGAAATCCTCGGGGGCGGGCTCCCCCTTCCGCTTTCGCGCTTCGCCGGGCAGGGCGCCGGGATTGTTTTTTTTCAGGATGTTTTCCATGGTGGGCGCCAGCCATATCTCCACTTTTGAGTCGCCGGTGGAGATATTGATCACGCACCACCGGTTCTCTTTGTTGTAGATTAAAAGGGTGCGGGGAGATTTGAAGGAGCTGACCAGACGCCAGTTGTCCTCGCCCATGTTTTCGTTAAAAAACCGGATCAGCGGGCTGAGCCTGATTTTTCCCCTGAACACCAGGACCCCGGCCGAAAATCCGGGGGTCTGGAAAACAAAGGTGGATTTTTTGTCCAGCTTGTACCCGGGGGGAATGAGCACATCGTTAAAGTCGTGGTAGGCCGGCAGTTTTTTCCGGTTTCGCGTCTGTCCGGGAAAGCCGTCTCGGCCGCCGGACATTTCGGCGCATCCGGCGATAAAAATAAGAGACGCGGAGGCGATCAAAGCGAAAATCCACATGTTTTTCCGATGATGTGATCTGTTCATGGCCATACCCCTTTCCTGTGAGTCGATGTCGTTTCGGTTGTTCATGCCAAGCGAATTACGCGACCCATTGTACAACTTTGCGCCGGGAAAAGTCAATCCGTCGCCGCCAAAAAAAAGGCAAAAAAATGACCGGGCTTTAAAAAAAATCAAAGCCCGGTCATTTGGATCAAAAGCGCTTCTTTTTTAAAGTCATATCATCAGGCGCCTTCGCTGATTTTTTCCGTCAGTTCGGGAATGAAATCCAGGATGTCTTCCACCACGCCCACGTCGGCCACCTGAAAGATGGGGGCCTTGGGATTTTTGTTGATGGCGACAATGAACGGCGAGCCCTTGATTCCGCCCATGTGCTGGAAAGACCCGCTGATTCCCAGGGCCAGGTACACCTTGGGTTTGACCGTCTGGCCTGACGTTCCCACCTGGCGGGATTTTTCAAGCCATTTGGCGTCCACGATGGGCCGGGAGCATGACACCACCGCGCCCATGGCGTCGGCCAGCTCCTGAGCGATCTCGATGTTGTCCTCGTCTTCGATGCCCCGTCCCACGGAAACCAGGACGTCTTCCTTGGTGATGTCCACATCGCCCACTTCGGCTTCCACGATTTCGAGAAAGCGGCGTTTCACCGACATATCCCCGACATCGCCGGATTTGTCCGCAACCTGTCCGCCGGCGGACTTGCTTTCATCCGGCTGGAAGGAGCCGGGCCGAACGTTGGCCACGGCGCCGTTTGAAAGGTCGCAGGTCACATGGGCGCTGACCATGCCGCTGTATTCCTGGCGGACGACTTTTAAAAGGTCTCCGTCGATCCCCTCAAAATCCACGACGTCCGGGACAAAGGCCGCGTCCATTTTGATGGAAAGGCCGGGTCCCAGGTCCATGCCGAAGGTGTCGTGGGGCGCGAGAAGGATCACGTCTCCGCCGTCGGGAAGGACGCTGAGCAGCGCCTTGCGGATGGATTCCGCGTTGGGATAGGCGAAGGCCTCGTTGTCCAGCTTCCAGACTTCTTTGTATGAGGCGGCCATATCGTCGCACACCTTGTCCAGATCGGCCCCGGATCCCGCCACAATGGCGATGGGCTGGGCGCCGGCGTCTATTTTTTTCGCCGCTGAGATCAGTTCCAGGGCCGAGTCTTCGGCGACTCCGTCTTTGTGAGTGATGTATGCGAATATTTGTTTGCTCATTATTTGATGCCTCCTTTGGCTTTTAACAGCTCCATGAGTTTATCAATAATTTCCTCGGCGCTCCCCTCGAGCATTTCGGCGCCTTCCCCAAGATCGGGAATAAAGTAATCCATGCGTTTGACCCTGGCGCCGGCCTCTCCGGCTGTGGAATCGTCCAGCCCCAGGTCCGAAGCCGAATGAACCGGGATTTCCATGGAGGCCACTTTCCGGATTCCGCGGATTCCCACGTAACGGGGCTCGTTGATGCCCGTCTGGATGGACAGAACGCAAGGCATATCGATTTCGCTCATTTCCTGGTTTCCGCCCTCAATTTCCCGTCCGATTTTGATTTTTCCGTTGTCCAGCGGCTCAATGTAATTGACCAGAGACGCGTAGGGCAGATCCAGCAGCGCCGCCAGCATGCCGCCCACCTGGGCCGCGCCGGCGTCGGCCTGGGCCCCGGTGAGGATCAGGTCGTAGTTTCCTTTCTCGATGGCCGCCTTCAGTATATGGGCGATCCCTTTTCCGTCGGCCTTTTCAAACATGTCGTCGGAAAGCAGGATTCCCTGGTCCACGCCCATGGCCATTTCCCGTCGAATCACCTCTTCCGACTCCTCGTCTCCGACGGCCGCCACCGTGACGCTTCCGCCGACTTTGTCCCGTATCTGAATCGCTTCTTCAACGGCGTAGTTGTCCCATTCGTTCACCGAATACACAAGGTCGTCGCGCTCGATATCCGTGCCGTCGCTGTTGACCTCTATTTCGTTCTCCGAACTATCCGGCACTCTTTTGACGCACACAAAAATTTCCATGTTCATCCTCCCAGAAAAGTTTTGTTAAAATTCATGGCAAATGGCTGGTTTATATATGCCGTTCGATCAATTCCGTAAAATCCAGGGCCTCCATCTCGCCTTCCAGCCCGGCGACTTTGATGGCGTCCTCGATGTTCACCAGGCAGAACGGGCAGGCGGTGACGATGACGTCGGCGCCGGCCTCTTTGGCCATTTCCACCCGCATCACGCCCATTCTCTCGTCTTCCTCGGGCTCGTAAAAAAGCATCAGGCCCCCGCCCCCGCAGCAGAACGAGCGGTCTTTGTGTTTTTTCATCTCCACCCGTTTGAGTCCGCCGATGGCGTCCAGCGCCTCCCGGGGGTCTGTGTACAGATTGTTGTGCCGCCCCAGGTAGCAGGGATCGTGGTAGGTGTAAACCTTGTCCTTGTCCGTCGTGTCTTTCAGGGCCAGCTTTCCGGAGCGAACACTCTCCGCCACCACCTGGCTGATGTGCGCCACCGGCGGCAGGCCCTGGTAATCGTTTTTAAGGGCGTTTAAGGCGTGGGGGTCCGAGGTCACGATTCGTTTCGCGCCTGTGTTCAGGATGGCGTCGGTGTTGGTCTCTTTCAAAGTGACAAACAGCATTTCCTCGCCGAAGCGCCGGACTTCGTTTCCACTGTCTTTTTCCGCTTTTCCCAGCACTCCGAAATCCACGCCGGCGGCCGTCAGGATTCGGGCGGTGGAGCGGGCCAGGTCCTGCATCCGGTCGTCATAAGACGAGATGCTGTCCACAAAGTACAGGGTGTCCACGGTGTCTTTCTTTTTCAAAACCTTCACCGGGACCTCTTCGGAAAAGCCCTCGGCCTTGATCCAGTCCGCCCGTTTTTTCTCCATCTTGCCCCAGGGATTTCCCCTCTTCTCAAGGGCGCTCAAGGGCTTCTGGAGAGACTGGGGCACCATGCCCTCGTCCACCATGCCCCGCCGCATATCCACGATTTTATCGATATATTCGTTGCCCAGCGGGCATTCCTGCTCGCAGGCGCCGCATGTGGTGCAGGACCAGATTTCGTCCTCTTCGTAGATGTCCCCGATGAGGTCCTTTTCTTTTTGGGCCTCTTTGGGCAGGATGGGATATTTCTCAAAGACATGGTCCCGGCCTTTGATGGTCAAAAACCGGGGGGAAAGGGGTCTTCCCACCGCGTTGGCCGGGCATTGATCCGAGCAGCGGCCGCAGTCCGCGCATGAGTAGAAATCCAGGATGTGCTTCCAGGTGAAATCCTCGAATTTTTTCACACCGAAAGACTCCAGGTCGTCCAGGCCCTCGTCGGTCACGCCGTATTTCACGGGCTTGACGTTCCCCCGGTCAATGCGCATGAAAAGCACGTTGAAAAAGGAGGTGATCACGTGAAAATGTTTGCCCAAAGGCAGAAAGCACAGGAAAAAGAAGAAGGCGGCGTCATGGACGAAGTAAGACAGAAGGTGAAGGGTCTGGAGCGATTCCACGGAGACGTTTTTCACCGCCAGGGTCAGCGCCCAGGCCAGGGTGCCGGCGGGGGCCAGGTGGGCCTCCATGCCCTTTTGAAGCTGGGCGGACACCAGACTGGCCTCGAACAGGCTCTCCGATATCATCAGAAGGGAGATAATGCCCAGAACAAACACCGCCTCGGCCGTGTGGTCGTGGCCGTATTTTTCCGGAACCGCGTAGCGCTTGGGTTTGACAATTCCCCTGCGGATGGCGGCGGCGACGCACGCCAGAAACACGAGTGTGGCGGCAAAGTCTTTAAAGAAGTTGTACACATCTCCCAGCGCGCCGCCGAGTCCGGGCAAAACGAACCCGTCAAAAACGCCGATGATGACCAGGGAGATGGAGCGGACGCTCAACACCAGAAAACCGGCGAAAATCACGATGTGAATGACCCCGGCCAGCATGTATCGCGGCTGACGCCACTGCAAAAGCCACATTTTGAGCATCTGAACGATCCGTTCCGGCATGCGGTCGAGGCGGAAGTCGGGCTGGGCGTTTAAGAGGGGAAGAACCCGCCTGTGCATGATCCAGGCGAATATTGCGATTCCCGCAAGCGGGATCAGGACGGAAAGAATCGCGGCGGGCGCCCCGAAAAAGACCGCCTTGGCCGGGGAGATTAATGCTGTTTCCATCATTTGACAAACCTTTTTTAAGTTTTAAAAAAAATAACCATCATGTTTGGGTCGGGCGGGGCTTTTGCATTGCCCCGGTCCGCCGGCCGACTTGGGCCGGGCGGGAGAGCAATGCAAAAGCGCCGCGAAACAGCGCGCGGGATATTTCCCTGGCCGCGCTGTCGGATTGACCGAATCAGCCGCCGAATGACGCCTCGCTCATTTCAATGGGCGCGGCGGGCGTGTTGAGTATGGACTGCATCTTTCCATGGGTGATGGGAAGAACGCAGGAGCAGAAGTACTCGGCCGATTTGACCTGGCCCTCGTAGAAGGCCACGTCTTTCTTTTTGGCTTTCCCGGCCAGTTTTTCCGCCGCCACGGCGGCCCGCCACAGAAGCATCCATGCCATGACCACATCGCCCGCGGCCTCCATGAACAGGCTGGCCGAGGCGAATGCCTCCATGACCTTGGGGGACATGGCGGTGGCGCCCATGTGCATGGCCACCTCGCCCAGCTTGTTGAGCGCGGCGTCGAGATCTCCGGCCGGCCCTTCCAGATTGGCCTGTTTTTTGGCGTTCGCGATGGTTTTCTGGATTTCGGCCATGAGATCCATGATGGGTTTTCCGCCGTTCATGCCGAGTTTTCTTCCCAGGAGGTCCATGGCCTGAATGCCGTTGGTGCCCTCGTAGAGCATGGTGATCCGGCAGTCTCTTAATATCTGCTCCTGGGGATATTCCTTGATGTATCCGTATCCGCCGTAAACCTGGATCCCGTGGCTGCACACCTCAAAGGCCCGGTCCGTGACATAGCCCTTGGCGATGGGGATGAGCACGTCCACAATGCCCTGGAGCCGGGCTTTTTCGTCTTCGTCGTCCAGAACCCGGTTCAAATCCACGGATCGGCCGATGTAGTAAAGGAGGCTTCGGATCCCCTCCACGTAAACTTTCATGGTCAGAAGCTGGCGCCGGATGTCGGGGTGATTGATGATCGTGACCGACGGGGCGTTTTTGTCCATCATGTTCAGGAGGTTTTTGCCCTGCACCCGCTCTTTGGCGTAGTTGACGGCGTTCATGTATGAGGAGGAGGCGCAGGCCAGACCCTGGGCGCCCACCAGGAGGCGGGCCTCGTTCATCATCACAAACATGGCCTTCATGCCCTTGTTTTCCTCGCCGAGAAGCGTGCCCCGGCATTTTCCTTTTCCGCCAAGGGCCAGGGAGCAGGTGGCGTTTCCGTGGATGCCCATTTTTTCCTCGATGCCGGTGCACACCACGTCGTTTTCCTCTCCCAGGCTTCCGTCGTCGTTCACCCATATTTTGGGAACGAGGAAAAGGGAGATGCCCTTGGTGCCGGCGGGCGCGCCCTCGATGCGGGCCAGAACCGGGTGGACGATGTTTTCCACCAGATCATGCTCGCCGGAGGAGATGAAAATTTTGTTTCCGGTGATGGAGTAGGTGCCGTCGTCGTTTTTTACCGCCGTGGTGGTCAAAGCCCCCACATCGGAGCCGGCTTCGGGCTCGGTGAGCAGCATGGTGCCCGTCCATTTGCCGGTGTACATGTTTTTCAAAAACAGCTCTTTTTGTTTTTCGGTCCCGAAATGATCCACCAGGGTTCCGGCGCCGTGGGTCAGGGCCGGGTACATCATAAAGGCGTAGTTGGAGCCGTTGAAGTAATCGCCGGCGGCCAGCGCCAGTAGCATGGGCATGCCCTGGCCGCCCCATTTGGGGTCTTCGGGCATGGCCAGCCATTCGCCCTCTGTGAAAAGCTTAAAGGCCCGGTGAAAGGACTCGGGCACGTAAACCTTGCCGTTTTCAAACCGGCATCCCTGCTCGTCGCCCTCTTTGAGCGTGGGAAGAATCTCTTTGACGGCCAGATTCCGGGCTTCGGACACGATGAGATCCACCGTTTTTTTATTGAACTCCTCAAACCTTTCGTGTTTGCTGAGCTGTTCGACCTCCATCTGCTCATGGAGAACAAAATCAATGTCTCTCCTGTCGGATATTACCTGCGCCATTTTTTTTCTCCTTTATCAATACAGTAAAATATTGGGATACAGTAAAAAAAGTTATGTGAAAAAACGCCCCGGTCTCACATGGGCCGCTCTGTTTTTCCGGATTCCGTCCGGGCCCCGATGCCGTTGATGAAAAGCTCCACCAGGGGGTCGGCCATGGAGGTCAGGTCGTATTCTTTTTTGGAATGCAGCCAGGTGTTGATCACCTCGTCCACCCCTCCCAGGATGAAGCGTTTGACCAGGCTCACATACAGGTCCCGGCGGATGACCCCCTCCTGCTGCCCCTGCTCCACAATTTCAGAGACGATGTCCATGTACATCTCGGACATTTTTTTGATATGGGGCTCGAAAAGGCGGCTCTGGCGCCGCGTCTCCACCTGGTAGAGAACCGCCATGTCCCGGTCCCGCTGAAACTCCTCCAGATGGCGTCTCACCAGGTTTTTGAGTTTGTCCAGACTGCTTCCGGCCTGGTCCACCTCTTTCTGGAATTTTTCAAACACCTGGGCGGTTTTGAAATTAAATATCTGGATCAGAATGTCTTCTTTGTTCTTGAAATAAAGATAGATGGTGCCGTCCGCCACCCCGGCGTCCCGGGCGATCTGGGAGATGGTGGACTGGAAAAATCCCTGGCGGGCGAACACACGGATGGCCGACTCCAGAATGCTCCGGTGTTTCCCGTTTCCTTTGCTGTTCGGCATATTGACCTTAGACGCCATGTTCTTTTGTTCTTTGCCTTTTTGATATGAATATCCGCGGATATCCGGTTGGGTTTTTGGGCCACTGAATGAATGTTCATTCAGTATCAGATGAAAAACCGGAATGTCAAGAAAAAATTAAAACGAAATGGCTTTTTTGTCATTTTCCTTGGATATTAAATGGTTAGAATAAAGAGAAGAGGGGAGGAGAAAGAAAAAAAGCGTTTGGGGGGAGAGAAAACAAAATGAAGAGACATTCATTGAGAAAATAAGGCTTTAAAGCGCCGAGCGCAGGACCTCGCAGGAGCGGCAGATCTCCATCTTATCGCGCCATTTTTCCTTGATTTCGCCGCCGCACACGGTTCCGTTGACGAACCAGCACAGGTGGCACAGGGAAAACTCCCAGGCCGGGCATATCTGTTTCCACTGGTCGGGACAGTTTTTGATCTCCCAGCAGGGCGTGGATTTCGGGCCGCCGTTTTTGTGGTGAATGGCCAGAAAAAACATGTGGCGCTCGACGTGGGGGGGAATGGTCCGCCATCCCTGCTCATAGCTGTGAATCGCCTTGATGGAAATCCCGAGAAGCTGGGCCGTCTGCTTCTGGGTTTTGCCCAGAAGCGCCCTGAAATGTTTGAAGTCGTCCGGTCGCATGCGCGCTCCTTTTATTTTCGGGAATGAATAGCGCCACTATGTGATATTTGTCAACACAAGATTCGCTTTCCGGAAGGCGGGAAAAAATTCCGCCGCTTGACAGCGCGACTCATGCGCGGGTATAATGGCGCGACAATTAAAAGGGAGGCAAAACCTATGGAAAAAACCGTCAAAGACTCCAGGATCGTCATGGCCCATGTCATGCAGCCCCATGAGGCCAACCCGGCCGGCAATGTCCACGGCGGGGTGATTATGAAATACATGGATGACGCGGCCGGGGTGGTGGCCATCCGCCACGCCGGGACGGTGTGCGTCACCGCCTCCATCGACCGGCTGGATTTTCACACCCCTGTTTTCATCGGCGATCTTCTGATTTTACAGGCCAGCCTCAACATGGTGGGAAGGGCCTCCATGGAGATCGGGGTCCGGGCCGAGGCCGAAAACACCGCCACCGGAGAGAAAAGGCACACGGGATCGGCCTATCTCACCTATGTGGCCCTGGGGGGCAAGGATTTGAAACCGGTGAAAGTCCCGGGGCTCAAGCTGGAGACGGACGAAGAACTTCGTCGGAACCGGTCGGCCAAGGACCGCCGGGCCATCCGGCTGGCGGAAAAAACGATCATGGAAAAAAAGAGCGGTTAAAAGAGCCGTTTTCGCCCCGGCCCTTGATCGCTTTTTCAAGCGTGTCCGGGGCCGGGAGGCGGCACACGCTGTTTTCGCAGAAATACGCCGAAAAGGCGGGACCCGATCATCTCCACAGGTCCTTTTGTTGAAAAAGCCCGGGAAGACGGCGGTCTTTTTCTGAAACCACGGGGTTTTCCACCGGCCAGTCGATTCCGATGTCCGGGTCCGACCACAGGATTCCCCCCTCGTCTTCGGGGTCGTAAAAATCCGAGCATTTGTAGGCGAACAGGGCCGTTTCGCTTATCACGCAAAAACCGTGGGCGAATCCTTCGGGCACAAAAAACTGCCGTTTGTTTTTGTCCGAAAGAAGCGTCCCCTCCCATTTTCCAAAGGTCTCAGAGCCCGGCCGGATATCCACGGCCACGTCGAACACCTCTCCCGCAAGCGCCTGGACCAGCTTGGCCTGGGGCCGGGTTTTCTGGAAATGGAGCCCCCGAAGGACGCCTTTGGCTGAAAAGGACAGGTTGTCCTGGACGAACACGTGGGGAATTCCCGCCTTTTCGTAGCGTTTCCGGTGGTAGGTCTCCATAAAAAAGCCCCGGGGGTCGCCAAAGACGTCAGGCTCGATGATCAGGGGGCCGGGGACGGCGCAGGTTTGAATATTCATGGCTTATTTCTTCAAAAGATTCATTAAATATTGGCCGTAGCTGTTTTTTAAAAGCGGGGCCGCGAGTGTTTCAAGCCCGGCGTCGTCAATGTAGCCCAGGCTGTGAACGATCTCCTCGACGCAGGCGATTTTGAGTCCCTGTCTTTTTTCAATGACCTCAATAAAGGCCGAGGCCTCCATGAGTGTTTCGTGGGTCCCGGTGTCCAGCCAGGCGGTCCCCCTTCCCAAGCGCTCCACCGACAGGTCCCCGGCCTTTAAGTAGGCCATGTTCACATCCGTGATCTCCAGCTCCCCCCGGGCCGAGGGCTTTAAATCGGCGGCGATGTCCACCACCCGGTTGTCGTAAAAGTAAAGGCCGGTGACCGCGTAGCTGGACGGGGGGTTTTCGGGTTTTTCCTCAATGGAAAGGACCCGGCCCTTCGCGTCGAATGACACCACGCCGTAGCGCTGGGGGCGCCGGACCCGGTACCCGAAGACCGTGGCGCCTTTTTTTTTGGCCTTGGCCCGCGCCATCTGTCTGGGCAGACCGTGGCCGTAGAAAATATTGTCCCCCAGAATCATGCACACGTGGCCGTTTCCGATGAATTCCCGGCCGATGACAAATGCCTGGGCCAGCCCTTCGGGCTTTGGCTGGGGCTCATAGTGAAAGGACACGCCCCACTGGGAGCCGTCGCCCAGAAGCTTTTCAAAAAGGGGCAGGTCATGGGGGGTGGAGATGATGAGAATGTCCCGGATTCCGGCCAGAAGAAGGGTGGACAGGGGGTGATAGATCATGGGTTTGTCGTAAATGGGCAGAAGCTGTTTGCTGACCACCCGGGTGATGGGGTAAAGCCGGGTTCCCGATCCCCCGGCGAGTATGATTCCTTTCATGGGATGTCCTTTGCCGGTCAAATGGATATGGGCGGCGGGAATTGACAAAAATTCCCAGGGCCGCTAATAATAAACTCGTAAAAAACCACGATGAATTCATATATAAGATTCAAGCGCGTTTATCAAACCTTAATTTTTAACGGAACCGAAAGAGGACCCCTTTGAGATTTCTTTTCTTAAACCCGTTCGCCGGCGGCTCCCACCGGGACTTCGCCCGGGGACTCATCGAGCATTCCCGGCACGACATTGACGAGATGGCCCTTCCCGGGCGTTTCTGGAAATGGAGAATGCGCGGCGCGGCCCTTTATTTCATCCAAAAAATCGACTCCCTGTCCCGTTATGACGGAATCATCGCCACCGACATGATGGGCGTGGCCGATTTCAAGGCCCTGGCCGGCGAAAAATGCCCGCCCATCCTGCTTTATTTTCACGAAAACCAGATCACCTATCCCCTGGCGCCGGGGGAGGCCCGGGATTTTCAGTTCGGCTTCACCAATATCATCGGCGCATGCGCCGCCGACCGGATCCTGTTCAACTCAAAAACCCACTTCGATGATTTTTTCACCCATCTGCCGGGATTTTTAAAAATGATGCCTGAGTTCAGTCCCATGTGGGTGGCGGACGCCATCCGGGAAAAATCCGGGGTTCTTTATCCCGGGGTCCGTTTTCCGGCCAGACCGGACCACGACTTTTCCCGAAACGACTCCCCGCCTTTGATCATCTGGAACCACCGATGGGAATTTGACAAAAACCCGGGGGATTTTTTCGAGGTCCTTGAAAAGGTTCAGGAAAAGGGGCATGACTTCCGGCTGGCCCTTTTGGGGGAAAATTTTCAGAAGGTCCCCAAAGACTTTATTCGGGCCAGGGAGGTCTTTGGGGACAGGATTGTCTGCGATGGATACGCGAAATCCCGCCGGGCGTACATCGACTGGCTGCGCCGGGGATCTGTGGCGGCGGGCTCGGCCCGTCAGGAGAATTTCGGGATATCCGTGGTCGAGGCCGCCCGGCGGGGGTGCCTGCCCCTGGTTCCGAGCCGGCTGTCCTATCCCGAAATCATTCCCGAAAAATTTCACACCTGCGCGTTGTGGGCGGACAAGGCCGATTTTGAGCGAAAGCTCATCGCCTTTCTCAAAGATCCGGCGGCCTTTTTGGGAATCCGGGAAGAGATCGCCGGGGCCATGGGCGTTTTTTCATGGGAGAATCTCATCGGCTCCTACGACCGGGCCCTGGAGGATCTGGCCTCATCTTCATGACGGCGCCGCGCCCGCTGTTTCAAGGGCTTGCTATTTTAAAGGAAAACGCAGGGAATATTTTTCCCCGGTATCGATTTCCACAATCTGGAGCATCAGGATTTCGGCGGATTTGGCCTCGCCGGGGAAAAAGATGATCCCGTGGGCCAGGGTTCCCGGGGCCACGGATTTATTTTTCAGGGATTTTGAGTCCAGATCGTCCATGATTTCCATCCGGGCGTCCCCCGCCTCGCCATAGCCGCCGGCCCCGCCCATGACGGCCCCGGCGGCGGCCCCCACGGCGGCCCCTTTGCCCGCCGACTCCAGAACGTTTTCATTGGACACGATGCCGATGGCCGCGCCGATGATGGAGCCGGCCGCGGCGCCCAGCATGCCGTGATAGGCGCCTTTTTTGACGATTTTTTTCGTCTGGGAATATTGGGTGGTCCGGTCATAGGCCTCTTTGTCGCTTAAAACAGGCCAGATGTTTCCCTCGACGTCCTGGAGAAAAGTCTGGGTCGGGTTGATCTCAATGGGGCTTTTCCCCTGGTGATCGAACACCACCTGAACCGGCAGCATTCCGGCGTTCCGGATGTCGAACCCGAAGATTTTTTGGGCCTCGGCGCGGTCGTCGAAGGCCCGGGCCGCCACCTCGGCCCCGGCCGCCGACCGGGCGTTTCCGTAAGCGGCCGGCGACTTAAAGGGCAAAGGCGTGGCCTTGTAGGCGGTGGAGCATCCAAAAAGAAACAAAAGGGCGATGAGGGCCGGCCAGGCGGCCAGGATTTTTTTCATGACAATCTCCTTCACATCCTGAAATCATTCATAAAATCATTAATATGATAAACTCGTAAAAAAGCACGGGACAGCGTCGTAAAAATTCGATATACAAGGCGTAGTGGTTATTTTTAATTGAGGCAATACATGTAGTATGCCTCAATTAAAAATAAACGCTGCAACACAGTAGATCGGATTTTTACGATGCTGTCAGATATCAAAATCGTTTTTTTTCCGGCGAATTTTCCGAATTCCTTTTTTCCAGGCCACGTCTTTGCTTTTGCGGGGTTTCGTTTTTCTTCCCCGCGCTTTTGGAGACGACAGGTCCGGAAAGAAACTTCCCGGGCGCTTGGGCTCTTGTTTTTTCGTCGGCTCTTCCGCCGCCTGTTTTTGGGAGGGCGGCCCCAGCCTTTTGAGATGTTTGGCCAGGCTCGGCCCGTCCAGGCAAGAAGCCGGGAGAAACCGGCAAAGAAACAGATTTTCCCCGGCCTGTGTGAAAACCACGCCCGCCTCCAGGGCCTTTTCCACATGCGCGGACAGTAGAACGGGCGAGGCGTCCCGCCGTTTCCCGATTCTTTCGGCCATGCCGGTGTCCGACGATAAAACCAGGGGTCGGCCCCCCCCGGCCCGGACCCCGTTTTCCCGGGCCGCGGCGTAGCCTTTCCGCCTCACGCAGATCCGCAAAAGTTTCGGAAGATTCTCGGCCGGTCTGTGGACGGGCGCCCCGCTTCGGTCCGAGGCCCGGATGAGCCCGTCCCGGGTCTCAATGGGCGCCTTTCCGGGGGCCATGAGCAGCTCGTTAATGTGGGACGCGCGGACAAATCTCCACCCTTCCCGCTCGTGGACGGCTTTTAAAACCTCCTTGACGGGCGCGAACCCCTCGCGGTCAAGGGCCAGGCCGAACTCATCGGGACGGCGCCCCAGGACGTATGCCAGAAACTTTCCCAGTTTCCGGGAGGACATTTTGGTTTTCACATAAAGCCTCGCGGCGTTTAAAATAAAAAAACTACATCTTGACATTGGCCCCAAGCGTTGCTTTTATACCTTATTAAACGTTTATGTTCAAGATGTTAATTCCATGATGAATGTTTTTTTTAAAGGAGAATCGGTCATTTCAATGACATATTTCATTCGCTTGCTCGCCGCCTTCCTTGCGGCGACGCTTTTGTCGGCGTCCGCGGCCGCCGGGGAGGGGCTTTTTTCCGGTTTTAAGACAGGAGGAGACAGTTCCCCCTGGCATATTTCCGCCGACTCGCTGACCTATCATGAGGGCCAGGGGTGTTACAGCGCCTCGGGCGACGTGGAGATTCAAGGCCACGGCAAACGCCTTTTGGCGGATTTTGTCCGCTTCTGCCCCGAAACCATGGAGGCCTCGGCAAAAGGCGGGGCCTTTCTCGAATCGGGACAGGATGTTTTGTCAGCGGATTCCATTGATCTCAACCTGGCCGGGCGGACCGGGACGGCCCGGCGGGGCGAGGTGTTTTTTCATGAGAGCCACTTTCACATCGCGGCCGATCAGATTGTGAAAACCGGGGAGAACTCCTATTTAATGGAAAACGCCGGTCTGTCCACATGCGACGGGGAAAACCCGGCCTGGAAAATCACCTGCCGGAGCCTGGACGTGACCATCGAGGGCTACGGATTTGTGAAGGGAGCCGCCTTCAGGATCAAGGGGGTCCCGGTTTTGTACGTTCCCTTTTTCGTGTTCCCGGCCAAAACCAAACGGGCCACCGGTCTTCTGCCCCCGGCGGTCGGCCATTCGGACCGGATGGGGTTTGAGCACACCCAGCCCTTTTTCTGGGTTCTGGGCGAAAACCGCGACGCCACTTTTCACATCCGCCACACCGGGGAGCGGGGGGAGATGTTCGGGGCCGAATACCGGCATGTCTTTGACGGACGCTCCAAATTCGCCGCGCGGCTGGACGTTCTTTCCGACCGGAAGGCCGACACGGGCTCGGCGGAATCCGCTGAAAACTGGGGATACGACGACGACGATTTTGACCGGCCCAACCAGGACCGCTACTGGCTCAGGGCCAAGCATGACCAGGCGCTGCCCGGGGGCGTTTTCATGAAGCTGGATGTGGACGTGGTCAGCGACCAGGATTACCTTCACGAATTCAAAACCGGGTATCACGGGCATGGGGACACCCAGGCGTATTTTTCCGAGCGTTTCGGCCGTCACATCGACGATTACAACGACTCCGAAAGAATCAGCCGGATCGCCTTTGACCGGGTGTGGCCCCGGTTCGGCCTGAGCGCCGAGGCGCGGGCCTACGACGATGTCATCCAAAGACGCCGCTCGGGCCTGGACGAAACCCTTTTCAAACTCCCGGGCATTCGGTTTTTCGCCGTCCGGCGGCCCTTGTGGAATTTGCCGGTTTATGGGGAGACGGACGCCGAGTTCGCCCATTTTTACCGCTCCGAAGGCATGTCCGGGACAAGGGCCGACGCTTCGGCCCGGCTTTCGCTTCCCGCAAGGTTTTGGGACATCCTCAACGTGGAGGCGTCCCTCGGGCTCCGCCAGACCGTCTGGAATATGGAAAATCACACCCGGGAAGGCGTGGACCGGGGGGAGGGGGAGTTTTACCGGACCGTGGCCGACGCGGCCCTCCACGTCTCTTCGGAGCTTTTCGCGGACTGGGCCCTGGGCCCGGAAGGCGCCTCGCGTCTGACCCACAGGATGGCGCCGGATGTGTCCTGGGAATATGCCCCGGAATTGAGCCAGGACCGCTATCCTTTTTTTGACTCCTCAGACCGGGTGGACGCGAAAAACGGCCTGTCCTACTCCCTGACCCACCTGTTTATGCTGGGCGCTGAAAAAAAGCCCCGGGACCCGGGCGCGGCGCCTGAGTGGGAGACCCGTCAGATCGGGCGCGTGAAGATGTCCCAGACCTGGCGGGCCGATGACGCCGTGTGTTTTTCCACGGACGCCGAATCCGGCTATGAGGAATGCGGGGAAAGAGGTTTTTCGCCCATTTCCCTAGAGATGAGCGCCGGGCCGTTTCAAAATTTTTCAGCCACCGCTGATTTGACCTGGTCCATGGACGGCCATTTTTTCACCCAGAATTTCGGCGTGTCCTACACAAGGCCGGGGTGGCTGGAAATATCGGCGGAGCGCCGATATTCGCGGAATTGGAGCGAGACGATTTTCTCAAAAGCCCGGTTTCAGCTCACGGACCGGATATCGGTTTTCGCCCGGTATGAGCGCAACCTGCATACGGATGAAAACATCGACTCCGGCGCGGGCTTTGGCTACAAGGCCCAGTGCTGGTCCGTGGATTTGGGCTATCGGAAGCAGGGGGACGACCGGCGCTTTGATTTTAAGGTTGATCTCGCAGGATTTTCGGATTTTTAGTCCGTTCACGAAATTGAGGGAAAAAACATGGTGATTGTCAAAACCCCCCTTCGCGTCAGCTTCGCGGGAGGGGGATCGGATATGGCCGATTTTTATTTAAAAGAGCCCGGCAAGGTGGTGAGCGCCGCCATAGATAAATTTGTTTACGCCATCGTCAAAGAGCGTTTTGACGACGATATCTACATCAACTATTCCAGAAAGGAATGCGTGTCCGCCGTGTCGGACATCCGGCACGACCTGGTCCGGGAGGCCATGAAGAGCGCCGGGGTGGAAAAAGGAATCGAGCTGACCACCCTGGCGGACATCCCTTCCTCGGGCTCGGGCCTGGGCAGTTCCAGCGCCGTGACCGTGGCGCTGCTCCATGTCCTTTACGCCTACCGGAACATCCTGGTCACGGCCGAGCGTCTCGCCGAAGAGGCCTGCCGGATCGAGATCGACATACTGGGAAAGCCCATCGGAAAACAGGACCAGTTCGCCGCCGCCTACGGCGGGGTCAACCGTTTCGTCTTTTTGCCCGACGGATCGGTGGACCGCCTTCCTTTGGCCATGTCCGGGAAAGAAAAAAGGGATTTCGCCTCTCTTCTTTTTCTGTATTACACCGGCATCTCCCGAAAGGCCGACGCCATCTTGTCGGTCCAGAAAACCAACCTGGCGTCCTCGGACAAAAGAGCGGCCATGAGAAAAATGGTCGCTTTGGCCGATGAGTTCGCCGACGCCATGGAAGCCGGGGACATCGGGTCCTGCGGCCGGATACTGGATGAAAACTGGCGGCTCAAGCAGACCATGGCCTCTTCCATCAGCAACGACGAGATCCGGGGCATGTATGACGCCGCGAAAAAAGCCGGGGCGCTGGGGGGCAAGATCGCGGGCGCCGGCGGGGGCGGTTTCATGCTTTTGATGGCCGGGCGTCAAAATCAGGCGGCGGTTTTTGAGTCCATGAAAGGCCGCCGGGAGCTGCCTTTCATGTTTGAAAACAGCGGAAGCAAGGTGATCTTTGACGACCGGTCTTATTCGAGCAAGTGACGGGGGCGTCGATTTTATCCTGGGCCTTTGCGTTCAGGGCGAAGCATGGGAGAGCATTGCATGGATATCAACCTGAGCATTATTGATCAGCGTGTCGGGAAAATCGCGGAAGATTTTCGGGCGGGTCTGGAAGATCAGGTCGGGTCAAGGCTTGACGATGAGCGGGCGTTTTCCGCCGCTTTCACGCTGCTTTGCGTCAAAGCGGTTTTGGATATTGAATTTGACGAAGCCCTTGAATATATAACGGAAGGCGGAGACGACGGCGGGGTGGACGCCCTGCATGTCGGGGATATTCAGGATGGCGAATTCACTGTGTCTTTGTTTCAGTCCAAATACCGCCGAAAGCTGGACGGCGAATCCAACTTTCAGGAGAGCGCCGTCATCAAAATGCTTCATGCCATCGGGTCCATTTTCGACCCGGACAAGGAGATTTCTCTGAGGAAAAATCTGCTGGCAAGGGTCGAAGAGATTCGTTCCCTGGTTCGGGATGGCAATATTCCGACGGTTCGGGTATTTCTTTGCAACAATGGAAAAAAATGGACCGGGAAAACCCGGGAAAAAATGGACGCCGCAGGCTTCGGCGCCCAGGTGGTCTGGCGGCATTTGAATCATGCCGGGCTGGTGAATCTCTTTCAGGCGCAAAAACCGGTGAATGAAACGATCAGCCTGCATGGAAAGGCGGTTGTGGAGGAGTTTAATTTTCGGCGGGTGTTGATCGGGAAGATGTCGGTTCAAGGAATCAGGGATTTGTTTGAAAATCATGGGGAGCGCCTTTTGGAGCGCAATGTTCGCCGGTACCTGGGTTTGCATAAAAACCGGGTCAACAAGGGAATCAAACACACTTTGCTGGACGCGGACCAGCGGCAGAATTTTTATTTCTACAACAACGGCGTCACCATGATCTGCGCGAAGTTTCGGCACAGCGCGTTGCAGGAACAGAATTTTTCCGTGCGGATTGAGGATTTGCAGATCATTAACGGCGCTCAGACCTGCATGACGATCCAGGAAACCCTGACCCAAAATCCCGGCGCTTATGACGAGGCGTTTGCGCTGGTCAGACTCTATGAACTCGGGGACGAAGATGAGAGACTGGCCCATCAGATCACATACGCCACCAACAGTCAGAACCCGGTGGATTTGCGGGACTTGCGCTCCAATGATCCATTGCAGGCCAAACTTGAGGAAGCGGTGGCGGGGCTGGGCTACCAGTACAAACGCAAACGCGACTCATCGCCCGGCTCTTCCCGGACCATCCCGGTCAATGTGGCCGCCAGCGCCGTTTTGACGGTCTGGCGCCGAAAACCCCATGTGGCGAAATTTCGAGCCAAAGAGCTTTTCGGCAAATATTACGACACTATTTTTAATGACGGCCTTAACGCCGCTCAGCTGATCATGGCGACGCTGATTTATCGGCATGTGGACAGCGAGAGGAAAAAACGCTCCGCAAGCGGCGACGCGCCAAGGTTTTTGCCCTATGCCAACCATTTTCTTTCCATGATTCTCGGGGAGCGCCTGTTGATCGACAATGGCATTGGCTGCGAGGACCTGGACCATCGAAATTTTATATCCGTCAAAGATTATTTTGAGACTCACAAATCCGAACTTTACACCCGGTCTGTGTCGCGCCTGAAAAAGGCGCTGGGCAAAATTGGACTGGGCGATGAAAATGTGTCCCTTCAGCGTCTGGCCGCGGCGTTTCGCAGGGGCGATCTGCTTGAGATTCTTGCTCTGGAGACTGTCCAGAGCCTCCTGCGCCGATTGGAGAATAATCCGGGGGGCAATCTATGACGGCATCGTAAAAAGCGGGGTCAGCGCATCTCGTATTTAACCAGCCTTCCGTCAAGCCCGCCGGCCTTGATGGGTTTTTTCCAGGATGCCTTCAACCCCATGTTTTTGATAAACTTCCGTTCCCCGAAATAAATAAAAGCCACAGAGCCTTTGCATTTTTGTTTCAAAAAATCGCCGAATTTTTTATAAAACATTCCAAGGTTCCGGTCTTTGCCCATCCGAATGCCATAAGGCGGGTTGGTGGTGATGACATGATTTTTGAGGGGGGACAGCGTTAAGAAGTCCGCCCGCTCAACGCCGACCTTATTTCCGTGATGGAGCCCCATCAGGTTTGTCCGGGCCGCGCGGACAGCCTCCGAAGACACATCGCTGCCGGCGATGAGCCCCGCGGGCGCTTCCCGGATTTGTCCGTCGGCCTCTTTTTTCACCTGTTTCCAGACGTCGCGGTTAAAGTCCGGCAGACATTCAAAACCGAACCGGCTCCTGAAAATGCCGGGGGGAATATGGGCCTGCCGCATGAGGGCTTCGCATAAAAGCGTTCCCGATCCGCACAAAGGATCATACAGCGGAACAGAGCCGTCCCACCCGCTGTATCGGATAATCGCGGCGGCCACGGTCTCCCGCATGGGCGCGGACACGGTCTCCTCTCTGTATCCTCTTTTGTGAAGCGCGGCGCCGGAAGTGTCGAGGCTGAGCACGGCCCTGTCTTTTCGGATATGGATGTTGAGCTGGATATTGGGATTTTTGGGAGACACATCCGGGCGCTGGCCGGTTTTTTCCCTGAAGTAGTCGGCCACCGCGTCTTTAACGCGAAGGGAGGCGTACTTTGAATGCGAAATCCCGCTGTCGGACACATTCCCCGACACGGCAAAGGTTCTGCCTCTTGAAAAAAAATCTTCCCACTGGATTTTTTTGACTTCCTGATACAAGATATCGTCATCGGGGCAATCGAACGATTTCAACGGCGCCAGGCACCGTGAAAGAAGCCGGGACAGATAATTGATTCGATACAGGGCGGGCGGGTCCGCCTTGAAGTAAATCCCGCTGAATTCCGGGCGGACATCATCGGCGCCAAGCTCAGACAGCTCGTCCGCGGCGGCTTCTTTTAAACCGTCGGCCACCTGGGCGAAATAACGGCGATTCTCCTGATACGGATAGGTTTTGGGGGGCGGTTTTTTTCTGAGTCGATGATTGCCCCGGGGATTTGATAACATTTTTTTATCGCTTTCGTTTCAGTGGGTCCGGACCCGGCGCTTGAGATATTGCCGGGTCATTTCAAATCTCTCACAGCGCTTTTCCATGCGCGCCTGAACAGGCGTCGGGAAACGGCCCCAAAGCCGGCGTCCGCGCCTTGTTCAGGGGCTCGGCTTTGGGGCGCGTCAGGTCTTTTCCGCGTATCGGTCCTGGTCCTCGAACACGTCGATGACCCAGGTTTTTTTGTGAAACACGGCGGAGTGGACCGCGTTTCCAGGGATAAAATAATGATCGCCTTTTTGGCATGCCCGCGATTCTCCCTCGATGGTCAGCTCCATCTCGCCTTCCACCACCACGCCCCACTGGGCCCCGTGGCTGTGCGCCGGGATCTCGCCGATGGCCTCGATTTCAAAGAACACGGTCTGGACCCGGGGGCCCTGGGATATCCAGCCCCGGACCCCCTCGAAGGGAATGTCCGCCTCCGGAAGACCGGTGATCAATTCTGAAAAAACGCCGGGCTCTTTTAACATGGCATGATCTCCTGTTTCTTTAAACGGGGTCGCATAAAACCTCAAAATGGCCCTGCGGGCGCAGACAGGCCGGGCACTGTTTCGGCGCGTCCGGCCCTTCATGGAGATACCCGCAGTTCCCGCATCGCCAGACCGCCCCTTCGTCTTTTCTGAATATTTTTCCGGACCGGACGCGCCTCGCCAGGGCCGCAAAGAGCGTTTCATGATGCCTTTCCGCCACAATAATGGCGTCCCAGGTCTCGGCGGCGCGCTCGTAATTCTCCTCCCGGGCCACCGCCGCGAAACCGGGATACAGCCGGCTGTGCACATGGTTTTCAAGATCGGCCGAGGCGATGAGGTTGTCGTATGTGCCCTTTATGACGCCGGTGAGAAAGGTGGCGGTGACTTCAAGCTCGCCCCCGTTGAAAAATTTAAAAAACCGAAGGGCGTGCTCAAATTCCTGTCTCGCCGTTTCAGCGAAAATTTTGGATATTTGCATGTATCCGTCTTTTTTCGCCTGATCGGCGAAAAAAAGATACCGGTTGTTGGCCTGGGACTCAAAGGCAAACGAAACCAGCAGGTTCTTCGCGGTCCGGCTTTCTTTGAACTGGGTCATGTCGCCGCCTCCCTTTCATTTTCATTGCGCGCGATGGGGCTCTTATTCCTCGATTTCGATGGCGTCCGCGCCGCACTCGTCGGCGGCCCGCCTTGCCACGTCCTGGTATTGTTCCGGGATATCATCGAATTTGACGATGGATTTCAATTCGTTTTCGTCATACTCGAACACCTCCGGGCAAAGATTGTTGCAGTTTCGGTCTCCCATACAGTTTTTGGTGATGGTCACTTTCATAATCGCTTCCTCCGTTTCCAGGTTTAAGTTTGATAAACTCGTAAAAAAGCTTGGGATGGCTAAGGGCGCGCGGTCATTCGCCCCAGTCTTCGGGTGACAACGTGTTAAAGCGGGAGATGGTTTTCCCGGCATCGCCTTTCAGTTGATAATAGTGGTCTTCATATATGTTCCATCTGCAAAGATCGATGGGGGTCACCTCCGAGGCGTTCACGCTTTTGACGGCGCCCGCCATTTCCAGGCCGGCCGCCACCAGCTCGGAACAAAAAAAACGGCTGAAATCTTCCCTGTTGTAAGCGGAGCCATGACGGTCGAATGGGAGTTCGTCAAGGGCGTCGATGGCGGATTTTACGGCCTGGGAAAAATCATAGGGCTTTTTTTCCCGGGCCTGGTTGAATAAAAAATCAAAAAAGGCTTTTGGGTCAAACGCGTTTTTTCGAATCCCTTCGGACAAAGGAAGCCACCACAGCTCGCCGTCATATTCATGGAGCCGGTCGCTGAATCGGGAGATATGCACGCCGTTGGACGATGTGGACTCGATGATCTGGTTGAAAAACCGGTCGCCTTCATCGCCAAGCGCCCGGGTCTGGATAATCGTCCCGATATGAGAGATGTTTGAAAACGTGGCGAATTTGACGATTTCGGAAAAATAGCCCTTGCCGCCGAACGCGATGACATCTCCCGGCCTCATTAATTTCCTGGCTTCATCGTATGAGATGGGTTTGACGGACATCTTTTCCTCCCTGGTTTTTCTCATCCCGCAAAAGGCAGGGCCCGCGACGCGACTTCGGGCGGGCCGCCGAAAACAGCCCATACATCTTTTAAAAAAAACAATTACTTGACAAACCGGACAATGTCAAACATAAAAAAATGTCAAAGACCTCGCCGGGCGCTCCGGCGCGATTTTTTTTGAATTTTTTTTCAATGCCTTCTCTTTTGAGGCCCGGCATGGTATATCCGTCCGGGGTCCGGAAAGGGGCAAACGAAAGAAAAACCGCCGGGATATGCCGGGATATGACAGAACATGAAGGTTCAACCCATTGAATTCAAAGGATTTAAAATAAACCACGCGGAGGCATGATGAAAGATCCCCTGTTTACCCCGATCACCATCAATCACCTGGAGATTGAAAACCGAATCTGTCTGCCGGCCATGCATCTGGGCATGGCCCGGGAATTCGAAGTCACCGACCAGATCGTCGATTTTTACGCGCAAAGGGCCAAGGGCCGTCCCGGCCTGATTTGCGCGGGATATGCAACGGTGGATGAGCTGTCCGGAAACACGCAGAACATCGGCGCCCATGACGACCGCTTTATCCCCGGGCTGGCGAGGCTCGCCTCGGCCATCAAAGACAACGGCTCCCTGGCCGCGCTTCAGATCAACCATGCGGGCCGGTATAATTTTTCGTTTTTCCTCGACGGCAAGCAGCCCGTGGCGCCGTCCGCCGTGGCGTCAAGGATGACCGGTGAAACCCCGAAAGAGATGACGGTCGAAGAAATCAGACAGACGGCGGCCTCATTCGCCGAAGCCGCCGGCCGCGTTCAAAAAGCGGGCTTTGACGCCGTGGAGATCCTCAGCGGCACCGGATATCTCATCAGCGAGTTTTTGTCCCCGCTCACCAACCTGCGGACCGATGAGTATGGCGGGAGCATGGAAAACCGCATGCGGTTCGGGATAGAGATTGTCCGCGCGGTCCGGGAATCCGTGGGGCCTGATTTCCCCCTGATGGTTCGGATGAACGGAAATGACTTCATGCCCGGCGGAAATACCCGCCGGGAGCTGATCGAATACGCAAAAGCCCTGTCGGACGGGCCTGTGGACGCCCTTTGCGTCAATGTCGGGTGGCATGAGGCCCGGGTGCCCCAAATCGTGGCCCGGGTGCCGAGAGGGGCCTTTGTCTATCTCGCCCGGGGGATCAAAGAGGCGGTGGATGTTCCCGTGATCGCCAGCCACAGGATCAATGACCCGGACACGGCCCGGAATGTCATCCGGGAAGGCTTTTGCGACATGGCGGCCATGGGCCGCTCCCTGATCGCGGATCCCATGCTTCCCGAAAAAGCGCGCCGGGGAAAGGAAAACGAAATCGTTCACTGCGTGGCGTGCGCCCAGGGCTGCTTTGACAACCTGTTCAAACTCAAGCATGTGGAGTGCCTGTGCAATCCCATGGCGGGTTATGAGACAAAGGAAAACGCCGCGCCCGCCCCGTCCCCGAAAAGAGTCATGGTCATCGGGGGCGGTCCCGCCGGCATGAGCGCGGCGTTGACCGCGAGCCGAAAGGGACATCGGGTCACTTTGCATGAAAGCTCGGACAGACTGGGGGGCCAGCTTCACCTGGCCGCCGCGCCCCCGGGAAGAGAGGAGTTTTCGCAGTTTGCCCGGGACCTTGAGGAACAGCTGAAAGCGAGCCGAATCCCCGTGTTTTTGAGCCGGGACGTGGACGAAGCGCTCTTTAAAGAGGAAAAGCCCGATTTCGTCCTGCTGGCCACAGGCGCGAAACCCGTGGCGCCGCCCATTCCCGGTCTGGATTTGCCCCATGTGGCGGACGCCTGGGACGTTTTGGAGGACAAAGTCGAGACCGGCGAGCGCGTGGTCGTGATCGGGGGCGGCGCCGCAGGGGTGGAGACGGCCCTGTTTCTGGCTGAAAAAGGAACCATTCCGGCCCACGCGCTGAAGTTTCTTTGGGTCCACCAGGCGGAGACGCCCGAAACCCTTTTTGAACTGGCCACCCGGGGAACCAAAAAAGTCCGCCTCATTGAAATGACCGGGGATTTGGGAAAGGATATCGGGAAATCAACCCGGTGGGGCATGATGGGGGACATGCGGCGGTTCGGCGTGAAAACCGTCACATCGGGAACCGTGGTGAAAATCACCGGGACCGGCGTGGAATACGAGAAAAACGGCGAGATCAATCAGGTTCCGGCGGACACCGTGGTGGTGGCGGCGGGCTCCGCGCCCCACAATCCTTTGGAGCCGCTTCTGGATCGGTTAAACATCCCTTGCCGGGTCGTCGGGGACGCCCGGAAAATCGCCACCGCGTTTGACGCGGTTCATGACGGGCACAGGGCCGCCATGGAGATTTGACCGCGCGTCAGACCAGCCGCGCCCCGTTGGGAACCTCGCCGTCCGGCGCGGCCAGCACAACGGCCCCATCCTCCCGGTGAAAGCCTGTCACAAGGCATTCCGACATGATGGGGCCGATCTGTTTGGGGGGAAAGTTGACCACGGCGATGACCTGTTTGCCCACAAGACTCTTTTTGGAATAAAGGTCCGTGATCCGGGCGCTGGATTTTTTAACGCCGGTTTTTCCGCCGAAATCCACTTTCAGAATATAGGCGGGTTTTTTCGCCTCCGGAAAGTCCCGGACGTCCACGATGGTCCCGACTTCAAGCGCCACTTTTTCAAAATCGCTCCACTGGATATGGCCCATGTTTCCCCTCTCATTGTCACAGTGTTTATTTTGGGTTGTTGAGCCTCCGGCCGGGAGGAAATCCGTCCGGCGGAGGCGGACACGTCATTGAAGACGTTATCAGAAATTGACTCTTGCGCCAACCATGAAATTATGGCTGCCGATGGAAACCCGGGTGCCGTCGAAATCAACGTCAGATGTTCCAAAATATCGATAGTTTGCGTATAGGGTCACGGTCTCATTGATCTCATAGCCCAGGCCGCCCCCTATCTGAAAGGCCTGGACGGTGTCATCCGCGCTTCCGCTGCCGATGCCTATGCCGGGCACAAAAAAATCATTTCCCTCAACCTTTGCCAGGCCTACTCCGACGCTGAGAAACGGCGTGATGGGGGTATTGTTGATGATATCCAGATAACCGTTTGCCAGTAAAGAAACAATCGACATATCTCCGGACATGTCCAAAGACCCTCCGGAGAAGCTTACTCCGGTGACATTGTTTTTTTGATGGGACAATTCCATCTCAACCCTGAGCACGTCAAGCTGATAGCCGATGGCCGCCCCCAATGCCATGCCGGCGTCATAGGAAAGATTTAGTGTCACGCCAGTGGACGCCGGAGAGTTCCAGTCTGAATCGCTGAGGCTCGCGGAACCGATATATCCGGTGAAATAACTCCCCGAAACCTCTTCGGACTCGGAGCTGTATGAGACGGCGGAGACAGACAGCAGGATGGCGCAAAGAGTGATCATCAAAAAGTTTTTCTTCATTTTTCCCTCCTCATTATTTGGTTTTGAATTCGCGGTCGTGTCAAAATATAAATTTGAGGTCTAAAATGAACTGTTTTTTGACGTTTATCAATTTCTTTGAGAGTAAAAATAAGGAAAAATAGAAAAAAATAGGAAAAAACAAGAAAGGCATATTTTTGACGCGCATGTCACAATGGACCGGAACGTCTCTCCAGTCGATTTTCGCCGACCTCCATCCCTTCGCCTTTTGTCTTGACAATGGGCCGCGTTTTCCCTTACTCTAAACACACGAACGCGCTGAATTTTTCCTGTCTTCGCCCGGACGCCGCGCATGCCGTTGGAAGCGTCGCGGGGCCGGGCCTCTTCAAAGGAGCGAAAAATGAAAATGAGAAAACGGAGCGTGCTTTTGATCGCGATTTGCCTGTGCTGGGCGTTTTTTGCCTCGGCCGGGGAGGTCAAGCATTCACAGCCTGAGGCGGCGGTGGAGGGAATCGGCGCCGGAGAGGCGATTGATCTTGCCAACCAGTGGCGCTGGACGCACAAGGACATCACCAGTTATGTCACCTCCCATGAGCTGTTTTTTGAGTTTCCATCCGGGGAGATGGCCATGATAACGCTTCCGAAAAACGAGATGTTTGTCTCCATCGCGCCGTACATCACTTACACGCACCGCTGAACTACCCATTATTTCTCCTCCTGTCAGGGGGAGCTGGCCGAAAAAACATTTCAGGTGAAGGCGGTGGGCGCTGACGGAAAAACCGTCATGGACGAAACGGTCCAAACTTTAAAAAACGGCTTTTTGGATATCTGGCTTCCGAGAGATCAGCGTTTTATGGTGACGATTTCGGGAATGGACCGCGAGGCCCGGGGCGTCATCGAAACATTCAGCGAAAGCAAGACGTGCGTGACGACGTTTCGGCTGGAGTAAGGGGGGGGGCCGTCAAATGGGGCATAATGGGTCGTGAGTTTGAAACGTCCAAACCTTAGGGCTCGCTCAAAAACAACTTTACATTTTGGAAGCCAATTCATCCTGTCTGACCGCGTTATGAAAACTCGGCATATCCCGATATGCCTGAAGTTTTCACGCCTTGTCAGACAGGCGACTTAACTCCCAAAATTGGAAACTAATTTTTGAGCGAACCCCTACCGTTTCATTCGATGCCGTACAAAAAACGTTCAACCGGAACGCCGAAAAGCCGGCTTAATTTTTTTCCAATGTCTTTGCTGATCGGCCGGCGATTATGCTCCAGATCAGAAATTTTTTGCCGGCTCCATGTCTCGCCAAGACGGCGGCCCAATTCCGCCTGGCTCATGCCGCGATTTTCCCGGTAGATTTTCAGAATTTCTCCAGGAGTCGTCTGAGACCGCGTCTCCTGATACCACGCCGTGCTGAAGATATCGACCCATTCCTCATCCGGTTCGAGGGCCTCAACATCCTGACCAAAGGTCTGCGTCAGGTATTGCAGAAGTTCAGAAGGAATATCGCCTTTAACCTCAAATAAGGTATGATCAGTATGGGGCTTTTTCACGACTACCAACATAATACACCTCAATTGCAACGCTTTTTTTCTCGTGCCGCCAACAGGCGACCCATGATCCGCCTAAATGTCTGATTCCCATTGGTTTTAAAAATTTTGCCGGCGATATTTCGTCGGGGTGCGCCGGGGAGGAATCTCCCATTGCGTTTTCTCATCAGGCGTCTGAATTAACCGGCCTCAATCATTTTTATTTCGCCATCGCTCAGGTCATACAATTTATAAATCGCAGAATTGATTTTTTTCTCGTTCATTTCGATAGTCGCTTCCAGGTTCCGGAGGTCTTCTGCCAGCGCCACGGTCTGCTTTTTTAGACCGGAACGCTCCGTTTTCCGTAAAACAAGAAGATGATTGAGCAATTTTCCGGCGGTAAATTTTGCGGTTATATGAGTGGTCCTGGCCGTATGGCTCCATTGGGCGTGAATCCATTTCGCGTCTTTTTCATCCTCAAATATTCCCTCGATGATGGGGACTCCGCCAACAAGAAAGGAAAGCTCCCCATCTTCTTCCTTCGCTTCCAGAGCGACTCCGGCAGACAAATAAGACTGGACATCTTCAAGTTTTTCCGAGGCGATCTCTTTGTTTTTTGCTTCCGCCCATATCCATGTTATTTTTCGTTTGTCCGGTTCGGTCTGGGAACTTTTTAATCGACGCTCCACCCGCAGAATTTTATCCCGGCGGGATGTGTGAAGCTCCTGAAGTTTTTTTGCCAGCGTTCCGACTTTTTGCTTTTGTTCTTCCGAAGCGTCGGGGATAGGGAGAGGGGCGATGAATTGTTTGTTGGCCTCATAAAATCCGCCCTCTTTGGATTTTGCGATCCTTTTAAAAACAAAATCAATGACGGGAGCGTTTAGCAGACCAAGCAGGTACCATGAGTCCTCAACATTTTGGGGCAAAATTCCGTTTACTCTGACATTGTTGAAGTAAAACTCTGCTTTTGAGTCGTTGAAAACTCTCATTCCCTGAACTGTCTGGGCCACGCCCAATTTTGTCATTTCTTGTTTATCAATATTTTGGTTTCTCCCAAAACGGTGCCATTCGATGTCATTAAATTTGCTTTTTTCCCTCCCCCTGAGCTTTTTTTCATGGGCTTTCAAAAATTCCCATCCCCTGGGATATCTTGTCTTCATTTCCCTTTCCGTCCATAAGCGGGGTTTTTTTCCGGAAAGATCGTAAGGGAAAAGCAGATGAATTTCAGTTTCAGGGACAAGATAGCGTTTTGCGTCCGTTCCGGACACAAGCGGCTTCATGAGTTCGTCCTCAATCTCCACCTCAACGCCCTTAAGGGGATTTTTGACATGCTCGTATTGATTCGGGGCGGTTTTTTTCAGGTGGTAAATATAATCGGCGCTCGTCTGTATTCCAACGGTGATCCCTTTGCTGAATTTTTCCAGCGTTTTGTTATTGTTTTTCAATCGGTTGACCAAAGCCCATTCATCGGCCGGCATCAGGGTCCACGCTTTTGACATGGGGAGTTCATCAAATTTAAACTGATCGGTTTTTTCATTTTCCCAATCGATTTGAGAGACATCGCCGTCAGCCGATGGAAAATATCGAACTCCGCTGTTTTCCGATCCGGAAAAAAACTGAATGGCGGTATAAGTGGAGGCCTCTTCAAAAACCTGATGGCTTTTGAAGTCCACCCACCGGTCAAATTTTCGGTTTTTCAGCAGCCATTGCCTCAATCCCTGCCCGTACTCATTCACCAGCCATACATTGGGGGCGATGTAGCCCATTTTTCCTTTTGAATGAAGAAGACCGACCCCTTTCTCAATAAAAGGAAGATACAAATCAAAATTGCCTGTCTGAGCGCTGTGGTAGAGGGGGCGGTTTTGATCTGTTTTCGCGCTGACTAAAAATTCGGCGACCGGCCCTTGGATTTTTCTGAAATTTTGCAGTTTCACATAAGGCGGATTCCCGATGACAATATCAAAGCCCCCGTTTTGAAAAACTTCAGGGAAAGCCTTTTTCCAGTCAAACGCGTTGATTCTTTCTTTTTCCTCTTTTGAAAGCGGATTGTTTTCTCTGAGCTGGTAAAAGCGACTGTCAACCAGACTGTTGCCGCATCGAATACGCGCGTCAAGCGAACAAAGGGGACTGCGAGGTGAAGCGGTGCGCAGCCAGAGGGCCAGGCGGGTTATTTCCACAGATTCGGGGTTGAGGTCGACTCCATACAGATTTTTTGAAAGTGTTTCATTTGTAAGGATTTCGATATCAGACATGGAGCCCTGTTCATTGATTCTCAGACGTTCATCCACGATCCATCTCCGTTCCCGGACCACTCTGTCAAACGCCTGAATTAAAAAAGCTCCGGACCCGCAGGCAGGATCCAAAATTTTCAGATTATTCACTTTTTTTTCGTATTGTTCAAGAAAAGAAAGATAGTCTTTGACATGCCGCCTGTTTTTTTTCCGCTTTCCCGGAATTCTTCCATACTTCATGGCGATATCTTCTTCCGTCACAGGAGGCATCGTGTCATAACCGAGTTCTTTTTTGATCTCATCAAGACGAGCCCCAATGGTTTCATCCACAATATATTTTGTGACCCACTCGGGTGTGTAATAAACCCCGTTGGTTTTCCTTTTGGAAAGCCTCATGAGGGAATCGCGCCCATCGGCGTCCGCCTCCATGATCTCCAGCTCAGTGATGGACTGCTCAAATATCCGGCCAAGTGTGTAAAGGCCGATGTTGGGTCTTAAGCTGTCTTCCCTTATCCCGAAATTGTATTTCGACGAAAGGAAAAGGAGTGTTCCCGGGTTTGACAAAACGCTTTTTGGGTTCATGCCCTGATTTTTGGCGCAAAAAACACCGGTCGGAATTTTCAGGTTTTCAAGCTCAGCGTCTTCCTCAAATATTCCGCCGTTAAAACGATTCATTTTGTGTTCCCGAAAACACGTTCCGTCCCGCATGGAGACAAATAATTTTTTCACCCTTGTCCAAACGATATCGTCATCCTCATCATAATCCTCGTCATTGCTTTCCTTAATCAGCAGGTCGCGCAGCAGATTGCGGGGAAAATTTAAGGCGCTCCCCATGTCTTCGCAGAACATGATAAAGATGAATCTGTCCAGTAACCGTTGCGCCAGGCGAACCAGCTTTCCACGCCCGCCTTTGAAATTCGAGTTGCTCCCGATCAGAGTCTCGTATAGTTTTTTTCTGTAATCAGCGTATTCTGAGTAAAATTCTTTCTCCAGGCTTTTTTCATGAACCCCCTGATCCACGATTTTTTTTTCCAGGGGACTTCTTCCGGACTTTGTCAGAAGCTGATCGGAATGGAACAGTTTCCAGAAAAAGAAACGCTGCCACGCGCCTTCCTCCGAGTCATCAGTCAGCGCGATATCCTGATAGGCGCCTCGTTTTTTTTGGATGATAAATCTTTGATATTGAAAAGGAATTGTTTTTCGATAGTATAAACGAAACTCGTTCATATCGGTCACAATGCCCCATGTGGGTTTCACAGGCTCGTTTCCGAAAAGTCTCTCGAAAGACATTTTCAGATAGTCGGCGCATTGTTTTACCGGGCTTCTGTTATTTCCCTTTCGATTTTGTTTGTGATCCAGCCCGGATGAAATGTCTTTAAATTCGCACAGGACTTGGGGTATGCGGGAGACGGGGCTGGTTTCTCCAAAAAAACCCAAGGCCAAATCCGCTTTGCCGGTCCCGCCTTTTTGGCCGGCCCCTTTTATGGAAAACTGGGGATGGAGGCTGTAGCCCTTGTCTTTGCATATTTCCCCCGAGGCGCTGTATCCCCAAATTTTTTTAAAAAAAATATCGACAAAGGCGCTTTCAGCCACGGTCTCTTTCTGAAAGTCTTTGTCAGCCCAGGCTTCCAGTCGTTTTTTAATGTCCGGGTCCACATTTTCCCGGTAGTCCTTGAATTCAAGAGTCCAGCAGGACATTAAATACCCTTTGCTGAACAGAGGCTGGTGATCAGACATATTTTTTATCCGTATTTCAATCGTCGCTGTTTAATCTCAGCGCTCCGGAAAATCCATTGCGAATCCGGGGAAGATTCATTTATACTGGAGATGGTTTAAAGACGCCCTTTTGGATGGGAATTTTTCATGAATCCGAACTCGCGATCGCCCATATCCGTTTGAACGGCAATTCCGCTTTTATCTCGTCGTCCAGCTTTTCATAGCTTTCAAGCAGCTCTTCAATCAGCGCGTCCTGGTCCCACAGGCGGACACGAAAAAACTGGGATGGAAGCTCCCTGTCCACGCTGCGTTTGAAGCCCGACCAGGAGACCAGCAGGCCTGATTCAGCGCCGAAATTCTGCATCGCCCCAATGAGTTGATCCAAAGTCGGCCGGTCAACAGGCGTGTCGCCGGTTTTAACCTGCACACAAATTTTAGGGCTTTCAAATCCCAATGCCCCGGGACCCGCCAAAAGGTCGACGCCTTTGTCCGGGCCTTCCGGGCTTCGATAAGTCATGAAGCCTTTTGACTTCAGAATGGCTTCCACCAGCCGGGCCATTCCATGCCCGGAGTATCTGGCCGTTAAAAATTTGGCGATCTGGTCCTTGGCGAAACGCTCAATATCTAAATTCCCGGAATCTTCCACAGCGTCCAGCGCGTCCACTCCTGTTTGCGGGGCTGTGAAAGTGGATTTCCAATCATTTTTGGACATTTTTTTAATTCGATTCTCCGCGTCATTCCGGGAGATTCGGCAGATGGTCATAAACGCCCCGAAAGAATAAAGAATATCCTGGTCAAAGTTTGAGCGGGGAATATCCTGGGCGAACCAGTCCATTGACCGCGCATGATAATAGGGGTTCGGGCCTTCCGGGAGAAATTCGTAATCTCCTTTTATTTTTCCGAAATGGATGGACGCTTTTTTTCTGCTTGGAAGCGCGACCCAGTCTCCCACTTTCATTTTATGCCCAAATGCCCAAATCTGGCTCGCCCAGTTTATCACGGCGCCGTCTTTTGCGTCGGGACGTTCGGTCCCGAGGGCTTCTCTCAAGGCTTCAGGCGATTTGAGCTTGATCACATTTTTTTTGAAGCCCTTCCAAGTTAAATAAATACGGTTATCGTCTAAGAATTTGGATTCATACTCCCCTGAGCTGCCTGCCCGGACAAGCCAAATACTCATTGTTGAAATCTCCTTGGAAAAAGCGTGCTCGATTTTCTGTATTTATAATATAAAAATCAATTATTTATAATCATTATAATCCCAACGGGGATGGCAAGGATCAGACACAGCAAAACCCCGGCGGCGACTTTCATATGGGTGGGCGCCGGCTTTTGAGCGGAAAATTTTTTCCCGTAGAGCGTTCTTCCGGTCAAGCGGTATGCGGCTTCCAGGAAAACTTCGATAGCGTCGCTGATCCAGTGATACAATTTGATTTCTCCTTTTTTGGATTTATTAAAGCGGCGGTTTCTTCGGCCGATGAAGAATCCACTCATTGAGAACACAAGGGATTTAACCCTTCGCTGTTCGCGCGTTCAGTTTTTTTTAATGGTTTCGCCAAATAATTTTTTATACCATTTCTGTTTTCTGAACTTATCAAAAGAGACATCTCTTTTGAAAAATGTGTCATCCACGCCAGGCATTCCCAGGGCCTGAAGGATATATTTTTCTGTGTTTGGGGCATCCCCTTTATGGGCAAAATAGCATGCCATATTCATAATGTAATTGATATATCGGGGCGAATCGGGCGTGGGACTTTCAACCTCTTTCAGAAGAATATCGGCTTTTTGGGTGTCTCCAGTCTGTTCAAGAATCGCCGCTCTGATCATTTTTGAATACCATTCCCCCGGTCCCCGGGATTCGATGGCCTTGTCAAGCGCCTGTGAGGATTTTTCATAAGATCCGATTTTGAAATAGCAAACCGACAAATTAATATAGGCCCAGTATTTGCTCACACGCTCGTCTTTTAAAAGCTCTGAAACAAGGGCGATTCCCTTTTCGTACATCCTTGCCTCAAAATAAACTGAAAAAAGTTGAATCGCGTAAATAGTTTTCATTTTTTTTGGATATCGGTTTAATCTTTCTTCTAAATACCGGGCCGTTGTCTCATATTTATAATCGTCAATCAGTCTGATCTTAGATGTTTCTTTTCCCTTGAAATTCAGCGCGCATGCATGAAATAAAAGGCCGCTTGCCAAAAAGAAAACCAAAAAGAAGATAGAGGTGAGTTTGGCGGACATTGATTTTTTCATTTGTTTTCCTTAATCCTTTTGAGATTTTTTGAGTGTTTCCCGCGCCGGGTTTTCGGTTTACCCGCGACCTATGCAATGCTACGGCTATTCGCCCTCTTTGTCAAGGCCGGGAAACGATCCTGCCGGACGCCGGGTTTGTGTGTTCAGGCGAGCGTTTCATCTTTTATATCTCCTTGCATCGTTTTTTTAAATGAAAGTTGACAAAAGGCAGACGATGACTTATATTTTTGACATGAGATACTTGAACTGGAATCCTGAAAAAAACGAAAAGATCAAACGTGAGCGCGGGATTTCCTTTGAAGAGATCGCGTATCTCATTGCGTCAGGGCGGATTGTCGGAATAGAGGAAAATCCAAGTCGGCCGAACCAAAAGATTTATATTCTGGAGATGGACGGCTATGCCGTTATTGTTCCTTTTGTGGAAGACGATTATGGAATTTTTCTTAAAACCGCCTTTCGAAGCCGCAAATACACCCAAAAATATGGTTTAAGAGGGAAATGATGAAAAAAACAAATCCGAATGAGCTTAAACCCATGGACCGGGAAGAGGCAGACCTGATGGAATCCATTGAAAGTGTCGAATGGCGGCCGGTTCAAGATATCGTCCGGGAGAAAGAAAAGGCCATGACGGCGGCCCGGAACACATTGAAAAAGGATAAGCGAATTAATTTACGTTTGACGCAAAAGGATTATCATCAAATTCAGATTAAGGCCATTGAAGAGGGCATCCCTTACCAGACGCTTATTTCCAGCATCGTGCATAAATATCTCAACGGCTCCCTGGCTCCAAAGGCGTCTGCCTGACATGTCTGTTTTTGATTCTCCCCACCCCTCATTTTGGAATAAATAGTTGCCCCATGGCCGATAAAACAATCAGGAAAAGCGAATTGGACAAACCGGAGCGTTCGATGAGAAAGGTGGTGGACGCCTGCGCCGATTGCGATTGCTGCCGCCACATCATGGACACGAGCTGCTTTTTTTTCCCCGAGATGTACCGGCTGTGGGACCGGGAGAGGGAGACCGGGGAGAAAATCGCCCCCGCGGAGCTTCGGCGTCTGGCGGACCTGTGCCATGACCGCGCGCTGTGCCCGCGATCCAATATCCGCGAAGACATTATCCCGGGCAAAACCGCCGGGGCCCTTTCCCATCAGACGCTTGGCTGAAACGATTTCTTGACATTTTTTTATCTGCGCTTTAATCTAAACGAGGTGTCCATAGAAGCCATGAATGGGGGCGTTAGGGTTCATGTTTCGAATGAGGAACCCATTCAAATGAAAGCCATTGACACAAATGTCTTATTTTTAATCGTGGAGATAAACGCTTAAAAACCGTTAAGACGGTGTCGCGGGAGATAGACAAGGCGTGGCGCTTGTCGGAGAATGAGGCCATACATATAATGAGTTCAAACGATGAATATCAATGGTGTTCGTGGTGCCACAAAAAAACAACCCATAGATTGGTTAAGAAAAATTATTTAACAAGGAATGAATATCAGTGTTCCTCTTGTGGAAATTATACTGTCCAGTGCAGATACTGCGAAAACATGGCGACATTCAAGCCGTCAAATCAACACAAAGACGGTTTTGTAAGTTCCATTAAAGAAAACTGGGCAAGCGAGCTGTGCGCGGAGCATGATGGGACAATATCAGATTTCAAAAAGCTGAATCACAAACTCAGTGATTTAGAGGAATATGAGGTCATTTTTGATAAGGCCAAATGGAATTTGGCAAAAGGCGGTAAAATTGCCGGCGGGATGCTTGCCGGGGTTTCTGTTTTTTGTCCTGTGACATACCTGGCCGCGCCTGGCCTTGTGTCCGCATTGGGAGCGACTGGTTTTTTGGGCGCGGGCGGCGCAATGGGCGCGGGGGGCGCCATGGGGGCCATGGGAGCGGGCGGCGCGATGGGCGCTTTAAGCGGCGCGGCTCTGACAAGCGCGTCTTTGGTCGCTTTGGGGCATGGCGGCGTCGCCGGCGGGGTTTCTTTTATTTCGGCGGCGGGATCCGCTTTAGGCGGAGCGCAAGGCGCTGTGGTGAGCAACAATTATTTCGGGGCGATTAAAGATTTCAAAATAGCTAAAATTAAAAATGGAACAGGCCCGGCGCTAATTTTTTTTAATGGTTTTTTATCCCAAAAGCGTCAAGACTCACGCGATTGGGTCAAGGCTGTTTCAGATCAATATCCATCTAATCCATATTATTACGTGACCTGGGAATCCAAGTCGCTATACAAAATGGGCGGTTTGATTGGAAGAAAAGTGGGGGGGGAAGCTTTTAAGAAGTTGATTTTTGAGTTGATGAAAAGAGGAAGCAAATCATTCGCTAAAAAATTAAATCCATTGAGCTGGGCGCAAACAGTCGCCGAGTTGATGGGAAATCCATGGCATACCTCAATGGTCAAGGCCTCAATGACAGGAATATTATTGGCTGATTTGATTGCAAGAACCCACAATCCCAACGGTTACATTCTAATGGGCCATTCACTTGGCTCAAGAGTGATTTATTATCTCCTTTGCGCATTATCCACCCAAAAAGCGTCACAAATAAATGACGTGTACCTGTTGGGAGGGGCGGTTGACCGAAAAGACGCTGAAGGGTGGACAAATGCGATTAAAGCGGTCAAGGGAAAGATAATCAATTGTTATTCAAATCATGACAGCACGCTAAAGTTTCTATATCGGGGCGCAAACGCTCTTTCAAGCTCGCCGATCGGACTTGGAGATATAGAGGTTTCGGACAGCAAAATCATCAATAAAGATGTGACTTCGATTATTGGGGGACATATGGAATATAAAGAAAAATTCAATAAAATTCTTGATAATCTTTGATGGTTTTACTTAGGGCTCGCTCAAAAATAACCTTACATTTTGGAAACCCATTCATCGAAGCCTGACCACGTTATGAAAACTCGGCATATCCCGATATGCCTCAAGTTTTCACGCCTTGTCAGACAGGCGACTTAACTCCCAAAATTGTAAACCCATTTCCGCCCTCAATTTCCAGCCAATCCATTCCGCCATAAATATTTGACCCATGGCCGATAAAACAATCAGGAGAAGCAAATTGGACAAACCGGAGCGTTCGATGAGAAAGGTGGTGGACGCCTGCGCCGATTGCGATTGCTGCCGCCACATCATGGACACGAGCTGCTTTTTCTTCCCCGAGATGTACCGGCTGTGGGACCGGGAGCGGGAGACCGGGGAGAAAATCGCCCCCGCGGAGCTTCGGCGTCTGGCGGACCTGTGCCATTACTGCGCGCTGTGCCCGTGCCCCAATATCCGCGAAGACATCATCATGGCCAAAACCCTTTTTATACAAAGGGATGGCCTTGACCCGCGCATTCGAATCCTTGAGGATGTCGAGCGGGTGGGCAAAGTATGCGGGGCTTTTCCCCGTATTTCCAACTTTTTGCTCCAGAGCCGAACCGCCGGAAACGGGCTGAAAAAGGCCGCGGGCATCCATCCGAAACGAAAAATCCCGGTTTTCCCCAAAGAAAATTTTCCGGAATGGGCCAGACAGCGGGGCCTTCATGAGAAATCCCCCGGGGAAAACAAAAACAAAGTGGCCTATTTTGCCGGCTGCACGGCCAGGCGCCTGTTCCCGGACGCGGCCAAAGCCGCTGTGGGCGTGTGGGAGAGAAACCGCGTCGAGGTGTGGTATCCCGAGCAAAACTGCTGCGGCATGCCCGGCATGCTGGAGGGCGACCGGGAACTCACCTTGAAGTTCGCCCGCCGAACCATCCATCATCTCGCCGAGGCGGCGGCGGACGGCTATGACATTGTCTGCTCCTGCCCCACCTGCGGGTATATGCTCAAAAACGCGATTTTGGGGGGCGCGTATTATTCCAAGGCATACCAGGACAGGGTGGGCGGCGACGAGCGGCGCATCAAAATTCCGGAGAAATCCCCGCCGAATTGGACGGCCGGCGCGGCGCCCGACATCCCGCCCGAATGCCGGGGCGGATTCGGCGGGCTTCACAAGACCCGGGAGACGGCGGGCGCCCTGAATGGCGCTTTGAAAGAGGCGCGGTTTCAGACGCTGGACCGGGTCATTTATGGAAAAATTCTGAAAGACGACGGGTACTTTTCCGTCATTGATCCGCTGAAACGAATCCAGGTGGCCCAAAATACCTATGATCTCGGGGAATATTTGATGGAGATGCGGCTCGCCGGCCGGCTGCTGGAAGAGTGGGGGCCGGTTTCCGGAAAGATGTTTTATTACCCGCCCTGCCACTTGCGGGAGCAGGGAATCGGCGCGCCATACGCGGGGCTTCTGGCCTCCGTCCCGGGAATCTCGCTGGAGCATGTCCCCAGCGCCCTCAACTGTTGCGGCATCGCGGGGATCATGGGCTTTAAACGCGATTTTCATCAGGCCTCGACTCAAATGGGCGCCCGTCTGATGGCCAAAATCAAACGCCTGAATCCCGACCGAATCATCACCGACTGCCTGAGCTGCCGGCTTCAGTTTAACCAGATGACGTCATACCCGGTTTGCCATCCCATTGAAATTTTATATCAATCTTACCGGAATAACCAGGAGGCCATATGAGTGGATGCTGTGAAAATGGTTGTGGTATGGAGGCTCTTCAAGAGTCTCAGCGCGGGGTTCTGAAGATCGTTCTGGTGATTAACGCCGTGATGTTTATTGTCATTGTCATCGCGTCACAATATGCCAGGTCATCCGCGCTTTTTGCCGACAGTCTTGATAATCTGGGCGACGCGCTGACCTACGGCCTGAGTTTGTTTGCGGTTTCCGGCGGCATCATCAGGAAAGCGAAGGTGGCGCTTTTTAAGGGCGTGTTGATTTTAGCGGCCGCCTGCGGCGTGGCGGTTCAGATCGTGTACAGGCTGATGGTTTCAAGCGCCCCGATCTTTGAGCTTATGGGCGCCTTCAGCCTGATCAGCCTTGCCGCCAATCTGGCGTGTCTTTTCCTTCTCTGGCGGCATCGCCATGAAGACATCAACATGAATTCGGTCTGGGAGTGCTCCCGAAACGACATCGCCACGAATCTCTCGGTTTTTGCCGCGGCGGGTCTGGTATGGCTGACCGATTCCGGATGGCCGGACATTGTGGTGGCCCTGGGGCTTTTGTGGCTGCTTTTGAGGTCGTCCCGCCGGGTGATCTCTTCCGCAATGAAAGAGCTTCGCGGGGCCGCGTGAGGCGCTCATGGGCGGAGGCGCCTTCAATCTGCCCCTTGTGCGGCGAGGCCGCAGGTCTTTTTTTTGAGGACAATCGGCGAATTTACCTGCGCTGCGGCCGCTGCCGGCTGATTTTTGTGCCCAGGCGCCACTGGATGGCCCCGGAAGATGAGCGGGCCGTGTATGATCTGCATGAAAATGACCCCCGGGATTCCGGGTATCGCCGATTTCTGTCCCGATTGACCGGGCCCCTTCTGGAGAGACTGCCCCCGCGCCAGGCGGGATTGGATTTTGGATGCGGCCCGGGCCCGACCCTGTCGGCAATGCTGGAGGAAAAGGGCCACACGGTGGACCTGTACGATCCCTTTTATCAGAACCATCCGGAGGTATTTGAAAAACAGTATGATTTCATATGCGCCACTGAAGTGGCGGAGCATCTTCGTGATCCCGGCGCGGATTTTACGAGGTTGTTCGCCATGCTGAAACCAGGGGGATGGCTGGCCGTGATGACCCGGCCGGCCCGGGATCTCCAGGCGTTTTCCCAATGGCATTACATCCGGGACATGACCCATATCTGCTTTTACTGTCTTGAAACCTTTCAATACATGGCCGGACGCTTTCATGCCGGGCTTGAGTTCCGGGCTCCGGATGTGGCGCTGTTTCGGAAAAATGTCCCGGGAAATCATCAAAACCGGCTAACCTGAAAACAAAGAAAGAGACCTATGGCTTCAAACGTTCTGGTCGGCGCCCGACTGGCGCGCAAATCCTATGGCGCCCAGCCCCTGTTCACCGATATTTCCCTTCAAGTTCTGGAGCATGATCGCATGGGCCTGATCGGCCCCAACGGCGCGGGCAAGTCCACCTTCCTGAAAATACTGGCCGGGGAGGTGTCCGTGGATTCCGGAGAGGTTTCCCGGCGACGCTTCGCCCGAGTTATTTATCTTCCCCAAAACGACGTTCTTGATCCTGAAAAAACAATGGAGGAGACCCTGCTTCAGGCCATTCCCGGGGGGCTTGAAAAATGGCGGATCGCAAAGCGGCTGGATGAAATCAAAAGTCTGATGGCATTGGGGGACGGTGGCCGGAAGGTCGGCGCTCTTTCAGGCGGATGGCGCAAACGGCTGGCCATTGGCCGGGCCCTGCTTGAAAAACCCGACCTGCTTCTCATGGATGAGCCCACCAACCATCTTGATCTGGAGGGGATTTTGTGGCTGGAGCGTCTGTTGAAAGAGGCCCCGTTCGCCTTTGTTCTGGTGAGTCATGACCGGTTTTTTCTGGACGCCACGACCAACCGGATGGTGGAGCTGAACCTTCGATATCCCGGCGGGCTTATTAAAACCCAGGGGAGTTACAGCGATTTTATCGTGGCCCGGGAAGCCTGTGTTCAAAAGCAGGCCAGGCTCGAAACCGTTCTTTCCAACAAGGTCCGCCGTGAAGTCGAATGGCTCCGTCGCGGCCCCAAAGCCCGGGCCACAAAGGCAAAACATCGAATCCGCCAGGCATGGCGGCTGCAGGATGATCTGTCTGCGGCAAAGGGCCGGAACTCCCGGGATAAAAAGGTGGACATCGCCTTTGACGCCACCCGCAGAAAAACCCGGGAACTTTTGAGCGCCCGAAAAATAAAAAAGACATTGGGGGGCAAGCTCCTTTTTGAAAATCTCAATCTCAAACTCGGCCCGGGAACGGGGCTGGGAATCATGGGACAAAACGGGGCCGGAAAAAGCTCACTCCTTCATATTTTAAATGGCGCCCTGGCGCCTGACCAGGGGTCCGTGGTTTGGGCGCATGGGTTGCGGATCGTGACATTTGACCAGAAAAGACAGCTTCCGGACGAGACCCAAACCCTGCGCCGGGCGCTCGCCCCGGAGGGAGACACGGTGATATATAAGGATCGGCCCATCCATGTGGCCGCCTGGGCCAAACGGTTTTTGTTTGAAAAAGATCAGTTGGGAACGCCGGTTTCCAAACTCTCCGGCGGAGAAAAGGCCCGGGTTTTAATCGCTTCCCTGATGTCGCGCCCGGCGGATGTGCTTTTGCTGGATGAGCCCGCCAACGATCTGGACATTCCCACCCTCCAGGTTCTGGAAGAGAGTCTGGAGGAATTCCCGGGCGCCCTGGTTTTGATCACCCACGACCGGTTCCTCATGGGGCGTTTGTGTCACAGGCTCCTTTTTCTGGATGGAAATGGCGGCGCCCATTATTTCGCCGATTATGACCAGTGGCTTCAACACAGGGACAAGACCCTGGGTGAAACAGGCCCGTCCCGGGGGGCGGCCAGGCCCGGCGGCGCCTCAAAATCCATGGAAACGTCAAAATCCGGCCCGGCCTCCCCGGGCAAAAAATCTCAGAAGCGGGCCTACGAAGAGAGGAAAGAGCTGGGCCGCATTGAAAAACAGATCGAAAAGGCCGAAGAGACCGCAAAGAGCCTGCGACTTCATCTCAATGACCCGGACGCCGCCTGTGACGCCGGCCGTCTGGAGACGCTCTACGCCGAGCATCAGGAGGCCCAGGCCAAAGTGGACGCGCTTTATCGCCGATGGGAGGAGCTGGAGGAGGGGCTGGAGACGGGCTGATTTTGATTTTCCCGGCGGCTGTGGCCGTGAAAGCGCTATTCGCTTGTCCCATTTTAACCTTATCCATCAGACGCGCGACTCAAACGGTTTCTTGACATTTTTTTACAGGCGGCTTACTCTAAGTAAGGAATAAAGGAGGATTGCGATGACATTGGCGACGCTCACAACAAAAGGCCAGGTGACCATTCCAAAGGCGATCAGGGATTCTCTTAAGCTAAGCTCCGGGGACAAAATTGAAATTATTGTCACGAAAAACAGAGAAGCCATCATCCGGCCGGCGGTCAAAAAGGTGGATGACGTTTTTCGACGACTTCACGCGCGCGGGAAAAAAGCGGTGTCCATAGAAGCCATGAATGAAGGCGTTAGAGATCGAATGAGGAACAAATTTAAATGAAAGCCATTGACACAAATGTTTTGATCCGATTTTTAATCGCCGATGACGAGCCGCAAACCCAAAAGGCCTATTCCATTTTAAAAAACGCTGAATTAAAACAAAGAGAAATTTTTGTGCCGTTGCTTGTGGTTTTGGAAATGATATGGGTTCTGGAGTCTGTTTATGAAATTCCAAGAATGGAAATTTTAGAATCCATCCGCGATCTTTTGGCAATGCCGGCGCTTAAATTCGAGCAGCATTCAGCGGTGAGAGAATTCGTTCGTTCCGCGCGAGGGAATTCATATGATCTTTCGGATCTGCTTATTGCCCATTCCGCCAGATTCAACGGTTGCGGCCCTGTGCTCACATTCGATAAGGCAGCCTCAAAATTCAAATGGTTCGAACGTCTGACATAAGCCCGGCATGAAAGCGTGACGCTGCTTTGAAATGCCGGGGCCTGGCCTCGCTTTTATTTATGATTCCAGTAAAAAATCCAAAAGAAAAGGTGGAGGCCGTCTCTGAATTCCACTCTTTTTCCCGGTTGTTTTCCCGGAACACCGCCAAATCGTCCCGGACCCGGCCAAAGCCAAATTCACTCAGAAAATACCCAAAAAGAGATATCCATAGCTGAATGTGTCAATGAGCGCTATTTGCCTGCCCCAAAATATCCCTATTTATCATGCTTATCAGATCAAAGACGGGTTGAAGAAAGAAGGGGCTCGCGCCGTCAACCCAGGATATAAAAATTTAACCATCCGATTTGTCCTTCAACAAATCCGCCAGACCGGCAAAGGGATGATCCATGGACCCGCCGGCCGAAGAGGCCTCGGGCGCCTCTTCGGCGTAGGCGTCGGCCACTTCGCCCCTGGAGTGTTCGTTGTCGTGGCAGTAGATGCACAGCAGCTCCCAGTTGCTGCCGTCCGGGGGATTGTTATCATGGTCGTGGTCTTTGTGGTGCACGGTGAGCTCGCGCAAATTTTTGCCGCTGAACTCCCGGCCGCAATGGCCGCAGATCCGGGGAAAAAGTTTCAGGGCTCGCTCCCGGTAACTGGTTTGACGCTTTTCCCGGGCCCGACGAGCCTCTGAGACAACCCTCGCGATATTGTCGGGGTCATTTGAAGACATGTGTGAAACCTCCATGTGTTGATGGCGTCGTAAAAATAAGCGCTGCGACGCCGTAGATCGGATTTTTTACAACGTCATCATCTCCTGCCCGGAGCGTCATCTTTCATTTTATTCTCCGCCTCGACTCCGTCATAAGCGCGGCCGTTTTTTGACATGGCCGCCTTTCTTTCTTTTGTGTATTCCCACCATTTTTTGGGGGGAGCGCCTTCCATGAACCTCACGGCGGATATGAACACATCCGCAAGGCATGGATCAAAGCGCCTGCCCGCGATTTCGCACAATTTTTCAAACATCGAATACGGATTTTGCCCAATCAACTCAAAGGGCTCCTGAATGCCCAGCATGTTGAGACGTTTAGTCGTGGCCGGACCGACGTTTGGGATTTTATTCAGCCTCTTTATGTCGGTTCTGTTTGTCATTTTGTTTGATTTGGAAAGGATTTGATATTTGCATTTTTCACAAGAATTCCCCTGAAAAAAGAAGAGCCCATAAAATCAGAGCGCCGGCGCCTGTTATAAAACTACTTTTTTCTTCTTTGGATTTCTTCGTCGGTTTGAACTATATTGCCGGAATTATTCCTGTGAAACCCCCAATAACTGGGTCCGGTATTGTGATTGCCTCCTCGAAAACCAGACGCAATAATCGAGAACAGAAAAGCGGAGCCAAAGCTGACTGAAAAACCTGTCAGGATTGCAATGGCAAAGGATTTAATCTGGAAGTCATTTGTATAGAAATATATTGCCAATGTCGCGGCGCAGCCCATTATGGAACCTGTTATTGGTTTTTTACGACCCAATATCGCAGATATAAACATAACCAGCAATATATAAGCAAGGCTCATCTTTTTGTCCTTTTACCAATCAAGCGTTGATGGCGTCGTAAAAAATCCGATCTACGGCGTTGCGGCGCTTATTTTTAATCGAGGCATACTACATGTATTGCCTCGATTAAAAATAAGCGCCACGCCTTGTATATCGAATTTTTAACTTAGCCATCCCAAGCGTTTTTACGAGTTTATCAAGCGTTATTTGCCTGCCCCAATGATGTCTTTTAATTTTGAATATAGCGACCGGCGTTTTAAGGTTCAATGGAAAATTTTCCGGTTTGGGCTTTTGGGTGTGTTTTTGGCCCCCAAATAGTATGCTTAAGAACGATTCAGGTCCTTCTTTTTAATTTTTTAAATCATACCCTTTTTGGATTTCTTCTCTTTTTTCTCTTTGCGCTTTTCTTTCAAAGATTTTTCTGATTTTTTCTTTTCTTTTTTTTGAGCATCTCTTCCTTTGGCCATGATTTTTCCCCTTCTTAAACTGTTAAAATATTCTCACGGATTGTATTTCAATCTTATTTTGACTGCAAGCAATCGTCAGACAGTGTGCAGCGCCAAAATAACCGGCTCGACCGGTTCATTTTTTTGTTGAGATCTTGTGGCCCGCAGATGAGTCTCTCTCAAAAATAACTTTACATTTTGGAAGCCCATTCATCGAAGTCTGACGGCGTTATGAAAACTCGGCATATCCCGATATGCCTCAAGTTTTCATGCCTTGTCAGACAGGCGACTTAACTCCCAAAATTGATGGCGTCGTAAAAAATCCGATCTGCGGCGTTGCAGCGCTTATTTTTAATCAAGGCATACTGCATGTATTGCCTCGATTAAAAATAAGCGCTGCGCCTTGTGGCTTAAATTTTAGCATATGGAATTTTTAACTTAGCCATCCCAAGCTTTTTTACGAGTTTATCAAAATTGTAAACTAATTTTTGAGTGAACCCTTAAACTCTTTCGATGCGGCATTCATAGAAGATGAGCGAAATGTGATTTTTTTGATTGGCATCTTGTCTTTAAGAAGCGCGTAGAAAAGCTCGCAAAGATTCTCACAAGTAGAAACTTTTTTGGTCACAACTATTCTGTATTCCGGGTATGACCAGGCAAGCGCGTGATCTATCTTTGTAAGAGGGACACAATGCTCCGGGTCGTTATGAATACCTTCCTTTTTATATACAGCAAGAACCGCGTCAAGAAGCGGGTCGCCTTCTTGAAACAATGTCGCATGGTGAAAATGGTCACAAACTTGCCATGCTTTTTTGAATCCCTTTTTGCAGGCGTGCGCATATCCAGTCACCGGGTCTACCGTGTCTTCAATTTCTATCGTTAAAAGACCTGAGTGCCCGTGAAGGTGTTTTGCTTCGCGCGGCCAGTTCATAAATCTATGCGCGTACTGGAAGTCAAGGTTTACGATTGATGTGTACTTGTCGTTTGACATAATAATCTCCTTTTTATGTTTTTGTTTTTTCATCAAAATGACGCTCGACACCGTTTTACTCCATGCAAGCCTCCTTTCGTACGGAGCGCAAGCGTCGGTTTAACGATAAGGGGCTCACCCGCAGGTTGGGTAATTTTTTATAATTTTTTCAGAGTGCATGTGCCCTATCTTATTTAGGGTTTCCTGAACAAGTTGAAAATCAAAACATAAGGGCTTTCTAAAGGGCTCAGAGTGTGACGTATGGGAGTATTATTTTGCCTGTCTCTATTTTGTCAATCGCCGCTGGGAGGAGCTGGAGGAGGCGCTGGAGACGGGCTGATTTTGATTTTTCCGGCGGCTGTGACCGTGAATATGAATTTTCGGCATCATGCGGATGGGAATCCTCGATGTTCGGCTATGCCGCATGAAGCAGGAACTCTACTTTAACCGCTTCAAATGGAAATACGATGCGCCTGTCGTCGGCGCGAACCAGTATTCCGGCGTTTAGAAGCGCTGTGACATCGCCGTGAACCGCTTTTACATCACGTCCCGCGCGCCGCGCCGCTTCGCGGACTGACACAGGACCCGCTCCGCGGAGAGCCTTAAGCAGTTCCCATCTTTTTTCGGTTAATACCCGCCAAAGCAATTCAGGAGACGCAAAGGAGATGCAAGCGGATTTTTGGGGTTTCCCTGTTTCCCAGGCCTGTGTAAAATCCGCCATTGAATCGGCGGGATTCCGCGCATTAGTCGGTTTTCATGGTTCCACCTCTCGATATCTTTCTGGAAATCAGCGACCAACTGTTCCGGCGACGTGAACATGTAAGCGTTTTCTTTTTCGCAAAAATGCCGGTGATCGCCTTTTCCGGTCTCATTGTCATAGCGCAAAACGCATTCGCCACGCACGACATACGCAAGTCTGTATTTGAAATGTTGTAAAGACCCATCCAGTGGTTTTTGAAGCCGTCACAAGACCCACTCCGCAAAGGCCGATTCAGAATAAATGATACGCGTTGAAATGAGTTTAGTGGCTTTCATGTTGGGAATAATAACAACATTATGAATTCTTGTCAATCGCTTCAAAAATAAGCATTATTTGTTTGTTCCAATTTTTCTTCTTGCGGCGTCGTTGTTTTTTTGGGGCAGGGTATGCCCGGTCTTTTTTATGTGTGGCAAAATATTTTTTGTTAAATTTTTTGACAACAAATTTTTTGTCAAACAGGTTGGCCAGAAGAAAATTCAACAAAACCAGCCGGATAAACAAGGATTAAGCGCTATTTTCTATTTGGTCCCTGGTTAAGGTGAATATCGGCTGAATGCGCCGCTCGTCGTTGAACCCCGGCGCCTTCCTGAACTATACGGATTCAGACAACCGCTTCAAAGAGTAGATTCCCTCAAGCCCTTGAATGGATTTGGGTTTCTTTTCGCGTTTGGATTCAAAACGGTCTTTGAAGCGCCGGTAATGCGTCATGACAAACGCTTTGGAGCCGATGATTCCTGAATCGGTGAAATAGCGGGTTCGGTATGCGAACCTTCGGGTCCGGGTCAGGTTAAATCCGGCGTGTCTTTCCTTTTCCACAACGCCGGGATCAATGGTTCCCGCAAACTCTTTTCCCGAAGGGCTCAACGCCCCGGACTCATACACATATCGCCGGTATCGCCTGACTCTTTCAGCCTCGTTCATCACGTTGAATTCCACCAGACCGAAGTCCGTGGACAAAAAACCGCCCTCATTTCCGGATTGGATGTGATGGCCCACTGAACTCCACCGATACGCCTCCGGGCGATCCACGATCCCGGCCCGGACAGGATTTAAGTCAATATAGGCCAGGCAGTTTATCAGGGTATGGCCGTTTTGCACGATCACGCTTTTAAAACGCTCGGCCCACAGCGTTCCTTTTCGGTGATGGAGTCTGTTATAAAACCGCGAGAAGGTCTGCTTGATTTCTTTGATGAATTCCGAGAGATTGGACCATTTCTCCCGGAAACGCTCAATGTCGGCTTCCCCGAATTCCCGTTCGTTTCCGTAAAAATTCAAAAACCGTTCCCGGATTTGTTCGTCCGTAAAATCATGGCCCGGGCGCATTTTCACCAGCAGGTGAAAATGGTTGCCCATGACGCAAAAGCCCATGATGTCAGCGAAATAGATACGGCTGAATTTTTTGATGGTTTTGGCCAGGGCCTCTTTTTCCACGTCCTGAAAGGGGAAACCGTCCAGGGCGGTTCGGGAAATCACATGATAGACGGTTTTTTCGCCCTTGTTGAGCATTCTGGCGATTCTTGGCATGGGTTTTGTCCTGTTTTGGGTGTTTGGGGAATGGTTTATCGTGGAACTTTGCGGTTTTCACCTATTAGCCTGTCCCCTATTTTATCCCCCCGATGGCGTATAGCACGGCCAGTAGAGACGCACGGCGTGCGTCTCCACAACATCGGCAGGCCGAAACAAAACCGGGCATTTAAATTTCACCAAAAACCCATTCGTCCCGGCAAATAGCCCGGCCGGTAGAGACGCGCGGCGTTATGAGACGCACACCGTGCGTCTCTACCGGCAGGGGCGTGAACCAAACCGGGGCATAACGCAAAATTAGACCGTGACGGGAGTATTATTTGCCTGTCCCCTATTTTCCCTTTAAATTTTCCTTTTTACTATTACTATAAATTCAAAATAATTATAGAATTGGAGTACCCAAATTGAACAATCTTGTTCATCGTCATTGAAGCCATGCCAATATTTAAAAACATCGTCACCTATGATTATTGGAGTTTTAATTAAAATATGACTTACAACTTTAGAAATTTTATTCATCAACTCTTTATCATCTGGGTTAAGTGTTTGAAAAGGAATAACATTAATTATGTGTCTTTTTGGTATAGAAACCTTTCTATGATAGAAATATAAACCCCTTACTATTCGGGAGGCTACTTTGTTAAGCCTTTCAAAGTCAGCGTTATAAAGCGCTGTATTACAGATAAAAAGACCTGTTGGTGTATAAAGTTCTACTTCTTTTATACGATTAAGGAATGCTTTTTGGAAACCTTTTTTATTTGGTTTTTCCAGTGCTCTCAAAGCCTTATCCCTAAGTTTTGTCGATTCCGAAATGTTTGTATTAATACTGGTAGCCATAACAAGCCTGAAATATTCATCATCCTTTGAGGCCGCACTATTGCATTTTTGACAACTTGGAACAGTAATCAGATTATTGGGCCGTGGTTGTGAAAATAAGTTTTTAGGGGGAATATGATCAACTGTCAAATTAGCCAATTTACCGCAATAAACACATTTTCCAAATTTTTGTTGACGTTTTTGTTTTTTTTTCAAAATTTAGTTTTTGAGTTGTTTGGCCAAGGTTGCATAAATTGTCACGATTAACACCGATTTTCGCGTAGTGGAAATGGTTAAACAGTCGCCACATCTGGGAAAAGTTCAAATGCCTGAAATATATGTAATCTAAAGGAGTTACAATTTTTGCTTCCAAAATGCGCCAACATTAATTATTATGCGATATGACGCTTTAAGAATTCTTCATTGGTTCATATTCCAGTCGGACCAAACTATGTTCATATTCCAGTTCGTTCATATTCCAGTCGGACCAAACTATCATATTGTATTTTCAGGATAAACATTCCAAAGATACATATTTTTTGAGCTTAGGAAGGCCTTTTCAGCCTCCAAAACAGTATTGTAAGAGTCTTATTTGCCTGTCCCCTATTTGTCAATTGGACCTGGCATTAAAACGCCTGTGGCGGAATAAATTCGAACTGCTGCTGGTTTTAAAACGGCCTGATATCCCCTTGCACAAAAATTTGAGCGAACGGGACATCAGGGAATATGTCAAAAAACGAAAAATAAGCGGATCCACCCGGAGATCATCCGGACGGCGATGCCGAGACACTTTTACCAGTTTTAAAAAAACTTGCCGCAAATTTGACATTGCATTTTGGAACTTTCTAAAAGATCGACTTGAGTCTCGGAATAAATATCCGCCCCTGGCTGAAATTGTAAAATTCAGAATGACTTGTTCCAGCGCATAATTGCGCCTTTACCCCTGATTTTTTGAGAAGTTACGAATTTTAAATGTTAGCGCGGGACTACTTTTTGTTAAATATTTTATCCCAAGTTTCTGTGAACCTGTTTACACCCTGATCAGATTTCACTATTATTTGCATCCCACTTTTTGCAAATACCATGGCTATTTCAATATCTGGGAAACCAATTATTCCATCTAAGTCTCTAAACTTCATATCGGAAATAGAGATTCCGGAACCTTCCATCATGCTCATTATAAGAATTAAGCTATATGTTGAATAGAGTGATACAAAATTATCGCGACCTATCACACCAATTGGGGCTTCGGCGGATATTTTAAGTTGTATAGATTTCGCGTCTGTTTCCAAAAGGATAGCGTCTTCAGCTTTATATCGCCCATCTACCTCATCTAGAATTCTTTCATGAAGTTCTTTGGAATAATCTGTTTGGGCAAAAGATATGCTGGGCGCTAAAATAAAAAAAATAAGGCACAAAAAATGGATTTTTTTCATAATGTTTTCCTTTCTTTAGCGTGTTATAATGCAGACGTTCTGGTTGAACGAAAAATATAATACTCACCAAAACAAAAACGATACAGACTACTATTTGCCTGTCCTCTATTTTCTCCTAATCTCCCTTTCCCCCAAATTTAAAGCCCTTTTGATCCTTCAGATCGAAGCCGCGTCCCCTTTATTAAGACGCAAACTGGCGGAAACCGGCAAATGAAAAAGCTCTTTTCGCAACAGCCGTGTTGAAAAAAACAGAACTTCGATATTTTCAATTTCGCCGGTCGCCGGATTGAACCGTCCGATTATTTCATCGCCCAGTTCCCGGCTTTCCTGTTCTGAATAAGGGGGACATGTGTGGATATATAAAATGTCCGCTTCACGGTCATATTTAAAGGCTATGTTTTTTTCCATTCAACATCTCCTTTTGATAATTTCCTGGTTATGTAGGCTGTGATAATCCAATGCCGATTTTCAACCCCGAAATCGCTGACGACCACCACCACCGCAAATTTCCCGCCGCGCAATGAGTCAAACCACCGGCTGAAAAGTCGGGCGTTTCCAAAACGCATGCTTCTGCTGTATCTGGTCCGGTTCTTTTAAGGCGTCGGCAACGCATTTTCGATGTTCAGGGAGCAAGTCCGGATGGTTTTCAGAGATATGGTTCTCCCGCTCATCGGTAAGTTCAACGTCGCTTTCCAAGTATGGGCATGGAAAATAAGTCATGGATTCATTCGAATTTGTATTCTGATAATTCGCCTCGATCCAGTTCAGCGGCTCCAAGAAGGATTTCTTTAATCAGGCTGTGTGTGAGGTCGGGATTATCCTCAGCGCATCCGTCGATTTCGGCCCAGTGCTTGGTTGGGTCGGTGATAGACCGTTTGTCGATTCGGGTATTATTGATTTTAGCCTCTTTAATCTGTTGCTTGGAATTTTTCACTTCGATTACCATGCCGAAGCCCTTGGCTATCTTTGTCGCAAATATCGGAATTAATCGCATTTTGCAACATATTTAGAGAATAAACCATCATCACCCATCACTCATCTCGCGCCCCGCGAGCCGGATCATCCATCAACTCCACCTTCTCCTTTTCCGTCAAAAAATTCGGGTCCCCGGAACAGCCGCTCATCCGTGTCGCTGTTTGATTTGTTCAGGCAGTTCCCGGGCAGTTTTCTGATCCGTCATTCAGAAAGCAGTGAGATCAGGGGACGGAGATTGGCAAGAAATTCGGCGCACCGATTAAGCTGATGCTCCGCATACTCCGACTCAAACGAGACAAAGGCGACATAGTCTCCCTCCTGTCTGTCCTCAAAGAGCTGATCATAAAGCTTTCCGTCCCTCACCTCAAGCAGACCGGTTCTGATGAATTCCCGGTGAAATGCGGCTCGGACTCCCGTATGTTTTCTGAAAGACTGGCCCCGTTCAAACAGAGCGGCGCATACGCCGTAGAATACAGAGTAATAAAGACGGTTCATGGCGATGCTGTATGATTCCGCCCCGAATTCCCGCCTTGCGGAGGTCAGACTCTCCTCCGCCTTCGACCACCAGTATCGGACAAGTTCGGAGCGTCGTTCCTCATCATTGATATTCATATGATGACTCCGTCTCTCCGGATTTCCTCCCGGATCGGCAGAACCGAGATCGGCCCGGCTTCCCATGAGGCCCGGTCAATCACAAGAGAGCTGAAGTTCGTGCCGTGCCGCAGATTGACTTCAAAAATCGCATCTGTGATCCTGTGCCTCTCAAATCGTCTCATGGGGTGATCAGTGAGAATGAGAAGGTCGGAATCGGACTCACTGTCAGCCTCCGCCCGCGCAACCGAGCCGTACAGTATTATTTTCTCAATGCCGAAGGTATTCAGCAGTCTGCTTTTCAGCTCTTTCAGAGCCTGAGAATTCTCTGACATAGAAAAAATTTTGTCTGTTTTTTTCATCACAGGATATAATCCTTATTAAGCGGTTGCGCGGAAACTCTCACAGCGGTTGCCATGCCGGAGCCACCGACTGTTTTTGCCGCAATATATCGGAATTAATCGCATTTTGCAACATATTTAGAAAATAAGCCATCACCGCCATCACTCGCCCCGAGCCCCGCGAGCCAGATAATCCATCAGCTCCTTTTTCTCCTTTTCCGTCAAAAAATTCGGGTCCCCGGAGTAGCCGCTTATCCGGGCCGCGGTTTTTTTCCACTCGTCTTTTTATCAAAAGCGCGCCGCTTTTTTTTAAGCCGCTCAACTTTGGCCACGTAGGCTTTGATGTCGCATTTTCGCTCCAGGCCCGCCGCGTTCATGTAGCGGACCTTTCCGAAAATCTCGCGCTCCTTCCAGGCCCGGTCGTGCTTGCCAAAGATCCAGGCGGCCCCGGCGAATGAGTTGGGGTCCCGGCCGTCCAGGAAATACCGGTTGTTGAGCCAAAGAACCGTGTCAAAGGCCGTTTCCGGGTCCTGGGTCCATTCCAGAATTTTTTTCCCCCAGTACATGCGCATGTAATTGTGCATGTAACCGGTCGTTTTCATCTCGTCCATGGCCGCGTTCCAGTAGGGGTCGTGGGTCTGGGCGGCGTCCAGCTCATCCCGGGAATACACAAACGGCCTGGGGTCCCAGGCGTGCTCAATCAGGGTCTTTCGGGCCCATGGGGGAAGGCAGGAGAAGGAATCGTAGTCCGGGGCGCGCCACACAAAATTGATGGACAGCTCCCGGCGGACAATGAGCTGCTCGAGAAAATCCTCTTTGACGGTCTCGGGCAGTTTCGCGCGTTTGACCCGCCAGGCCATCCACAGGGGGGAGACGTGCCCGAAATGCAGATAGGGTCCCATGCCGGACGTGTCGTCGGTCTGGGGCTGATTGCTGTTTTGGCTGTGGCGTTGGATCCGGTTTTTTAAAAACGCGTTGAATCTTTTTTGGGCCTGGGAAAACCCGCCGGTGAAAAAAGGGTCCGCCGGGGGGATTGAGGCGTCGATGTCCAGATTTTTTAAAAGGGCGCGGGGATTGGAGATGTCGGTCATGGGCATGAGCGCGGCCGGCGTCTGAAGGGACAGGGAGGGAAAACGGACCGGAACTTTCCGAACCGGCTTTAAGAAATGGTCCAAAAGGCGGGAAATCCTGGGCCGGATGGTCCGGGCCGCGTATTCGGCCTTGTCCGACACCGTCTCCACCGGAACGATCGCGTCGCTTTCCACCTGGGTGAGGGCGCATGGGCATCGCCGGGCCAGCCGGCGGCGCCACCGGCGCTGAATCCGGAGATAGCCCATGTCGCACACGACCTCGGAGGCGTTTTTCGCCGTTTCCAAAACGATATCCGAGGGATCGCCCGTTCCCATGACCATTTTGATCCCCCGTTTTTCAAGGCCGGCGGCGGCGTCGGCCACGCCTTCGATCATGAAGGCGAAATGCCTGAGGTTGGCCTCGGGGAAGCGGTCCGTGAGGGCGAAAAGCGCCAGAAGGGGCTTTCGGGTCTCATTGGAGCGCCACACGGCGTATTCCAGGGCGTGGCTCCACTCGGCGCGCTGGGACTGCTGCATCCACAAAAGAACGAAGTCGCCGTCGCCTGCGGGCTTGTCGTTGAGGCGCCGGACGCGCTCGGGATCAAATGGACTTTCAGACATGATTTCTCAGGCCCAGCTCCACCGGATGCGGATTCAAATAAACCTGGGCGCCCAAATAAGGCTCCCGGTATTTCCGGGCGTAATGTTTCACCAGGGTGATGGGCGCGATCAAAGGCGTCCGGCGTTTTTTGTAGTTTTCGAGGACCTCTAAAAGCTCCTGTTTCTCATCGGCCGAGAGTTCTTTTTTAAAATACCCCATCATGTGCTGAAGGACATTGACGTTTTTGGCCACCGTGGATTTGAGCAGCATGGCCCGGGTCAAAAGCCGGGCGTAGTCGTCAAACCATGCGTCCATGTCGTCTTTTCGGGGCGCGGCCACGAGTTTTCCCATTTCCCGGTAAACCTGGGGGCTGTGGGCCAGAAAAAGCATTTTATGCCGGGTGTGAAAATCCACCAGGCCCCCGGGGGTTTTGCCCTCCTGGATCAGCTCACGCCAGCGTTTGAACACAAAGACCCGCTCGATGAAGTTTTCCCGAAGGACCGGGTCGTGGAGCCGTCCTTCCTCCTCGGCGGGCAGAAGGGGAAAGCGCTTGACGAACATCCCGGCCCATATGCCGGTTCCGTTCATGGAGGGCATTCCCTTGTCGTTGTACACCCGGACCCGGAACAGCCCGCTGGAGGGGGACTTGCTTTTGAATATGAACCCGCAAAGGTCCTCTTTTTCAAGCCCGTCCAGGCGTTTTTCAGCCCAGGCTTTCATCTGGGCGGTCATGTCTTTTTTGGTTTTGATGGTGGTCAAAGACGGGTTTTCGGGGTCCCCGGTCAGGCGCATGGCCTCCCGGGGAACGGGCATGCCGCACTCGGTCTCGGGGCACACCGGCACATAGTCCATAAAGCGGCCCAGGGTCTGGATCAGGTAGGGGTCCCGGGTGTGGCCCCCGTTGTATCGGACATTTTGGCCCATCAGACAGGCGCTGACGCCGATTTTGATCTTTTTAATTTGGGGGTCCTGATTTTCTTTGCCCCGGTCCTGCTCATTTCCCTGTTTCATGAGGATTCTCTCCGTTTGATGGTTTTTTTGAACGGGAATGTTTTTTTTGAATGGGAATGGCCCTTTTGAATGGGGATAATCCGGCCGATGTCCATGATTTTAAACCGGGAGGGATCCTCGCGGTTTTTGTCGATATGGCGCCGCAGATCCAGACCCGGGTAGCCGGCGGGCTCGTTTCCCAGGCGAAAGGTTCCCCACTGGGTGGGGATGAAAAAACGGGCGCCCAGCTCGTCAAAGGCTTTGGCCGCCTCCGGGACATTCATGTGATGGACATGCATGAACCACCGGGGATGGTAGGCGGTCACGGCCATAAAGGCGTAGTCGATGGCCGGGTATTTTCGGCCGATCTCCCGAAATCCCTTGAAATATCCCGAGTCGCCCCCGAAATAAAGGGTGGTCTGGGGGGTGATGAGCAGAAAGGAGGCCCAAAGCGAGGCGTTTCTTTTCATGCCGATTCGAAGGGACCAGTGCTGGGCCGGCAGGCAGATGAGCCTGGAGCCGTTTCCGAGATCGATTTCCTCCCACCAGTCCATCTCCGTCACGCGGGATTGGCCCATGTCCCGGATATAGTCCCCGAGACCCAGGGGCGTGTAGAATCGGCAGTGGCGGGGCAGTTTTTTGAGGGTGGGCGCGTCCAGGTGGTCGTAGTGGTTGTGGGAGATGACGACGCGGATGTCTTCGACCTCCCGGGCCAGCTCATTGAACGCCTCCAGGGTCAGGGCCGGCGGGGTTTCCCGGGGCGGGACAAGGGCGCGTTTGGAAAAAATGGGGTCGGTGAGCCACCACGTGGCCCCGATTCGGATCAAAAAGGTGTTGTGGCCGATCCACAGGATGAAATCCCCCCGGGTCCGGGCGATCCGTTCGGCCGTGTTCTCAAGAACCCGGGGCAAAAACGCCTCTTGTGTCGGGGTGTAGTTTTTTTGGGCCGTGATCTTCCAGAAAAGCACGTCCCAAAAACTCTTGTCCCCGGCTTTCATCCACGGGGAAAAAAACCGTCCGTCTTTCAAATGGGGCGCGTACAGGTCATGGACCCCGGTTTCCTCCACCTTTTGGGACCATTCGGCCTCGGAAAAGCTTTTTTTGTCCGGAGACAGGCAGGCCGAAAGGCCTGGCGCCATGGCGCACAGCGCGATTAAGACCCGTATGTGTTTGAAAAAGGCTGTTTTGAAAAACCTCATTTTCCCGTCCTCCTGTGGTCCCGGGTGACGATTCCCAGGTATCCGTCCACGGTCACGCGATCCCCGGTCTGGATGAGCGAGGCGGCGTCCAGCGCCCCGGTCACGCAGGGCAGGCCGCGCTCCCGGGCGATGATGGCGCCGTGGATGAGCATGCCCCCCCGCTCCTCCACCACGGCGGCGGCCAGGGGAATGACAAAGGTCATGTTGGGGTCCACCCCTTCGCACACCAGAACCTCGCCCCGCTTAAACTCCAGAAGATCCCCGGGGGCCGCGATGACCCGGGCCGGGCCCCGCGCCAGCCCCGGCCCGGCCGGGTTCCCGGCGATCTGACGAACCTGGAGACGGCTTTTGGGGGAAGAGGCCCTGGACGCCGGTTTCGGTTTGGCCGGGTCTTGATCGGACGGGGCTTTATCGGATCGGTCTTTTTCAGACAGCGCCGGAAGGGATTTCAGAACCTCCAGACCCGGGTCATGGGGGTCCGGGTTTTCGAGCCGGGCCCGGCCTTCCCGGACCGCCTCAAACAGGCGGGTTTCGATGAGCCCCAGGTGAATGTTGTCGTCGTCCCGAAGCCGGTGGCCGGCCCGGCCCAAATCCAGGATGTCTTTGGCGAATGCCCGCTTTTCCAAAGGAAAGGCGTTTATGTAGTTTTCTTTGAGCGCGGCGGCCCGGTCGTCTTTCCCGGGGCCGGCGGGAGATGTCTTTGAAAATTCCAGCAAAATTCGGATCACGGCGTCGTTTCCGTGGTGGCATTCCCCGGCGCCGCCGGTCTGACAGGCCAGGTCCCCGAATTCCGACACAAACCCGCTTAAAAGGGAGGAAAACGCGTGGCCGCCTTCGGGCGCCTCCCCGGCCTCGAGACGGGTCTTTAAGGCCGGGTCATTTCGGATCAGGTCCGCCATTTCCTCCAGCATGCGGTTTCGCTCCATGCTTTTAAGGCCGGTTCTTTCAAGCAGGGTCATGAACTCATACGGGTCATCGGGCCGGACGGCGTCATTGTAGATCTGGCCGAAGAGGCGGACGCTGTGGGCGAAGGGGATGAACTCGTCCCAATAGATTTTGACCCAGTGGTCGTAAATTTTCTGGCGGTTTCGGATTTCTTTGGCCAAGCGGGCGGCGGGCATCTGTTCCGGCCGGATTTTTTCCAGGCGCCTGGCGATCCGGATCATTTTGGGGATGAGGCGGTTTTCGATTTTTTCCCGAAGATCTTTCAGGTTTTCGTGGCTGCGGTGAAGGCTTAAATACCAGACGCGCTTGTCGTCCGTGTCCTTGAAACCGGAGCTGGTGATGGGCCGGGCCTGGAGAATCGTCAGGCGGTCTTTTTTCATGGCCCACTCCACGTCCTGGGGCCGGTCGAAAATTTTTTCGATTTTCATGCCGGTTTCCCATATCCGGCGGACCTCCTGTTCGTCTAACGGGGGCTTTTCCTGAAGGGATTCGGGCAGGGTCTCGATCCGGACCCCTTCGGGGCCGGGCGCGGCGCGCCGGGTTCGGGCGGGCCGGGCGTGGGAAAGAATTTTTCCCGACGCCCGGCGGATGACCCACCGGTCCGGGTCGATGTCGCCGTCCACCAGCCCCTGGTTGAGGCCGTAAACGGACTCGATGACCGACCGGCTGGAATCCGACGGGTTGAGGCTGAAAAAAATCCCGGCCCGGTCCGACGGAATCAGCTCCTGGACGATGACGGCCATGGCGCTTTTCCCGATCTCAAGCCCCATCTCTTTTCGATACATCAGGGCCGCGTCCGAATACAGCGACGCCCAAACCAGTTTGATGTGTTTGAGAATGTCGGCGGCGCTGGCGACATTTAAAAAAGACTCGTGGGCCCCGGCGAAGGAGTTTTTTTCGCCGTCCTCCCCGGGCGAGGAGGAGCGAACGGCCATGGGGCGACGCCCGCACAGGCGCTCCAGGTCATGGGTCAGGCTTTGCTCCATGTCCCGGGGCATGGGCGTGGTCAAAAAAAGATTTCGGATTCGAAGGGACACATCCCAGATTTCCTCCCAGCGCATACGCCCAATGGGTTTTTTATGGATTTCAAAGGAGATGGCCTCTTTGAGCCGGGTCCGGGACAAAAAATCCCCATAGACCCGGGCCGGGACGCAAAAGGTCTCAGGAACCCGGATCCCTTCCTGGTAAAGCGCGGCCAGGGCCGCGGTTTTTCCGCCCGTGATGTTTCGGTCCCGGGTCTCGGCGTCGTTTAAGGTTAAAAGGGTTTTCATGGCTCCATCCTTATTTCCACCACATTTTGAAACCGGGCCACCAGTATATAAGTCTCCACATCCACGCATACGGCGGCGGCGTTCGGGGACCGGGCGAAATCTTTCATGTGGGGGCATTTTTTCAGATACAGATCCACCAGCGCCCGGCGCTCCTTTCCGGACAGGGTGGAGGCCGCGCCGGTGGCGGTGACGGAGATGGCGCTGTAAATGTCGTCGGGCCGGTTTCGGCTGTCGGTCACCAGCATGGCCACGTCCGGGGACGAGACCAGGTTGCCGTATTTCCGGGTGGACGCGGAGGTGATAAAAATCATGCGTCGAAGGTCCGGGGTGGCGGCGAAGGCCATCAGGCTGGCGTAGGGCCGGCCCTGGTCCTGGGTGGAGAGAACCGACAGCGTCTGGGAGTCAAAAAGATCCCGGATTTGTCTCAGCGCGTCTTTTCGCGTGTCGCTCATGTTTAACGCCTCATGGATGGATGGGGTTTCGGGCCGGGCCGACGCGGGGTCGTCCGGCCGGGTTTGGGGGCGAATTTCCGGGGTCTTGAGACCATCTCAAGGCCGGCGGCCCGGGCCATGCCCTTGATCATGTTCGTGAACAGATACTGATGGAAAGGATACAGGGCGAACCAGTAGGCCGCGCCCGCCGCTCCCCGGGGCGCGAAACGGGCCAGAAGAGACAAACGAAGCCGCCGGGAGCGGACGGGTTTGATGTCGATTTCCAAAACGGCCTCCCCCGGGACTTTCATTTCAGCCAGAAGAACGATCCGGGAAGGGGGACTGGATTCCAAAACCCGCCAGAAATCCAGCGCGTCGCCCGCGTGAAGGGCGCTGGGTGAGCGTCTTCCCCTGCCCAGGCCGAACCCCCCGGCCAGAAGGTCCATGAGCCCCCGGATTTTCCACAAAACGTCCCCGGCGTAGTATCCGGTCTCTCCCCCCAGGCCGGCCGCGGCGCGCCACAAAGACAGGGGGTCTCCCTTCAGGTCCGCCCGGTATCCGCATTGGAACTCGGCCCGGCCTGAAGATGGGGCGTCGAGCCATTGGGGGCGATTCATCCGCCCGGCGTCCGCCCACCGGGTTTCCACCTCCTGTTTTCGGATTTTATCCAGCGCCCGGTCCATGGCTTCCCGGCAGCCGATGAGTCTTTGGGGAATCAGCTTTTGGATGTCGCGCTCCCGGCAAACGGCGGGAACGGCCAGCCCTTCCAGTATGGGGCGGGCCATGACGGCGGGAACCGGGGTGGAAAGATGAATAAAAAGCGCCCAAAGCCAAGGGGGCAAAAAGGGGACGCGGACCATGCGGGGCCGGGGCAGGCCCGCCGCGTCGGCGAAAATCCCGATCAGGTCCCGGAAGGTGGTCCGGTCCGGCCCCCCGATGTCAAAGGCCCTTCCGGCGGTTTCGGGATGGTCCAGGCATTCTTTTAAGTAAAACAGAACGTTGGCGATGGATATGGGCTGAAGCGGGGCGTCGGCCCACCCGGGGACCGGGATCGTTTTTCGCCGCTCGGCCAGGAATTGGATGATCTCAAAAGCGGCGCCCCCGGACCCCAGGATCATGGCGGCGCGAAGAAGGGTGGCCGGAACAGGCCCCTGCCTGAGAATGTCCCCGGCCTCATGCCGGGACCGCAGATGGGCCCCGGCCCGTTTTCCGGACACATCGCCCAGGCCCCCTAAGTAAATGATTCTCTCCGCCCCGACCCGGGCCGCGGCCCGGGCCATGTGGCGGGCCGCGACGCGGTCTTTTTTAAGGCGGTTTCGGGTCAAAGACATGGAATGGACCAGGTGAAAAACGGCCCCGCAGCCTTTCATGGCCTTTTCCAGAGACGCGAAATCCCGAATATCGGCCCTCGCCGTCTCCAGGTTCGGATGGGAGGCCCAGGGGCGGTCGGCCATTTTCTCCGAAAAGCGCCCCATGGCCCGGACCCGGCGGCCTGATTCCAACAGCAGGGGAATCAGGCGGCCCGCCAGATATCCCGTGGCTCCGGAGACCAGAACGGGTTTTTGTCCGCTGTCGTTTTTTTTGGCCAAGGGTCGTCTCCGTTTGGTTTGAATGGTTGAAACAGACCGGTCCGCTCAAAAACGTGTTTTGAGTATAGAAAATTCATGGCGCGAAGTCAACACGCATGTGGCCGCCCGCGCAGGGGGGGTCAACGGGGGAAAAAAAGCCAGACCCCGGCCATGACCAGGACCCGGGAGAGCATGCTCAGCGACATGGTCAGGCCGCAGATGGCGGACCCGTTTTTGAAACCAAAAATGGAGATGTAGCGGGGCAGGGTGCGCCTGAGCCGGGTGACGGGGATCATGATCAGGCCGCCGGCCATCAGGGCGAAAATGGCCTGGTAGGGCGTCACGCCCTGGCCCCCCAGCAGGTTGGACATGTAGGCGATCCCGGCGGTGGGGCTCAGGGCGTAGGCGGCCAGGGGGCCCACCACGGCGGCCGGAAGGCCGAGCAGGGAGGTCATCGGCCCGATGAGGGTCTCGAACCATCCCAGGGCCCCGGTGTTCATGAGTATCTGGACGGCAAAGGTCACGGCGGCCATGAGGGTCATCATGCGGATGAACATTTTTTTTCGGGCCCTCCAGGCGTCTTGGGCCAGGCGCCACGCCGACCGGTTGAGGCAGTCCACATCCCCGGGATCGCAGACCTTGTTTTCAAACGCCTGGTCCGAAAATCTCCCCGGGGAAGGGCCAAGCCGTCCCCACGCCACCACCAGCGCCAGCTTCAGGACACCGGCCAGGGCAAAGGCCGACACATACACCCCGAACAAAGCCGGCCCCAGAAGGGGCAGCGCCACGGGAAGCTGGTAGGTGAGGATTTCCCGGAAGTGAAAGGGGACCGTGTTCAAAACGCCTGAAAGAATCACCTGGCGGTCCGAGAGTTTTCCGTCGTCGCGGAATTGGGCCGACATGGCGTGGGCCGCGATCATGGAGCCCACGGCGGTCAGAAAGCTCACGGCGGCCTCGGCGGGAAGGCCGGCGACCCGGGCCACCGGGGCCCCGATGGGCTTCAAATATTTCATCATGCCCATCTGCATGAGCATTTCAATGCCGAAAAGGCTCACAAACATGACCGATCCCATGCGAAAGGTCAAAGACAGGGAGCGCTCAAGGGATAAGAGAAGAATGTCCATGAAAAAGTCCGGATTAAGCCTCGCCGAAGATATCGGCGAGAGCTGAGTCCGCGTCGGGAAATGAAAATGAAAAACCCGCCTTTAAGAGTTTTTCAGGAACGGCTCTCTGGCTCTGCATGAGCGAGGCGCCCAGCTCGCCCATGGCCAGGCGGACCATGAAGGCGGGCGCGGGCACAAAGGACGGCCGCTTCAGCGCCCGGCCCAGGGACCTGGCGAAATCTTTCTGGCGAAGGGGATGGGGCGCCGTGAAATTAAACACGCCCTCAAGGTCGTCATGGTCCATGATGAAGCGAAAGGCGTTTTGAAGGTCCTGGATGTGAATCCATGAAAACCACTGGCGCCCGGAGCCCAAAGGCCCACCGGCGAACATTTTAAACGCCGGGGACATGAGGGCCAGCGCGCCGCCGTTTCCCATGACGATGCCGAACCGGGTCACGGCCGTTCTCACGCCCTTCGGGGCGGCGGCCAGGGCTTCTTTTTCCCAGTCCACACACACATCGGCCAGAAAACCCCGGCCGGGCTTTCGGTCCTCCGCGACTTTGTCATCGCCGCAGTCCCCGTAAAACCCCACAGCCGATGTGTTTAAAAGGGTCTGTTTTTTTTCGGTTCCCATGGCGGCGACAATGTTTCGGGTGGTCAGAACCCGGGAATCGTAAATGGATTGTCTGGTTTTTTTCGTCCAGCGCGAAAAAATGCTTCGGCCCGCGAGGTTGACCACAGCGTCGGAGTCCGCCGCGGCCTTTTGCCACTTGCCTTCCCGGGTGGTGTCGGCGCTGATCCACGAGAAGGCGTCAAAGACGCCCGAGAAGGGATGGGCGTTTGCGATGTCCACCCCGGTCACGGCCCACCCTTCGGACAGAAAGGCCCGGGACAGCTCTTTTCCCACGAAACCCGCGGCGCCCACGATGAGTATGTTTTTCATGTCTCCTCCCATGGAAAGGGCGCGGTCAAAGCGACAGCGCCTCTAAAAAATTTTCGGGCGGGGCCTGGATTCCGGTCCACAGCGCGAAGGTCCGTCTGGCCTGGAAGGCCAGGGGAGACAGGCCGTCCATGAAGCGGATTCCTTTTTTCTGGGCCATGTTCCGCCACGCCTCGCCGGCCGGGCCGTGGTTTAAGTCCAGGGCCAGCTCGCACCGGGGGGCGTCGAGTTTGTCCAGAATGTCCGACATCTCCCCGGATTCATCGGGAATGGGGCGCTGGGAGGCGTTGACCATAATGTGGGCGGAGACAGGGCCTTTGGCGATGTCCCCAAGGGCCGCGGCGCTCACATCGAAACGCCCGGCGGTCTTTTCGGCGGCGGCCTCGTTTTTGCCGGTGACCGATACATCGCCGGCGCCGAGCCAGTTTAAAATAAAGACCGCGGCCTTTGCCAGGCCGCCCGCGCCGAAGACCAGGGCCGATTTTCCCTTCACGGTGTATCCGACGCTGTTCAAAGCGTCCATGATGCCGATGGAGTGGGTGTTGTATCCCTTGAGCTGGTCCCCGTTTCTGATAATGGTGTTCACCGACCCGATGATGTTGGCGCCTTCGGACAAAATGTCCAGAAAGGGGATCACGTCCTCCTTGTACGGAAAGGCCACGTTGGCGCCGGCCATGTCCAGAACCCGGACGCTTTCGATGGCGTGGCCCAGGTTTTTCCGGGTCACGCGAAAGGGCACATACGCGGCGTTGATCCCCAGCCGGCCCAGCACATGGGCGAACATGGCCGGGGATTTGGCGTTGGACACGCTTTCATCTCCGAAGATGCCGTAAACTTTCATGGTTAAATCAAAATCCGCCGGCGCCGGGCCGTTTTTTCCGGGTGGTTTTTTGGATGGGACGCCCGCCGGTCCCGGACCGGCGGGCGCGAAAGCCGGGTTCGGCTAACCGAGCAGGGACTTGACGCTCTCCAGGATGTCCTCGGCCGAGGCCGGTTTGGCGATGTAGTCGTCGGCCTCGGTGTTCATGCCGTCGGCGTGGGAATACCGGGTGGACGTGACATGGGACGCCACGGCCGTTAAAAGCACAATGGGGATATCGGCGTATTTTTCGTCGGCCTTCAGCTCCTTGCAGACCTCATAGCCGTCCTTTTCCGGCATCATCACATCCAGAACAATGGCGTCCGGGGGGTTCGCCTTCACTTTTTCAAGGCCCTCCACGCCGTTGTAGGCCACATCCACCTCAAAGCCCTCTTTTTCCAGATTGCCCTGGACAATCAAAGCGAAATCGGGCTCGTCATCCACTACCAGTATTCTTTTCTTGTCGCTCATGACAAACGCCTCCTTATACATTTAACATAACAGTTTTCAGCTTCCGTCTCCATATCATGATTGGCGGATATTTTCCCGAAAAATTTTCACGATGTCATCTATATGTCATCTAATTGATTTCGGGTCTGGGGAACAGCCCGGCCCTTTCCACGATCTCCGGGACCTTTTCCTCCCACTCGATGGCCATGATATGGAACCCGCTCACGCCCTCCATCTCCTTGATTCTTTCGATGGATTCCACGCAGATGTCGATGCCCTCCTGGGCCTGTTTCTCCTTGGGCGTGTCCGCGAGCCGTTTCACCAGATCGTCGGGCACATCCATGCCCGGCACCCGGTTTTTCATGTACCGGGCCATTCCGGCGGATTTCATGGGGGTCAGGCCGGCCATGATGAAGACCTTTTCATGAAGCCCCCGGTCCCGGGCCAGGGAGAGCCATTTCTCAAACTTGTCCAGGTTGTAGATGCACTGGGTCTGGATGAACTCCGCGCCGGCCGCTATCTTTTTGGCCAGCCGGGGGACCCGGATATCAAAGGGATCGGCGAAGGGGTTGGCGGCCGCGCCCACAAACATGCCCGGCGGGGTGTGGATGTCGTCGCCCCCCAGGAATTTCCCCTCGTCCCGCATGCGCCTGACGGTCTGGATGAGCTGCATGGAGTCGAGATCGTGGACATTCTGGCCCTGGGCGCAGTCCCCGAAGCTCTGGTGGTCGCCGGACAGGCACAGGATATTGTGGATGCCGAAGGAGGCCGCGCCCAGGATGTCGCTTTGAAGCGCGATGCGGTTCCGGTCCCGGGTCACCATCTGCAAAACGGGCTCAAGGCCCATGAGCTTGAGGTGAACGCATGCCGCCAGGCTGCACAGGCGGGTCATGGAGGTCTGGTTGTCCGTGATGTTGATGGCGTCCACATGCTTTTGGATCAGCTTGGCCTTTTCGATGATCTCCTTTGGGTCGGAGCCCCTGGGGGGGCCGCATTCCGAGGTGACGGCCTGATGGCCCGCCGCGAGAATTTTTTCCAGTTTGCTCGGTGTCTTCATCTTCATTGCTGAACATCCTCCCTCGCCACTTTTCTGGGTCCCCCGGCCCGGTCCGTGGACCAGTCTTTCAACGGGGGCAGCTGTTCGTAATCATCGAGACGGCCCAGGGCTTTGAGGCGGTCCACAATGAGCTGCCAGGCGCAGTCCACATCCTTGCTGATCTCGCATTTTCCGTTTGTGGAGCCCCCGCACGGGCCGTTCATAATCCGTTTGGCGCATCTTGAAATCGGGCATATGCCCCCGGTGGAGGCCAGGATGCACTGGCCGCACGCCTGGCATCTTTCCGTCCAGAGGCCCCTTTCCTCGGCGGCGCCCAGAAAACAGGTGTTGACGCCGGGAAACACCGGGCTCTCCCCGTACTTGTCGGCGAAAAACTGCACGCCCACCCCGCAGGCCAGGGACACGACCCCGTCGTAGTCATCCACGATTCCCCGGACCTCCTCCAGGTATTCGTGGTCACACTGGCGCTCCAGGGTTTTTTCGTCGATTTTCACGTCTTTGCCCTGGTTTAGAAAATACATCCTCAACGCCGAGGCCAGCACCCCGACCTCTTTTTTTCCCCCGGCCTCGCAAACGGTGACGCACTCGTTGCAGCCCAGGATCAGGATGCGCTCCATGTCCTTGATTTCCTCTATGATTTCCTCAATGGGTTTTTTGTCCGCAACAATCATAACGCTTGACCTCGCTTTTTTGACAAAAGAATAAAGTAAATATCTACGCGGCCTTCTTCCCCCCGGCCCGTTTGAGTTTGATGGGATTGGGCCCCAGCTTTCGGATTCGCTCGCTCATCTCCCGGGCGATCTTGGCGAAAAGCGGTCCCTCGCTGGAGGACAGGTTGAACATCTCGATCCTGTCTTTTCCGACTCCCACGGCGTCCAGTATCTTTTGGGCCTGCTCCACCCGTTTTCTCGCCCTGAAATTACCGGTTTTGAAATGGCAGTCTCCCTCCATGCATCCCACCACATAAACGCCGTCCGCCCCTTTTTCAAAGGCCCTGAGCATATAGAGCACGTCCACCTTTCCGGTGCACGGGACCCGAACGATCTTGATGTCGGACGGGTATTGAAGCCTCATCGAACCTGCCAGGTCCGCGGCCGTGTAGCCTCAGAAGTTGCAGCAGAAAGAGATGATGATGGGCGTAAATTCCCGGCTCATAAAACCTCCTTTATAAAACTATAAAACGCCTTCCAAAAGGGCGTCCACTTTGGTTAAAATTTGATCGTCCTCATACCAGTTCAGCTCAATGGCCTTGGCCGGGCATTCCGAGGCGCACACGCCGCATCCCTGGCAAAGGGCCGGGTCAATTTCGCTGATTCCCCACTCGTTGATCCTGGGAACCCCGTAGGGGCAGGACCTCACGCAGATCAGGCACGACGCGCAGAAGTCCGCCTTGACCGAGGCGGTCACCGCCGAGAGCGTCAGATAATCCTGGGACAGGAAGGTGACGGCCCGGGACGCGGCGGCGTAGGCCTGGGAAATGGACTCGGAAATCAGTTTGGGGCTGTGGGCCGTTCCGCACACGAATATTCCCTCGGTGGGCATGTCCACCGGCCTCAATTTGACGTGCGCCTCCATGAAATAGTTTTCCTCGGTCCGGGACAGTTTCATGATGGAGGCCAGCTCCTCGGTGTCCTGGGCCTCCATGCCGGCGCTCAGCGCCAGAAGGTCGGCTTTGACCTTGAGCTTTTTGCCCAGGACATGGTCTTTGAAGGTGACGAAAAGATCGCCGTCGGACACTTCCGCCACAGGGGGATCGTTTTTGTCGAAACGGAAAAACAAAACCCCCATCTCCCGCGCCTCTTTGTAGTAATCCTCCAGCAGGCCGTAGGTCCGGATGTCCCGGTAGAGCACGAACACCCGGGCGTCGGGGTTCAGCTCCTTGATGTGAATGGCGTTTTTCACGGACGTCTGGCAGCAGATCCGGGAGCAGTTGGGGTTGTCGTCGTTTCGGGACCCCACGCACTGGATCATGACCACGTCGCCCAAATCGTCGGTGCCGCTCTCCTCCAGCCGGGCCGCCAGCTCCACCTGGGTGGACACGCGATCGTCCTCGCCGTACAGGTGTTCCCTGGGAGAATGCTCCACGGCCCCGGTGGCGATGATGGCCACCCCGTGTTCGATTTTTCGCTCGTACATGCCCGGGCCCGCGATCACCTCGGTGGTGAAGTTGCCTTTGAAGCCGGAAAAACCCACCACCAGGGACCGGGTGAGAACCTGGATGTTTTCATGGGAGGAGGTCTTTTGGGCCAGGTCCTGGATATACGGGGCGATTTCCTCCCCCTCGATGGTGCGGGTCAGGCGGTGGGCCATGCCCCCCAGGACGTCTTCCTTTTCGATTAAAACCACCTTGTATCCCTGGTCCGCGAGCCCCAGGGAGGCGTTCATGCCGGCCACCCCGCCCCCGATGACCAAAGCGCGCTGGTTCACCGGTATCTTTTTCTCCGCCAGCGGATTCAGGGAGGCGGCCCGGGCCACGGCCATGCGCACCAGCTCCCTGGATTTCAGAGTGGCCAGCTCAGGCTCCTCGGAATGCACCCAGGAGTTCTGGTTGCGGATGTTGGCCATCTCAAACAGGTACTTGTTCAATCCGCACGCCTCCAGGGTGTCCATGAATATGCCCTCGTGGGTTTTCGGCGTGCAGGCCGCCACCACCACCCGGTTCAGCCGGTTCTCCCGGATGATCTCCTTCATGCTCTCCTGGGAGTCCTGGGAGCAGGTGAACAGGTTCTGGCACACGAAGGACACCCCCGGCAGGGTTTTGGAGTACTCTTCCAGATCGCTCACATCCACGGTTCCGGATATGTTGATGCCGCAGTTGCAGATGAACACGCCCACCCGGGGCTCCTGGTCCTCGACGCTGATCTCGTCGGGGGGCTCCACGCTTCGGGTCAAAGTCCCCCGGGCCGCGCCCAGGGATTTCCCGGCCAGACACGCCGCGGCGCTGGCCTCGGAAACCGAGCTGGGGATGTCCTTGGGGCCCTGGAAAACGCCGCTGACGTAAACCCCGGGCCGGGAGGTCTCCATGGGGGAGAAGGGGTTCGTGGCCGCGAAATTGTAACGGTCCAGCTCAATTTCAAGGGTCTCGGCCAGCTTGCGGGTGGATTCCGTGATCTCAAGGCCCACGGAAAGGACGATTATGTCGAAGAACTCCTCTTTCAGCTCGCCGTCATCCCCCACATGGCGGACCCGGAGATTCTTCTCCTCCCCCACCTCGTCGATGGTGTGGATCCTGGCCTTGACGAATTTCACGCCGACGTTTTCCCTGGCCCGGTCGTAGTATTTTTCGTACTCTTTTCCAAAGGTGCGGATGTCCATGTTAAAAATCACGCACTCAAGGTCCTCTTCGGAGTGCTCTTTGGCGATCATGGCGTCCTTGATGGCGTACATGCAGCACACCGATGAGCAGTAGCCGTTTCCGCACCGGTTGAGGTCTCTGGACCCCACGCACTGGAGCCACGCGATTTTTTTCGGCTCCTTTCCGTCCGAGGGTTTCTGAAGATGCCCCATGGTGGGTCCGGACGCGCTCAGGATTCGCTCAAACTCCAGGCTGGTCAGGACATTGGGATTGCTTTTGTATTTGTAAAACAGCTCCAGGCCCGAGGGATCAAAGGGCCGGCTTCCCGGCGACAGGATCACGGACCCCACCTGAATGTCTTTTTCCACATACTCCTGGGAGTGGTCGACGGCGTCGGCCAGACAGGCGTCCACACACTGGAGACATTCGCAGCAGTACCCGCAGTTGACGCACCGGGAGGCTTCGGCGCGGCCCTGCTCGTCGCTGTATCCCAGCTCCACCTCCCTGAAATTTCCCTTTCGCTCCTCAAGGGGCAGCTCCGGCATTCGGGCCCGGGCTTTGCGGGGCTCGCTTTCCGGAATGGGACGGTAAACCGGGTCCGTGATTTCAACGGGCTCTCTTCCCTCGGCCATATCCCGGCCGTCAAGGTATCTTTCGATGGATTCGGCGGCCTCCTTTCCGGCGGCCACGGCCCCGATGGCCACCCAGGGGCCGGTCTGAACGTCGCCCCCGGCGAAAAGCCCCTCGCGTCCTGTGGCGTAAGTGACCGGGTCCGTCTCAATGGTGCCCCACCGGGTGAAATTCAGGCCGGCCATGTCCTCCAGCCCGGAGAGATCGGGCATCTGGCCGATGGCCGGGATAAGCTGGTCGATCTCAATGTCGTATTCGCTTCCGGGAATGGGAATCGGTTTTCTCCTGCCCGATGAGTCGGGCTCTCCCAGCTCCATCCGGACGCACCGAAGGCCGTCCACCCGGCCGTCTCTCAGCAGGACTTCCTGGGGGGCCGCCAGGTAGGAGATGACCGTCCCCTCGTCCTCGGCGGCCCGGATCTCCTCCTCCCAGGCCGGCATTTCGTCCCGGGTGCGGCGGTAAATGAGGGTCACTTCCCCGGCGCCGAGGCGGACGGCGCAGCGCGCCACGTCAATGGCCACGTTGCCGCCGCCGATGACCGCGATCTTTTTCCCGGTTTCGGCTTTTCCGGTCAGGTTGACCTCTCTTAAAAAGTCCACGCCCTGGCGGACCCCTTTGGCCCTTTCCCCCGGGATGCCCAGCTCAAAGCCCTTGTGGGCCCCGATGGCGATGTAAACGGCCTTGTGTCCCTGTTCGAAAAGACCCTCCACCGTGAGATCCGGCCCGATAGGGGAGTTGAGTTTGATCTCCACCCCCATGTTGGCCACGACCTCAATCTCCCGGTCCAGCACGTCCCGGGGCAGGCGGTGCTCGGGGATTCCGGTCCTGAGCATTCCCCCGGCCTTGGGCAGGGCCTCGAAGATGGTGGACTTGATCCCTTTTCGGGCGAGTTGATACGCGGCGGAAAGACCGGCGGGCCCGGAGCCGATGATGGCGACCTTTTCGTCCCGCCCGGGCATGCGCTCTACTTTCACTTCCCGGGGATCGAACCGGTCCGCCGCCAGCCGTTTTAAGTCCCGGATGGCCACAGGCTCGTCCACGTCGCATCTCCGGCACGCGTTTTCGCACCCGTGGGGGCAGATTCTGCCCAGAACGCCCGGAAGGGGCAGGTCTTCCATGATGATGTCCAGGCATTTTTCATACCGGCCCTCTTTGGCCATCTGCACGTAGCCCTGGACGTTGAGTCCGGCCGGACACGACATTCGGCACGGCGCCGGGTCCTCCTTGCGGATGGCGAAAGCGCCGGGAATGGCCTGGGCGTACTTTTTGTAGGCGGCTTTGTTCGTGGAAAGCCCCTCGTCGTATTCGTTTCCCAATGGAACGGGGCAGACTTTCTCGCACTCGCCGCAGCTGGTGCACTTGGACACGTCGATGAACCGGGGTTCCTGGCCGATTTTCGCCGTAAAGTTCCCCGGGGTTCCCTTCAGATCAATCAGTTGGGAATTGGTAAGAAGCTCAATGTTTAAATGCCGGCCGACCTCGACCAGTTTGGGAGAGATAATTCACATGGCGCAGTCGTTGGTGGGAAAGGTCTTGTCCAGCTGGGACATGAGACCGCCGATGGCCGACGAATTTTCCACCAGATGCACATAGTATCCCGAATTGGCCAGATCCAGGGCCGACTGCATGCCCGCGATTCCCCCGCCGAGCACCATGACGGAGCCCACGGGAGTCGCGCCGCTTGTCTTTTTTTCCATTTTGTCATCCTTATATTTTTTTGAGTATGTCGGGCAGTTTGTCCTCCCATCCCATGGTGGAGATCAGAACCCCGGCAAACCCCTGCTTCCGGATTTCCCGGGCCGTTTCCGCCGCGATTTCCACGCATTCCCGGGTTTTGTCTCTGGATTTCCGGATTCGGTCGATGGTGGCGTCGGGAATGTCGATGCCCGCGACGTTCCGGGCGATGTAACGGGCCATTCCAAGGGATTTCAAAAGCAGAACCGTGGGCGTGACACGGATGTCTTTCATATCGATCTTTTTCGCGAAGGACTCGATGAGCGCCGGGTCGAAAATGGGAGGGGTGACGAAGAACCGGGCGCCGGCCTCGATTTTTTCCTTCATGTCCGCGATTCCCATTTCCGCGGATTTCCCGCCGACGCCGGGATCGGCCGAGGCGCCGATGAGAAAATCGGGCGCGCCCATAAGCTCCACGCCGCTCATGTCCGCTCCGGCCGACAGCCCGGCCGCGGCCCGGATGAGATCCAGGGTGTCGATGTCATGCGCCGGCCGGGCCTGGTGATGGTCGCCGAAGGTGGTTTCCTCGCCCTTGACGGCCATGATATTGGGTATTTCGCAGGCCCCGGCGGCCAGAAGATCCGCCTGGAGGGCCAGCCGGTTTCGATCCCGGCAGTTTGCCTGCATCACCGTTTCCATGCCCTTTTGCTGAAGGATGACGGCCGCCCCGAGGGAACTCATGCGCATCTCGGCGTTGGTCATTTCAGGCGTCATGAAGGCGGTCACCTCTCCTTTGACCCTCATGGCGCCGGATACCATGGCGGACACGTCGACTCCCTTGGGGGGCTGGATCTCCGCGAGAACGGCAAACTCTCCTGAATCGAATTTGCGCTTTAGCCTCATACAATACCTCCGGTTTGATATGAATTTTTTAAAAAAAAGTTTCTATGGCTTTATTATAAAATTTCGTTAATGTCAATAAACTTTGAACCAAATTCAGATTATGCATTAAACAAAATAAATTTAAAATAATCACTAATGAAAATAACCATATGATTTTGTTGATTAAAAAGATAGCTTTTCAGGCTTTCCCGCCGGTTTTTTGAAAAAAATGAACTTGAAACGGCTCCTCGGCCATGTTATTTTCGCTGTCATGAAAGCCATTCGGAAACCCATTTTCAACATCGCCATCATCGGAGGCGGCGACGCGTGCGTGGATCTTTTGCGAAAAACCATGTTCGAGTACGGAAAGGATTACCTGGAGTCGGCCATCATCGGGGTGGCCGATCCCGACCCCGGGGCCCCGGGAATGGTTCTGGCCGAAAAACTGGGCCTTTTGACCTTTCGGGACTACAAAGACTTCTACGATCCCGGGCGCGACGTTCAGCTCCTGATCGTTTTGGATCCGGACCCGTCGGTTCTGGACGAGGTGCTCCAAACCCGGCCCGTTCGCATCCGCATTCTGTCCGCCCGGGTGTTTTCCCTTTTCTGGAACGCCATCGGCCATGAGGAGCAGAAGCTTCGGAAGCGCAACGAGGAGATCGAGACGATTTTAAACGGCATCCAGGATCTGATCCTGGTGATTGACCCGGATTTCACGGTGCTGGATGTCAATGAGGCGTTTTTGAAGAAAATGCGCGTCACCCGCGAGGAGACGGTGGGCCGGAAATGCTACGAGGCGTTCCGCCTGTCTGAGAAGGGCTGCGCGGAGGAAAACCTGCCCTGCCCGGTGCGCGAGGCGCTCAGAAGCGGAATGCAGTGCCGCCAGATCCGGGTCCGGGAAAAACCCGACGGCGAGACCCGCCATTTCGAGGTGACCATTCACCCGGTGTTTGAAAGCGGCGGCGGGATTTCAAAGTTCATCCATATCGCCCGGGACATCACCCGGCGGGTCATGGAGGAGGAGGAGATCACCAGCCGGCTGGAGGGAATGGTCCGGGAGCGGACCCGGCAGCTTCATGAGACCCACAGCCGGCTTCTGCACAAGGACAAGATGGCCTCTTTGGGAAAACTCGCGGCGTCCGTGGTTCACGAGATCAACAATCCCATCGCCGGAATTTTGAATTTCGTCATTTTGATGAAGCGCATCGTGGACGAGGGGGGCTTTGGCCGGGAGAGTCAGACGCTTTTCTCCCGTTACCTGGGGCTGATGGAGACCGAAACCCGGCGCGCCGGCAAAATCGTCTCCAATCTTCTGGCGTTTTCCCGGCAGTCCAAAATGGAGCTGAGCCGAATCGATGTGAACCCTTTGATTGAAAAGACCCTGGCTTTGAATTCCAACATGCTCAAAATCCGGAGTGTGAGCGTTCAGACAAAAATGGGGCCGGACCTTCCCCCGGTCATGGCGTCTTCCGATCAGCTCCAGCAGGTGTTTGTCAACCTCATCTCCAACGCGGCGGAGTCCATGGAGCCTGGCGGCGGCGGGGTTTTAGAGATCGGGACCGCCTTTGACCCGGCGGCCGGGGAGGTCCGGATCGCCTTTAAGGATTCAGGACCCGGGATTTCCGAGCGGAACCGACAGAAACTGTTTGAGCCGTTTTTCACCACCAAGAGCGACAGCAAGGGGGTGGGTCTGGGGCTCTCCGTGGCCTACGGCATTGTCCACGACCACGGGGGGAAGATTGAGGTGGAGTCCAGAGAGGGGGAGGGCTCGGTTTTTACGGTGGAGTTTCCCGCCGCGGAGGTGTGAGAATGAGCGGAGCCGATATACTGATCGTGGACGATGAGCTGATCATGCGCGAGTCCCTGGCCGGATGGATCGAGCGAGACGGCCACCGGACCGAGACGGCCGAAAGCGGCGAGGAGGCGCTGGAGAAGCTCGGGAGCCGGCGCTTTGACATCGCGCTGGTGGATATCAAAATGGAGGGCATCAGCGGCCTGGATGTGCTCAGGCATATCAAGGAGTCCGACCTGGACACGGCGGTGATCATGATCACCGCTTACGGCTCGGTTTCCACGGCCATCAACGCCATGAAAAACGGGGCCTGCGATTACCTGCTCAAGCCCTTTGATCCCAACGAGCTGGGGATCGTCATCGAGAAAATCATTGAGAGCCGGGACCGGATCCGGGAAAATCTTTACCTGCGGGAAGAGCGCCGGGAGCGGACCCGGTTTGAAAGCATGATCGGGCAGTCGGAAAAGATGACGCGGGTGTTTGATCTGATCAAAGACGTGGCGCCCATGAGCGCCACGGTGCTCATCACCGGCGAGACCGGAACTGGAAAGGGTCTCGCGGCCAAGGCCATCCACGCCTCCGGCCATCTGTCTTCGGGGCCGTTTGTGGGGGTCAACTGCGGGGCCATCCCCGAGAATCTCATGGAAAGCGAGATATTCGGCCACCAGAAAGGGGCCTTCACCGACGCCGCCGAAACCCGCAAGGGCCGCCTGGAGCTGGCCCACGGCGGCACCCTTTTCCTGGATGAGATCGGCGAGATCAGCATGCGCATGCAGATTGATCTTCTCAGGGCCATTGAGGACAAGGTGTTTTACCGGGTGGGGGGCGCCCAGCCCATCGAGGTGGATTTCAGGGTGATCGCCGCCACCAACCGGAACATCGAGGAGGCGGTGAAAAGCGGCGCCTTTCGGGAGGATCTGTATTACCGCCTGAACGTGATTTCCTTTGAAATGCCCCCTTTGAGGGAGCGAAAGGAAGACATCCCTCTTCTGGCGGAGAGTTTTCTGCGCCGGTTTTCCCAGGAAACCAACAAACCCGTCTCGGGCATTTCCCGGCAGACCCTGGACGAGATGATGCTGTATGAATGGCCCGGCAATGTCCGGGAGCTTGAAAACGCCGTTGAAAGGGCCGTGGTCATCGGAAAGGGCGCCATGATCATGCCCGGGGACCTTCCCATCTTCCGTCGCGAGGACTGCCTTCCGGCCGAGTCGGTCCGTCTCAAGGATGTGGAAAAGGAGCATATTGTCAAAATTTTGAGCGAAAACAGCGGCAATATCACGCGCAGCGCGAAAATCCTGGGAATCGACCGAAGCACACTGCACAAGAAAATCAAACGCTACCACATCGCGGGCCCGAATCAAAATTGATCGCGCCGGCTGAGCGGACCATCGCCATCTCCCCCATCGGCGATCATTTTGAGTCCCTCTACGAGCCCGTGAGCCGGGAAATCCGCCGGGTCATGGGGTTTCAGCCCGAAATCCTCCCGATCCTGGGCGATTCCGACATCGATTTCGCCCTGGACGAAGAGCGGGGCCAGCGTCATTCCACGCCCATCCTGGAAAAAATCGCCGGCCGGACGCCCCCGCACGTTCTGAAAATCCTGGCCGTCACCCGGGAAGACCTCTTTATCCCCATTCTGACCCATGTGTACGGGGAGGCCCAGCTGGGGGGCCGCGCCGCCGTTGTCTCCACCTTTCGCCTCGCCGAGGGCCTGTCGCCGGTGGACGGAGAGGAGATTTTACAGACCCGGACGGCCAAGGAGGCCGTCCATGAGCTGGGGCACACCTTCAACCTTCGGCATTGCCGGGAGCGGGCCTGCGTCATGCATTACTGCCGAAGCATCGGCGACGTGGACAAAAAGTCCGGGGATCTTTGCCGATACTGCCGGACCCTTCTGGATGATGAGAAAAAAAGGCTTTCGCGCGGCGCGCTTTAAAAAAAACGCCCGGTCAGACGCTCCCAGCCCAGACCCGGCATGCTCCCGAATATGTCATGGCCCAGGTTTCCCCCGTCGGCGGCGGCCAGGGGGTCCCCGGTCTCCCCGATGAGTCGGCGCATGGCGTCGATATCCTCTTGCAGGGCGTTTTGGGCCTCCTGACCCATCATGAGATTTTTCACCTCCCGACGCAGCGCCCCGGAGTGGATCCTGAGCGCCCAGCCCCCGGAGAAGGGCTCCCGGTTGGCCAGGGCGCCCCGGTCCCGGAGGCGGTGATTGACTTCAGTGACCACGCCGCTCACCGGGGATTTGAGCCGGGCCGTTTTTTCGCCCCTGACGACCCGGATGTCCCCGGCGCCCTGGGTCACGGTTTTTCCCGCCAGGGGAGCGATGACGGCGTCCAAAGGCCCCATGACCCGAAGGGCGAAGTCGTCGATTCCCACCCGGACGGCCCCGTTTTCCTCGATTTTGGCCCAGGTGTGGCCGGGGTGGAAATAAAAGCCCACTGGAATTTTGAACCCCTCGGTCTCGGCCATGGGCGTCGGCCGGATCGCGGCGTGGACGGCGTGCCGGTCCGTGAAAAACTGATCAAACTCGCAGGAGCGGCACTCATACTCCCTTGGGCACGCCCTGAAATCGATCCTGCCTTTCATGTGGTGGACGCAGGGACGCCTCCAGGGGGGGCGGGCGTTGAGTTTGTCCGTCCAGAACACGATGGCGCCCTTTTTGCCGCCGGGCGTCTTTCCCTCTCTTTTCAGTCTCCGGTTGGTCTCGGCCATGCGGGTCAGCCGTTTGTCAAACCCGCACCGGGCGCAGTCGTAATCGATTCGGCACTGTTTTCGCCTGACCACGCCGGCCTGGGTCCACAGGCAGGGGGCGGCGTTTTTCTCTTTTTCCGTCGAGCGGGTCGGTCGGGGCGTTTTCATGGGGCTTCCCTCGATGTCTTGGAACGTGCCCCGCCCTTTGCGGGGGCGGGGCCCGTTTTTTTAAAGGGCGGCGGGGCGCTTCACGTTTTTAAGAAACGCGAGGCGAGGTTTTTCCATCCCAGGTCCGGCAGGGCGCCGTAGATGTCGGGGCCCAGAACGCCGCCGTCGGCGGCCATGGGTCCCGCCGTCTCCTCGATCATGCCCTCCAGGTCCGAGACCTCCGAGCTGATCCACTCCATGCCCCGGGTGTCGTCCATGAGATTTTTGATGGTTTTTTTGACATGGGGCGTTTTCACCAGAAAGAGCCATCCGTCTCCGAAGGGGTCGCGGTTGGCCACGCCGGGGTTTTCCCTGACCTTCGGATTTACTTCCAGAATCACGCCGTCCACCGGGGAAAGCACATCGGCGTGGCGCTCCCTTCGTTTAAACCCCCAGTTCGGGGTCCCCTGGTCCAGCTCTTTTCCCATGAGGGGAAGGTCCAGGGCGTCGGCCTCTCCCAAAAGTTTCAACGCGAAATCGTCCAGCCCCACCCGGATGTTCCCGCCGCTTTCGATCCGGGCCCAGGTGTGGCCGTCGTGATAGTAGTGGCCCATGGGGACATCGAAGCCCCGGACGCGTTGAATCTCAGAGGGGACCCTTTTGGTTTTCGCCGACCAGGTTTCCTCGAAAAACTGATCGAAATCGCATGCTTTGCACTCGTAATTGTAGGCGCAGACCCGGGTCTCGATGCGGCCGGCCAGGGTGTGGCGGCACACCCGGTCCATGGCGGGCCGGGCCCTCATGGCGTCCTGCCAGCTTTGCTGTTTGCCTTCCTCGACCCGTTTGTTCATGGCGTGGTCGTATTTGCATGACGGGCAGTCGTAAAAATTGTTGCAGCTCTTGAATTTCCCCCGCCCGGTATGCGTCCACACGCACGGGCGGCCCTTGGATTTTTTGTCCGGGGAAACACTCCAGCTCTGTCCGCCGAAAACCGCCTGGATGTGTCTGTCGCCGTCGTCGCTGTGTTTTCTTTCCATCTGATTTTTCATTTTGGCGCTCCTTTTTTTTTGATGTTGGGCCATCCCATGTGTGTTTTGTTTTTTTCGCTCTTTGCGTATATAAACATGCAATTTCGGCGCCAAAGGAAAAAAATGTTTCAAATAATTTTTAACCATTTAAAAATAAAAGAAATTTTTTTTTATCTTTCCCAATGGACGTTTTGGCTCATTTTTTAAAACGTGGGATTTGTCCACACCTTTTGACGGAAATCCTGGGGAGAAAAGGAGTTTTTGAGTGATATATTTAATGATATCAAATTTTTATATGCATGTGTGGTTTTTCGCGGCGCCCCTGTGGCGAAACACAACGTTTTTTTTAAAAGGGAAAAACCGGTTTTTTGCGTTGTCCTTAAAAAAATAAAGCGCTATATTATAGAGTGAAAGTCAACAGTCATTTTGGGCGTTTGATTCTGTTTCGTTGACTTTGTGTCACAAAGTGTTATATTTTGGGTTATAAGCATGCCGCGCGGAATGCTTTTTTTTTGTCAAAAGCCGGTGACAAGGAGAACGCGGGTGTCTCACATCATTGACGCCAAAAATCCGACCCGGCTTTTGATTCAGAGCGATTGGAGACAAAAGTGAGAACAGGTCGTCTTTTATGGGTTGTGGCGCTTACTGCGATCACCCTCTGTCTTTTTTTTCCTTCAATTTCGATCGCTGATGTGGAATTGACTGTGGGGAAGCCATTGGTGAGTCAGTGTGACCAGGATGTCTATACGGTCACGGTCACGAATCCTGCGGCATCGAGTCAAAACCTGACGGAAATGGTCATTCAGGCTGATTTGAAAACCCCCCAATTCCTTTTTTCGGATGACTCCACACAAATCACGACACCGGCCAATGGCGCTCAAACCGGCGCTGACGCGGATCCCGCTATTTCCGGGAATGTGTTGACATGGGACATTGACGCCTTGTTCGGCGCCGATGTGGAACTGGCGCCGGGCCAGCAATTAACCGTTGGTTTTAATGTCACATATACCTGCGCGGCTTCATCCAGTTTGCCGGTGGTCATGTTGGACGGCCAACGCCCCAGGGGCGCGCCGATCACCCAGGAAATTGGAAACGGGGTTATCATACTCCTGCCGGGGGCCGTCACGATTTCCACCACACCCGCCACCCAGGTCATGACCCTGGAAAAAACACCCGATGATGATATCGCCTCCTGGACCCTGGAGATCAAAAACACAGGTATCGGGAACATTTATCATATTGCCGTATCCGACACACTCGGCGCCGGCCTGGACTATGTCCCGGGCTCAGCCCGGATCAATGCCACGGCGCTGACACCGGCGGATGTGACCGGCGGCGCCATTTCCTGGGACCTGTCCCAGTTAACGGCGGATCCGGACGGACCCTCGGGTTTGAGCGATTTAGACGGTGACGGCAAGTTTAATGATCTGCCTCCCGGTGAATCGGCGATCATTGAAAATGTTCAGGCCCAAATCATTTCCTGCGCAGATTTGACCAATGCCGCTGATGTTCAATACGGGTGTCATGGGGCTGAAATCTGTTTCGACACGGCTTCACAAGGCAAAACCTCTTCCGGAAGCATTGCGGTGGGTATTGTGGATCCGTCTATTTCCTATACATTCGATCCTGGCGGTTTGCTTCAAAATATCGACTACTGCGGCGACTCGGATGATGTCCGAATCGAGATCGCCAATGCCGCGGGCGCCGGGCAGGCCAAAAATTTTCAGTTCAAGGTCGATAAGATGCCGGACGGGTATACGATCACCGATATTAAGCCGGCCGGCGTCACCTATGACCCTGCCACCGGTTTTTTTTCCAACATGGGGGATATTGACGGGGGACAGGCGATGACCCTCACATTTGACGCGACCTGGAACGGCGCGGGCTCCCCATGCGACACAGGGACTTCATCCGCGAGTCTGCTGTTGACCCCGGAATATAGGAATGTCTGCGATGAAGTCTTTTTCCCCCCCACGTCCCTGGGCGCCATCTCCTTAGGACCCCGGAATCGGATGGCCATGTCGGTTGAAAAAAGCGGTCCGCCCAGTGTGGAGGTGGGCGAAACCGATATTCCCTTTACCCTGACGGCGACGGTTTCCGGATTTTCTGAAAATCCCTCGTTTAATTCCGGTCCCGTTTCCATTATCGACACCATCCCCACAAATTATACGGTGGCCGACGCGGCCGGGGGCGCGGTTTCCGGGAATCAGATCACTTGGACTCACACCTTTTCGCAGGCCAATCCCACCTTTTCCAGGACCGTTCTCCTCAATGCCACCACCGATCCATGCGATGCCGGAAAGATCGTCAGCAACATTTTGACGGTTCCCGAAATCACGGTCACCGATTGCCGCGGATGCGATTATACCATCGGCGGTTCGTCCGGCGGTTTGTCCACAATGACCCATTACATCAACCAGGACGACCCGGACGCGGGCGCGTCATCCATGGATGGCGCGTCAAAAAGCGTGGCCTATTTGTCGACGCAAAGCGGGGGACAGGGAGAGGCGTGCCGTGATATCCGTTATACCGTCACTTACGATTTATCCACCGACGCGTCCAATCACTGGACCGGATTTTCTTTTAAGGAGAGCCTGACCCTTGCGCAATTTTTAAGATCAGTTGACAGCGTCACCTATAACGGCGTCGATTATACCGCGCATATATCGACTACCAATAACTCACCCGGTGATTTCGTCGTCGATCTGAGTGGATTGGAAGGCCAGGCCCCGGCGCCCTCCGAGGGTCATGCCCTGGTCATTGTCTTTACAACCGGCACAGTCAACGCCAGCGTGGGGTCGTCCATTCAATTCTCTCAAATCACGGCGCCCTCATCCCCCTCCGGATGCGCGGATCAGGAAAGCTTTCAGCAAGGGGCCGCCGTCTCCATCGGAGAGCAGAGCATGGGGATCAGTGTCAGCGGGCCCCCGCTGATTGAGCATTGCAGTATTCATTCCCACACCCTTTCTGTTTCCAAAAACGATGGTTTTTTCGCCTATGACCCTAAAATCATCCTCAATATGGATCCGGACAATGACGGAAAACCGAATTTCGGATACATCTCGGGGACCACCGCCTTCAGCGGCGCTTTTGTCGATACCGCCGACACATCATTCGGCGCGTTTGAGCCCGCGGTCTCCGGGAATCAATTGATATGGGATTTCAGCGCCAAAGGCTCCGGAGATTTTAAAACCGTCTCCGATATCACCGTTCAGCTGCGATTTACCTGTGATGAGCGGGATGCGGACACGGAGGATGACGCTTTTTCCGTTAAAATGGATTACAACACTTTTTGCGCCGACAACAACGCCCCGCGGACGAAAAGCGCCGGCGACGAATACAACCCGGACTCCCGCTTCATTATCAGGCCCGCGCTGTTCCCGTTTCAATCACCGGATCCATTGTACGTCACCAAAGAACCGGAGCCATGGGCATTGAATATCACCAACGGCGGGGACGGCGCCGCATACAATGTGGCCATGGTCACCACGGTGGGCGCGGATATTGTCTTTGACAGCGCCGACATTCCCTGGGCCGACAAGACCGGCCAGGTGTATACGTGGCGCTTTCAACTGGCCGCGGACCCGGATGGACCCGGGGGACTGGACGATCTTGACAACGATGGGTTTTATGATGATCTGGCTCCGGCCGAGACGGTGTCAGTGAATGTGAACACGTCATTTATCTCCTGCGATCAATTGGGGGTGGTGATCGCCGGTTATTCAAGCTGCGATGTGGCGGGCTCCAACCCATTGACCGACCAGTGGAATCAAACCGCGTATTGTGAGGGGTCAACGCCGTTTAACGCGGTCGCTGTGATGGCGCCCCCCCATGTCACAGCCAGCAATGCCTTTGGCGGCAACCTGGCGTTATGCGCGGAACAAGAGGTTCTTCTCACCGTTAAAAACACCGGATTGAGCCGTGTGTACAAGGTCAAAGCCAAACAATCGCTTCCGGATACCGGGGTGAGCTATGTCACCGGCTCCTCGCTTTACGATCTCGACGCTGACGCGGACGGCGCCTTTGAGTCCACGGACAACCCCCTGGGGGATCCGGTGTCGGGAGACGGCGCATCCGGCAATCCCTATATCTGGAATGAGGGGCAAATCGCGCTCTTTGACGACATGCCCCCCGGGGCCAAGGTCCGAATCAAATATCGTGTCAAGGCAAATTGTGATTCGGTCAACAGCGACTTGCTTTTCGGCGCCCAGGCTGAATGGCAAACCGCGTGTGATTTAGGGGAATCGACATCGATGATTGCCGCGCCGATCACCCTGTCTGAAATGAATGTGGAGGTGGTCAAGGAGGCCAGAAACATCAATACCGGCGGGGCGCTGACCACACAGGGCGTGTATGGGGCCAATGGGGATGTGATTGAATACCGGGCCACCTTAAACAGCGACGGCCAGATTGCCGCCGAGAACATCCGGTTGAGCGATATCCTTCCGGATAATGTCCTGGATTTGTCCACGTTGACCTTTATCCAGAATCCCGCCGATTCAGGGACGGGAAGCGCCGCGGACCCTTTGGTCTGGAATCCTTCCAACGTGGGCAAGGCGGACGGCTCTGATGACGGCAGGTTGAATCCGAACAGCTCCTTTACGACTGTTTTTCGGGTCACGGTGGATCAATGCGGGGCCGGAACCGGAACCGGAACGGTCTCTTACGGATGCAATGCGCCGGGGGAATGCGTGGTGGGAGCCCCGAAGGAAGCCTCGCATCAGCTGGTGGTGACGCCCGATTTGGACACCCCGGCGTTATCGGTGACCGGGAGCGCGGGCGCCGGGGCGTTGACAACCCGCGGGCGGATGGAAATCCGGATTAAAAACAACGGCGGCGCGGCCCGAAACCTGACGGTCACCGACACCCTGCCCACAGGATTTGTCATCGATCCATCGATCCCGGCGACTGTGACGAACACCGACACCGGGGCCGGCGCTGTCGACACCGTCACCGTGGGGGGCGCGTCCGCGGTTCCGACGCTCACCCTGACCAGCTCGACCGGGTCCGGGCCCCAAACCCATCTGCTCCGCCACGGCCACACCGCGACCGTGGCGCTTCATGTGGTCCAGGGCGCTCATTTTGACACCATGGAAAACCCGGACGATACCCAGGAAACCGTGGCCGACGGTCTGGATCCGGCGGTCCCGGCAAATGGCGTCAACGCGGTTTCGGTGGCGTTTGAAGACACCTGCGGCGCCCCCCAGACGCCTGAGACCCAATCGATCCCGGCGCAGCCCCAGACACCCGATCTGGACATCGTGATTCTGGATCCGTCGGCGCGCATTGTGGATGTGGGTGAAAATGAGTCTTTCCAGGCTCAAGTTGAAAACCGGGGGGAATCCACAGCCCAAAACGCTCTGCTCACCGTCACCATCGGCGACGGATGGTCCGGCGCGCTTCCCGTCGGCTGCTCCGGCGCCATACCCGGAACAGTCGCCTGCGCCCTGCCCGATATCGATCCCGGCGCCGATCAGACCATCCCCTTCAATCTGACCGTGGACAATGATCAAAATCCCCTGACGTTTCACGCGCGGGTGGACGGCAATATCGTCAACGGCGCTGATGCGGACACCGGCGACAACTACAGCCTTGACACACATCGCGTCCGGGTGATCGGCTATTCTCTGACCAAAAATCTTCAGTCCTGCTCCGAGGCGGACAGCGCCGATCCCACGGTCTGGGTCGGGGAGGATTGTGTGTTTCGGGTGGAGGCCAAATGGTTCGGCGGCGGTGACGACACCATCAGCGGCGCGGTGGTGACAGACACCCTGCCCCCCGGCCAGGGGTATGTCAGCCACACCCTGGCGACAGGGGGCGGTTTTATTGCCGGCGCGCTGGATGGCGCCTCTCCCGCGCCGGTCGCCTCCGGCGTCCTGACATGGGAGGCTCCCGATTTCAACAACATCGCAGGGCATCAGACATTCCGGGCGGATGTGGTCGTCCGGACTCTGAATGAGCCGGTGAACAGTGACGCCGCGCCGGTGGACCACGGAACAGCGCTGACCGACAGCGTTGACGGTTCTTTTTCATTTCAAGGCGTGTCTTTTAACAGCGGAACCAACGGTTTCCCGGCTCTTTCCGGGCGTGAGCGGACGATCACCGTATCGACGCCCGATATCTCCATTGACAAACAGGTGCGGAATGTGACCCAGGCCGGGTCGTTTGCCGAAACCGCCGAAGGGGACGCGGGGGATATGTTCGAATACCGTCTGGTGGTGTCCAACGGCGCCGGGCGGGCGGCGGCCTACAACCTGGCGCTCACCGAAACCCTTCCGGCCAAGATGAATCTTCAGACGTTTGCCTCAGACGGCATCGACAACGATCAGGACGGCGCCGTCGATGAAGGCGGCGGGGGGGAAGGGAACGATAACGGCGGCGGCTCCGGGCAGAGTCTTCGTTTTGATGACAGCCATAATTCGGCCCTGGCCAGACTCGACCCCGGCGCGTCGGCGACCCTGCTGTATCGCGCGACGGCCGATGGCACGGTTTTGCATCAGGAGGTCATCGTCAATACCGCCCAGGTGACGGCGGACACCCTTTCGGGAGTATCCGGGGGACAAAACGCGCCCCAGGGGGCGCCCGGCTCCGGCTCCGGCGCCCGGGTCTACACCGCCTCCGACGGGGCCACGGTGAATATTGATTCGATTCTGCTGACCGCCACATCCAAAGCGATCACGGCGACCTCTCATACGCCGCTGGGGGGAGCCGCGCCGTACGCGGGGATCCAGAATGTGGTGATCGGCGAGGAGATCCGTTACCGGCTGCGGTTTGTGGTGAGCCCGTCCACCATGAACAACTGGACCATCACCGACACCCTCCCGGCCGGCGTCATGCTGATCCAGGCGGACCCCATCATTCTTCCCGCGGGTTTTTCACCCGGCGGAACCATAACGCCCGCTATCAGCGGGGACAATCGAACGGTGACCTGGGATATGGGGAGTCAGGCGCTTTCCGGGGCATCCACGGATCAGGCCATCACCGCTGAATTCACAGCGCGGATTGAAAACCTTGCCGCCAATCAAGCCGGCGTGAGTCTAACCAACGCAGACGCTAAAACCCGCCATGACGATGTCGACACCCTGTTTGACGATATCACGGTGTCCGTGCTGGAACCGCAAATGACGCTGGACAAAGCCGGGCGCAATATCACCCGAAATGACCCTGATTTTTCAGGGTTGAGCCGCCCGGATGCCGGTGATATCCTGGAATACCGCATCACCATCGAAAACGGGGGCGCCCATGCCGCCACAGGTCATGATGTTCATATTCAGGATACGCTGCCCGCCCATCTCACGTATCTGTCAACCACGAGCGCCAAACTGAACGGCTCCGATATCCCGGGATTTAATCCGGTTCCGGCCGGCGCGCCTGACGGCCCCCTGGTCTGGGGACGGGGAAATGGAGACGAGACTGTGGATATTCCGCCGGGCGGGGCGTTTGTTTTGATCTATCAGGCGCGGGTGAAAGACAGTGTCACCCCGGCCTTGTCCATTGACAACAGGGTTGATGTCGATTGGACGTCCCTTGACGGGGCGGATGCCCGGGAACGGAACGGCGACGGCGGGGTGAATGACTACGCGGCCGGCGCATCGGCGCCCATCGCTGTTTTGAACAGCCATGCCATGGAAAAGGTGAAGACCTTTGACGGATTTAACACCAGTGACGCGTGGGTGCGGGTGGGGGATAAAATCACCTATGAGATTCGCTTCACCCTGCAGGAGGCTGTGACCGAAAATGTGGTGGTGACCGACACATTGCCGTCGGATTTGACATTTTTAAGGACCGTGTCGATCGCCGGAGACACCACCGCGCCTTATGCGCCGGCCGCCCCGGTTTCATATACCCCCCTGACCGACGCCGACACCCCGGCGCCCGGCTCCACCGGGAATTTGACCTGGGATTTCGGCCGGATCGAAAACCCCGGGAACAATACCGGAACAGATATGATTGTCATTGTTTACGAGGCCCAGGTGACAGACGTCACCGCGGTGTCCCATGAGCCATTACAGCGCGAGTTAATCAATACCGCCCGTGTGGACTACAAGTTGTGGGACGGCTCCGACGCGTCGGCTTTGACCAGCGCCGGTCAAGTCACTCTGGCGCAGCCCCGGTTATCGGTGTCAAAGACTTTGCAGACCGGACAATCGGAGGTGGTGGGTGGCGGAGACGCCGTCAATTTTCGTATTACCGCGACCAACACCGGCCAGGGACCGGCATACAACATTCACATCCGGGATGAGCTGCCCCCGGAAATGAGAAGCGCCACGCCCGCGACGCAATCGGTTCTGTTAAACGGCGCGCCGGCCACCCTGGCTCCACCCTTGTATGACGCCGACTCCGGGACGCTGATCTGGATATTGACGGACACGCAGTCTCTTTTGCCGGGGCAGGACCTGGTCATCGATTTCCAGGCCTTTGTCAACACGGGGGTCGCCGACGGTCTGACGCTGGAAAATCAGGCGTTGGCGGACGCCTATTTTTCCAAACCGTCTTCGGACATGGATCACCGCAGACAATACGGCGCCACCCCGGTTTCCCGGCGGGATCTGCACACCCTGGGAACGCTTCTGACGCCGAACCATGAAAAAACCGTTCAGGCCGGCGCTTCCCTGGTGTATCCCCATGAAATTGATTTGAAATTGGGTGGCTTGACCGGCGAGCTGGATATCAGCGCGCCCAGCTCCCAGGGGATGGAATGGGCGATCTACCAGGACAGCAATGATAACGGAGAGCTGGATTCCAGTGACGCCCCATGGGTCAACGGCGCTTCGGTCAATACCGGCAGACTTCGGTTTTTCCTTAAAGGGGTGGTCCCGACCAATGCCTCTGACGGTTGGCTTGATGTCACCCGGGTCGAGGCGAGCGTCACCGCGGGCGGGGTCACACAAACCGATACGGTTTCCGATGTCACGCGCGTCGCCGCTCCGGATGCCGGCGTCATCGCAGCGTATAAGAAAGCCGCTGTTGACCGGGACTGCGATCAGAGTCTGGCGGATGAAAGCGTGGATGATCGCGCCTTTTCCGTTTTTAAAGAGCTTGACGCCGGTCATTGTGTGGTCTATCGAATTCGATTCGTGAATGTGGGCTCCGGCACGGTGACGAACATCAAGGTGCATGATCAGACCCCGGCTTTCACGGTTTATGTGGGCGGCAGCGCCGACTATGGAACCACACCGTTCGGACTGACGAAGGCCGGGATTACGGAACAACCGGCGGACGGCGGCGCCGGACAAATCGTGTGGACCTATAGCGGCGGGCTGGCCGCGGGAGAAGAAGGGAGCGTGACCTATGAAGTTCGATCCGCGCCATAACCCCACCCGGTCGCGCAGACCCGGCTCTCTATTCATATGGATCCGGCTATGCCTGCGCGACCGGTTTTTAAAATGGACACCGGCGCTGTTTTTGTTCCTTCCGGCGGTTGCGGTTTACGCCGATATTCCGGCGGGCACGGAGATCGTCAACCAGGGGACCCTCACATATACGGATCAAAACGGTGTGTCTCAACAGACCACGACCAATATCGTCACCCTGGTTATCCGCCAGGTTTTTTCCGCGACACTCGAATCCGACCGGTCCCGCTTTGGGGCTTCGGGCAAAACCGTTGTTTTTTTTCATACGTTGAAAAATACCGGAAACGATGTGGATCACTATTGTGTGGGCGTGACCGACGCGGCCGGGGATGACGGCGCTTTTTCACTGTTGTCGGTGGTGTGGGATTTGAACCACAATGGTCAGCATGACAATGGCGAGCTGATCCTGGATACGCCTGACAGCGACGATTACACGTCTTTGGCCCTGTCGCCCGACGAGTCGGCCCATCTGCTGGTGATCGGCCAAACGCCTGAAAACGCGACTTCAGGACAAGTGTATCGGGCGGCGCTGGCCGTGCAAGCCCGGGAAGGAACCGGAGCCTGTCTGTCCGGCAAAGTCGAGGATCTGACCCCCGGCAAAGGGTTTGATAATACGGATGACACCAACCACGATACCGTGACCATCACCGACAATGCGATTCTGATGGTGACCAAGTCTTCGGAATATCAACTGAACGGCGCCGGCTTCAACGACGACACGCTTCGCTATACCATTACGGTCCAAAATAGCGGCAATCAATCCGCGACCGATATCACTGTTTCCGACGACTTGCCCGCCCATACCCTTTATAAGGCCGGTTCCGGCGCCACATCCGGCGCGTGGGACACCCTTCCCGGCCATGACGGCGGCGCCCCCGGGACCGTATCCGGCGGGATTTTGACTTTGGCTTCAGGGGACGCGGCTTCATTTTCTTATACGGCGGAGATCGACGACACCCTGTCCGGGGATACGGAGATCATCAATATCGCCACCGCCCAGGGGAACCTGGATGGCGCGCCCGGCCTTGAGCCGCTGGTCGAGTCGAACAAAACCATAGACAAAACCCCCTTTATCCGGGGCGTGACCATCACCGATACCGGGACAAGCGCGTCCCCGGGCGTCAATGACGGGGGCGACGATGACGCGACGGCCAACGATATCCAACGGGTGGACGGCGCTTTCCAGGGCGAAACGGTTCTGTTTTCCCATATCGTCACCAATACCGGGAATCAACAGGACACGTTCAACCTCACGTTCGCCGCCGGTAATTTTCCGAGTGGGACCCTTTTTTCTTTTTTTAACAGCGCCGGAACGGCGCCGCTGCTGGACACCAACGGTGACGGCATTGTGGATACCGGCCCGCTGGATTCCGGCTCATCAAGCGCCATTATGGTCAAGGCGCTTCTTCCTTCCAAGGCGACCGGTTCAGGAGCGTTTACAAGCGTCATTACCGCCACATCCGCGGCTGATTGGGATGTGTTGGACACCACGACTGAAAGCCTTGGCGATATCGTCGGCTTTGTCGTGGATATCGCCAACAGCGTGGGCGCCGCCGGATTCAACGACAGTGGCGCCGCGAATGCGGACCCACCGACCAGCGCGGCTTCCACCGTGACCGCCGCAGGCGGCGAGACGGTTATTTTTCCGCTGTTTGTCGCCAATGAAGGGACCGGGCGTGACGGTTATGAACTGAGCGTCTGGGCGGATGCCGCGGCTTCGGTCAAATTGCCCGCGGGATGGCAGGCGGTTTTCAAGGACAGCCAAAACCGCGTTATCGCCCATACGCCGGGGTTGAATAAAGGCGAGACGTTTTCTTTTTTTGCCGAGATTTCGATTCCGAAAGACACGCCTCCCGGGACAACCGCCGTCTATTTTAAAGTCGAATCGGAAAAGAGCGCGGTGTCCGACATTAAACAGGATGCCGTCACGGTAGCGGTTTTAAACCGCCTGGCCCTTTCCCCGGATCATTTGGGCGTTGTCACGCCGGGAACGTCGATTGAATATGATCATATATTGCGGAATTCCGGGAACAGCAGCCAGGATGTGATTGTTTCCGTTGAAAGCCAAAGCCATCTGAATCATACGCTGCTGCTGCCGACGACTGTTTCGGGGACCGAACCCTCGGGGTTTCAAAACATACTTTCGCTTTCCCCGGGGACCAGTGTGATGATTTATGATAAGACGACAAGCGCATGGAAGACCACGTCGCTGGTCAGTGACGGCGCCTCGGGCACGGCGCTGCGTTTGGCGCCCAATGAGCGCGCCGTCATACGGGCGCGTGTGTTTGCGCCTTTTTCAGTTCCGGAGGCGGTTCAGGATGTTCTGACGCTTAAGGCCGAAACCACGGACGGCGCTGTGACGCTTCGGGATATTGATGTGACAACCATTTCCGCCGCCGCTTTGGGCATCCATAAGACCGGGGCGTTGGATTTGGCCTGTGACGGCGCGCCGGACACTTCATTCGCCACAGGCACACTGCGCGCGCGGCCCGGCCAATGTGTGATTTGGCGGATTTATCTTGAAAACAACGGCGCGCAAACCATCTGCGCTATTCGGGTTTATGACACCGCCCCCGCGTTTACGACACTTTTCGGGGCGCCGTTCATTTATCATGAGCCACCTCCCGGGGGCGGCGGCGCCTGCGCGGTGAATGCGCCCGATTTTTTCTGTGCCGTGGGAAATACTTTGGATCAGAACAATGACGGAACCCATGAGTCTTTTTGCCTCAAAGCCGGTGAAAAAGCCGAAATTCGTTTCGGCGTGAAAATTAAATAAAAAATATCATTAAAATCAATGGAGCGGCAATAAATTTATAGTGAAAGGAGAAGAATATGAGAAAAATTTTTATTGTTTTGCCGATGCTTTTATTTCTGATGCCCGCAAGCGGATTTTCTCAAACGGACGGGATCCTTAAAAGCGATATGATCCCATATCGGATTGAAAAAGACGCCAAAGGAAAAACCGTTTATATCAAAACCAAAACAGCCGCGCCCGGAGATAAAATCGAATACCGGATCGTTTATCACAATACGGGAGATGAGAGTCTGTCGAGCCTGGTCGTCAACGGGCCGGTGCCGGCCAACACGCGGTATGTGGGGGGGAGCGCCGCCGGCAATGTCCCTTATGAGCTGCGGGTTTCCATTGACAGGGGCGCCACATGGGAGAAAGAGCCGATCGTCCGCATTAAAAAAATGCCGGATGGCACACAGAAAAAAATCATTGTTTCACCGGATCAATATACGCATATCCGCTGGATATCGCAAAAAAATGTGGAGCCGGGCGAAATTCAGGAATTTCGATATCAAATTTTTATTAAATAAGGAGGTTTTATGAAACAGCGACAGAAATTCACACTGAAACGAACCGTTTGGGCGTTTCCGGCGCTCATTTTTTTGGGGAGCCTTCTGGCATTTGCCCCAAACATATGGGCGGTCGGCACCGAAGTCGGCACCCTCATTCAGAACCAGGCCACGGCCACGTACAAAGACGCCAATAATAATTCACATACGGCGCAGTCGAACCTGGGAAACATCGAAGTGGAACAGATTTATAACGCTTCTTTGGACGAGGACCGCCAAAACAAGACGGGCGCGGCGGGACAGACGGTATATTTCCCCCATACCCTGAACAACACCGGCAATGGGCAGGACACGTATACCATCACCGTAGACCAGGTTGCCGGGGACACCGGCGATTTCGCCCTGCTCGAAGTTTACCTGGATGAAAACAACAATGGGATTCCGGATCCCGGTGAAACATTGGTCGCGTCAGCTGGAAGTCCGGGAACCATTACCCTTGACCCGGATCAGCAGGTGAGCCTGGTGGTCGGCGGGACCATTCCCGGCGGCGCGGTGGCCGGGAATACCTTTGACTCGACGCTTACGGCCACAACGCCCAATGGCGCCGTGGATGATCTGACCGCCGGAAACGGCGTGGACGGACTGGAAGGGACCAACCAGAACAAGGTCACGGTGACCGACGGTCCGATTCTGAATGTCACCAAATCCTCCACATACAATCATCAAAATACATTTAACGATATCAGTGATGACACCATCACCTATGTCATCACGGTCACGAACACCGGCCAGGGCACGGCATACAATGTGGACTATCAGGATGTTTTGGATCTGACCAAGTTTTCCGTGACCGATGTGGCTCATATCACCGGGGTTTCAAGCAACGGCAATTTTATGGACACCCCGTCCGACCCGGATGAAGGCTCTCAGAACAGCAATACGGTGGAAGGATTTTCTCCTCTGGCCACGAATGACGCCAACGGCGACGGAACCGCCGGTGATTTCGGTGTCAGGGGGCATGACGACGTGCTGCCTCCCAACACCACCATTTCCTTTCAATATACGGCGCCGCTGTTCGACACACTGGCCGCGGGCGTTCATATTGAAAATGAAGTGACCATTTTGTCGGACAATGATGATGACGGGAATACAACCGACCCGGGTGAGACCCTTCTTTCCAACAAGACCATAGACACGATTCCCCAGACATACGGCGTCACAGCGACAGATACCGGCGCAAACGGCGCAAACGGCGTTAATGACGGCGGTGACGACGACAACACCTCAAATGACAAGCAGTTTGTCGATACTGCCGCGGCCGGGGATACGGTGCTTTTTTCCAACGTGATCACCAACACCGGCAACGGCGACGATATCTTTGAAATAAAGGTGCCCAATGCCGGGGAGGCCGGGAACACCTTTCCGGTTGGAACGGTCTTTACCTTTTGGAACGCCACCGGGGATACGGCGCTGATCGACACCAACACCAACGGCGCCGTGGATACCGGACCTTTAGCGGCCGGCGCTTCCGTGAATATCATGGTCAAAGCCAAGCTCCCGGCGGGCGTGTTTGGCGCGGGGCCGTATGAGGGCACGCTCACCGCGACTTCCGCCGGAAATTCGACTATTGACGACACCGCGGTCGAAGCGTTGGCGGCCATTACCCAGCCGGCGGTCGATTTATCGAACAGCTCGGGCAAGACCGTTTGTGAATCGGATGGTGACCCAAACGCGAATAAACACCCCTATGATCCGGTCACGAGCCCGGGCCCGGTGGACACCCTGTCAGGTAATATCGGGGCGAATATTCCGTTTTATCTGTGTGTGCAAAACGATGCCGGAGTGTCGGATTCCTTCCAGTTGTCGGTGGGCTCTTCTTATGACGGCGCCACCCTGGGCTCCCTGCCCGCCGGCTGGACCGTGATTTTTCACGATAAGGACGATAACGTGATCACCACCACCCCGGCGCTGCCGCCCGGCGGCACCTATATTTTCCATGTGCATATTGTGGTGCCGGCCGATCCGACCCAGGCGCTGGCCGATTTTACAAGCGATTATGACGGTGACGGCGCCGATGAAACCCTGGACGGGAACAGTGACGGCGACGGAGATTATCCGATTTTCATCCAGGTCAAATCGAACAACACCAGCGCGTTCGATATCAAGCTGGATGCCCTGGATGTCAATGATAAGGAAGATGTGACGTTGATCACCAACCAGACCGGTCAGATCGAGCCCGGCGGATCAATCACGTATAACCATACCCTGAGAAATGAAGGGAACACGGAGGAATTGCTGTCCATTTCCGGAGCCAATTCCCTTGCGGGGAGCGGTTGGGGAAACAGTATCCTGGTCGACACCACCGGAGACGGCAAGCCGGACAAGCCTTTCAGCGCGTTGGTCGCCGGGGATCCGGTTTTTTATTATCGGGGTGATAACACCTATGCGTCGCAGCCCTATGGCGCGGATCCAAATTATCCGGCAGGCGATTACATCGTGTTGGGACCGGGTGAAAAGCTCAATTTTACGGCCCAGGTATTTGCGCCTTCCAGTTCGCCGGATGGGACCACGGACACACTGACCGTCACGGCCACATACAACGGGGGCGCCAGCACGGTCAACAATACCGACTTGACCACGGTCCAGAGAGGACAGCTCAGGCTGGTCAAAACCGTCGCCATCGACGCGGGGTGTGACGGCGTTGCGGATGAGGCTTTTCTGGAGACGGCCTCAAGCAAAGCCCAACCGGGTCAGTGCGTGGTGTGGCAGCTGGTGATCACCAATGAAGGGACCGCTCCGGCCAGTGAGGTGGAAATCAACGACAGTATTCCGGCCTATAGCGCCTATGTGATCAATTCCATTGTGTCAGGCGTCGGAGACGCCACAACCGCGGCGGCGCCGGCGGTCACATTGAACGCCAACACCGATGCGGATGACAATGAAACCCATGCCAACGGATATTTTGCCAAAAAGGTGGGAAACACCATCACCTTCTACGTCGGGGCCGGCGCGCTTCAGAGTAAGGGCGGTGTTTTGACGCCCGGCAGCGCCGCGTCCATGAGATTCAGAACCCGGGTTGAATAGCCATTCACCCATAACCGCCCGAAGGGGCGTTTTATCCGCCGGTCTTCCCTGTTGTCCGGGGAAGACCGGCGCCCACAGTAAAAAAAAATGACAGCATCGCAAAAAATCCGATCTACTGTGTTGTAGCGCTTATTTTTAATTGAGGCATACTACATGTGTTGCCTCAATTAAAAATAACCACTACGCCTTGTGGCTTAAATTTTATAATATGGAATTTTTTACGACGCTGTCCCGTGATTTTTTACGAGTTTGTCAAAATTAATGAAACACGGAAATAGAATGAGCAAGCCGGACATAAAATGATGATTACCAGGATGAAATTTCGAGTTATCGCCGTTTTTATGATGCTCATGTGGCATCTGGGCGGATTGGCATGGGCGTCGGCGCCGCCCGGCGAACTCATCGTCAATCAGGCCACAGGCGCATTTCGCTCCGCATCTCCCATCGGCGCCCGTAACATCCTGTCCAATACATCCTTGATGATCGTCGCTAAACAATATGACTTTACGCTGGCCCCTGTGGATCAGAATACCCGGGTTTTCGCGGGGCAGAAGGCGCACCTTGCGTACACATTAACCAACACGGGCAATATCGCGGATCGATATCGCCTTTTAACCCAAAATCCCTATACGGACAATTTTGATTATCAAAATGTCGTGATTTACCATGATAAAAACGGAAACGGCCGCATCGATCCCGAAGACGGGCAGATCGCGCTCACACCGGAACTGGCTTCGGGAGAATCGATTTCTCTTTTGGTCATCGGGGAAGCGCCTGAAGGGTCGCCGCCCCGGGGAATCGGCGATTTAAAATTGACCGTGAGTTCCGTTTCAGACGACACTTCCATTCAAGAGCATACAAACCAGCGAACCCTGTCTGAACCGATATCGCCTGAAATCGCTTTTAGGGATCATGAAGGAAACGCCACCGATATATACCGTTTGGATCAGTTTTCAGGCGCCGGCTATGATTGTGACAGGGACGGCGTCTATATTTCGGTGACGGCGCCGGCCTTGAATAAACGCACATGGATTGAGGATCGCCACCAGATTATTTTACAATCCGCCGCCACCCTTGACACCCTCTATATTTGGGCGCAGGAAACCGGTCCGGACACCGGTTTGTTCAGAAGTGTTGAAAAGGTCTGTTTAAACAATGACACGGCCGCGGGAGGCGGGACCTGCTTGACGCAAGGGGATGATTGCGCGCTCAAAGGCGCGGTCAATGACACTCTCACCGCCCGTGTTTGGGTGAATGGCGCGTTTGTGAGCGATACGGCCAGGGTGTCCGCTCCCTTTTTGGAGATTTTAAAAAGCGCCGCGCCCACAAAGGAACAGTCGCTTTTCCCGGGAGAGGCGATCCGATACACGGTGACCGCGACCAATACCGGAGACCTTGCGGTTCCGGTTCGGGAGGCGCTGATCGACAGCGTTCCGGAACAAGGCGTTCTGATCGAAGATGATCTGGCTGCGGATCTCCTGCTGGATATGACATCGCCGCCGGTATTCACTCCGGCGGATGCCCGGATACTCGTCAAACAAAACGGAAAGTGGCGGACGCCGATTTCAGGGATATACGCCGTGGAAAGCGTCGGCCTGTTTTTGCCCCCGGATCGTGTGGGGCCGGGACAGGACGCCTCTTTTACCTTTACCGCCCGAATCAGCGACGCCGCGACGCCGGGTGAAACGATTTTAAACACCGCGGGCGCGGATATTGGTGGGGATGGTCTCATCGATTTTTCGGGAAACACGGTCGCCAATCAATTGCATACCGGGACTGTGGTGATGTTTATGCGGCCGAATGACGCGCTTCAATCCGCGACGCCTTTTATCCCCCCGGATTTTCAAAACGATGCCGATTACAAAAGGCAGACCCGCTATAGCGACGAATATGACGATTATGATTGCCGAAGAGACGGTGTCTATATTGAGGCCCGGGGAAGCGGGCTCAACGTTCTGCCTGGAACGGCCGAGACCCATGACGTGACGCTGGCGTCGCGTGACACCGGAGATGTATTGCGCGTCCGTGTCTATGAAACCGGCCCGAATACCGGCGTATTCCGAAGTCTGTTCCCGGTATGCGTCGGCGCGTCCCATTCCGGAAACCAGGGCGCCTGCCGGGATAACCCGGGCTCCTGCTTCATCAAAAGCGCGGATGGGGACTTGCTGTCGGTTCAGATTGATGATCCCTTTACCCAGGGGCCGGTGGTTGATCAGGCGGTGGTGGACGGGAGAGGCAAGGCAAAACTCTCGATACAAAAGACCGTTAACCCGGCATGTGATGATCTGATTTTTCCGGGCTCCGTCATTTCCTACACTCTGACTGTCGCCAACACCGGCGACGCGGAGCCCGCGCCGACGCCGGTGGTGATCGGAACCGAGACCAAATGGGGGCTGGTGGTGGCGGATCCCATTCCGGCAAACGCCCATTTTATGCCGGAAGACGATACGGTTTCAGCCTCGGTTCCATGCGCGCCCCTGGTCAAGGTGTCCGGCGGCGCCGCAAACACCTGGACACCGCAATCCGCATATACGGGGGACGGCAAAGATATTGTTGAAAAAGGTCTTTTTATACCGGTTTCGGCTCTTTTGCCGAAAAAAACGGTGACATTCGGTTTTCGGGTTCGGGTCGCGGAAAACGCCGCGCCGGGGACCGTTATCGCCAACACCGCATTTATGGACACGGATGGGGACGGCGCCCTGGACACTGCCAGCGCCGAGGCGTGCAGCGCCCTGGACGCGTCGGTCGTGGGACTCCGTCTGGTATCGGACCCGCCCTGTGTCACCACTCTGGCTACGAACGCGCTCATCAGATATAAACTCACCTTTGAGAACACCGGCTCGGATATTCCCAAGGCAAGAACACTGACCGTTGATGGCCAAACCATGACCGGTGTGTTGATGGAAAGCGAGATTCCCCCGAACGCCCACCTTGAGAGGATCCAGCCCACGGCTCAAACGCCGTCCAACGGTAAAATTGTTTTCCAAAGGCCCATGGATCCGGATGACGCCTGGCGGGGGCTGGAACAGTACAACGGTGTTGAAACCGTTAAAAAAGTGGGATTTCTTGTTTCGGCCCGGGAGATGCCCCCGGGTATGCGGGGTGAGTTTACACTGCTGCTTCGGGTGGTGGACACCACAACCCCGGGGACGGTTATTTCCAACCGGTTTTATGTGGACAGGGACGGCGACGGCGCCGGAGATATTTTCAGCAATGAAGTCCGAAATCAGGTGGGCAAGTCGGTCAGTGACGAAAACTTGCAAATCCGGTTCCGTCGGCCCAACACCGCCTTATGGCAATCCGGGCAGGCCCCGGATTACAGAAACGACGCGGATTATGACACCAATGATGTGACCTCGTACCGCATGTATCGGGAAAAAAGTCCCCTTGTGTACAATCTGAACCGTCACGGGTTTTATGTGGAGATTCGATCCACCAACAGGAACCTGCGGTCCTATGCGGCGGATGAGGTGGGCGTCCATATTAAATCGCACAATAGCGGGACGGAATTGTATAAACAGGCCAGGGAGACCGGTCCCAATACCGGGGTCTTCCGGGTGGTAAATCCGATCAAATTGAGTGATGAGAAGACCGGATGCGCGGGTATTGAGGAAAATTGTCTGGTGGTTGATGAAGACGATACCCTCGAAATGTCTTTTGATGAGATTTGGCAGGAACTGGTCTGCGAGCGCCCGGATGTGGAGGTTCGGAAATCGATTAAAGCCCGGGTGACCGTCGACCCCCTGGGCGTGGTGTTCAATTCCATCAGCCTGAAACCGGTGCCCGGGGCCACGGTGTCGGTAAAGCACTTTGACGGCGCGTATGAAGACCAGCTCGCCTTTGATCCCATTGTGGATGACGGCGTCACCCGGCTGGCGCCCCAGACAACCGCGGCGGACGGTTTTTACCAGTATCCCCATAATTACCCGAACACGTCCTATTACATTGATGTGACGGCGCCGGCCGGGTACACATTTCCTTCCATCAAATGTCCGGGCGATTTGACAAGTCGCCGAGTGGGCGCGCAATCTTATGGTAAAAACGGAAACGGCCTTTGCGGTCTGGGGAACGGAGAGTTCGTGCTGCTCAACCCGGCGGACATTTTGGTGGCGGATATTCCGTTGGATCCGGTGTCGACTCCATTGTCCGGCACGGTATTTGACCCTGTCACCCGAGCGCCGCTTTCCGGCGCCCAGGTTCTGCTGTGGCTGTATGATCCGGACACCGGCCAGGCCACGCAGGCAGACAGCCAAACCACGGGCGCCGACGGCGCGTACACATTGCCGATCTATTGGGGGGCGCAGTATTATCTGACGGTCAATCCACCGTCCGGTTATCGTTTCCCGTCTCAGACGTCGCCGAGCGGGCTCACCCAGTTGTCGGTCACGGCCATGTCGTACGGCAAAAACGGATTCGGTGGTCAAACCGGCGTCTTTTTTATGGATACGCCGAATGCCGTTCTCCCGCCGGCGGATATTCCGTTGGATCCCGGCCCTGAAGACCCGCAGCGGATCGCCATTGAAAAAAAGGTGTCGACCGACAGGGTCGAGGTCGGGGATGTGGCGCGGTACGAGGTTCGGATAAAAAACAATTCCAGCCGGATACTCACCGACACCGTCATTTATGACGAACTCCCTTTTGGTGTGAAGTATGAGCCGGGCTCCTGTCGTGTCAACGGCGAAAAACACAAAGACCCGGATGGCGGAAGAGGGCCGCTGCTGGCGTTTAAGCTCGGCCGATTTCCGGTGGACCGGGAGATTGTTTTGACCTATGTGGTCCGGGTGACACCCGGCGTTTTAGACGGTGACGGGATCAACGCCGCCAGAGCCCTCGCTTTCTTTTATGGAAACGCTTATTCATCGCCCACCGCGCGGGTAAAGATTGAAGCCGTGGAGCAGGCCCTGTTTTCGGATAAGGCGATTTTGTTCGGCAAAATCTTTTTGGATTCCGACTGCAACAATATTCAAAATGATGGAGAATGGCCGATCGGCGGTGTGCGTCTTTTTCTGGAGGACGGCTCCTGGGCCGTTACCGACGAACACGGGCAGTATGTGATTTACGGCCTTAAACCGGGCCATCATACGCTTAAGGTGGACACCCTCACACTTCCGAAAGACACGGTTTTAAAGTCGCTGGACAACCGGCATTCCGATGATGCCGACAGTCGCTTTGTCGATCTGGTGGCCGGTGAGTTTCATCGCGCCGATTTTGCCACTTTTTGCCCCACAACGAATCACGCCCGGGTCATGGATGAAATCCGGAAGCGCAATGACGACAGCAATGGTGAATGGATGCTGGAACAGGCGTTGACGTTTAACGGGGTCATCTCCCCCGGGGATGGTGGAAATGGGAGCACGACACCGGTGAGCCCGGACGGTGATATCTCCTCCGGCGTGATGCATGGCGGCGGCGGGGCGCATGCCGCGCCATTACCGGCTATATCGGCGCCTCGGCGCTCAACCGGACAATGTCCCGTCGATACCGACAAGGAGGGCGCGATTTTATCGGCGGACCCGGGTCCGGAAAAAACAGGGCCGGACCTGATCAAACAGAGCCCGATTTCCAAAATACCGGACCCGGAAAAGATCGCGGCCGATATCACCGACGAAATGGCGAAAAAAGGGACATGGCTTTGGCCGAAAGAAGATATCAGCCGGTATGGCCGATTCATTGTGGTGACGCCCGCAGGTATTGAACCCCGGCTTACAATCAATAATGAGCCGGTTTCCAACGATAAAATGGGAGCGCGAATCGAAAACAGGGCCGCGGGCGCCCAGGTGGTGGCATGGTACGGCATTGTGCTGACTCCCGGCGAAAACAAGCTGGTTGTTCATGGACGCGACATATTTGGAAACACCCGCGTTCTGGCTCAAAAAAAGGTCTTTTACCCGGGCTCATTAAGCGCCTTGGCGCTGAAAGCCGAATCGGATCGTCTGGATGCCGACGGCGGCCGGTCATTGCTCAAAATAAACATTCGCTTGACAGACAATAACGGAGTCCCGGTGACAGGGGTTCATTTTGTCACCCTGGAAACCACTTTGGGGACATGGTATGGCCAGGATATACAGCCGACTGAACCCGGGTATCAGGCGCGGGTATCCAACGGTGAGCGGCATGTCTTTTTAAGGAGTTCGAATAAGACCGGAAAGGCGCGGGTCCGGGCATCGCTCGACCGCGCCCTGTCTGATGAAATCGAGGTCCGGTTCGCGCAGCCTTTGCGACCGCTGGTGGCCGCGGGCATAGCTGATTTCAATGCCCGCCTTTCTTTCTCCGGGCGCTCATATCCGTCGGATTCGTTCGATCATGAGTTAACGGACCGCATTTTTGCTAAAAAACGCGCCGCCTTTTTTCTGAAGGGCAAAACCAACTTTGACGCATTGCTCACCATCGCTTATGACACCGAAAAGGACGATGATACGACCTTGCTCCGGGATTTGGATTTCAACGATTATTATCCGATCTACGGGGATGCCTCTTCCAAAGGGTATGACGCCCAGTCCCGCGGCAAGCTCTTTGTCCGGCTCGAAAAAGATAAAAACAGCTTGATGTGGGGTGATTTCGCGACGGATCATGGTATCGATCAAAGCCTGGGCCGTTTTCAACGGGCGCTTACCGGCGCGAATGTTCGTTTTGAAAACGACTATGGGGAACTCTCCGTATTCGGCGCGACAACAGACTATGACCGAAAAACGGAGATGTTCAGAGGAAACGGCACCGCCATGTTTTATCGGTTGAACGGCGCGCCCATTGTCGCGCACAGTGAAACCGTGGAGATGCTGGTCAAAGACAAAAATAATGGCGATTTGGTGATTGAACGGCGGACTCTTAACCGGTTTGATGATTACCTGCTGGATGAATTCAGCGGGAATCTTCATTTTTTCAGCGCGGTCGCCCATTCGGACCCGGATGGAAATCCGATTTATATCCGGATCTCCTATGATGTCGAATCAGCGGACACCCATTACTTCGTGGGGGGCGCCCGATTGTCGGCGCGCCTGGGAGACCGTTGGACCGTGGGCGGCGGATATGCCGAGGACAGGCATCCGGAAGACGGGTATGGCCTGACCTCGGCTTTTGCCCGGTATGAATGGGGGAAAGACCATCGGATTGTGTTGGAAACAGGCCGATTTCAGGATCGCAACGTGACGGCGTCCGGCGATGCCGTTCGTCTGAAGTGGGAGAGTCAATTTGGAAATGGGGTCAATATCAAGCTCACCGGCTATGAGGCCTCATCGAAATTTAAACCCAAAGACAGTTTGGTCTCCCCGGGGCGGCGGGAACTGAAAGCCGAAGTGGCCTACCCATTGGACGCAAAAACCGAAATCAGGGCGGAAGGGGATGCCAGCGCGGCCCTGGACACGGATGAAAAAACCGCCGGGATAGGTCTTTCTCTATCAAAAACCATGGGGGCCTGGCGCGCGGAAGCGGGGGCGCGCCGAAATATTCAACAAAGCGTCGCGGACGATGAAACCTTTAACACGGGTCGGCTTCGGTTGGAGCATCAGTTTAAATGGTGGAATCGTGTCGGATCGGGTTTTGGGGAATGGGAACAGGATATTACCGAGACGGATCGACGGGTTTTGTCCGCGGGTGGGGAATATTTCGTCCATGATCGCACCAAGATGTATCTTAAACATGAGCTGAGCAACAGCCTGTCCGGCGCCCGCGCGTTAAGCCGGGATGTCTCCCGGGTGGATACGACTTTCGGGTTGTCATCCACCTATTTTTCCGAGGTCGAGACCTATGTGGAGCGCCGCGTTCGGGGCGCCATGGACGGTCGCGAAAACGAGATGGTCACCGGCGTCAAAAAGCGTTGGGAGCTGGCGCCGAATCTGAGTCTTTCGCCGCAAATCGAATATGCGCACACCCGCGATAAGAATGATGCCGATCATGCGCTTTCCATTTCTTTGGGTTTTGTGGACACCCGGTTCAAAACCCTCAAAACATCCATCCGGGCGGAGACCCGGACGACGTCGGATAGCGCCTACCTGGCATTTTTGGGAAACACCGCATACCGCCTGAGTCCGGATTGGTCATTGCTCATAAAGGAAGACCTGGCCTATGAAGCGCTTGACAATGCCGATGACAGCGCGCGTCATACGCTTACAGTAGGCGCGGCGCGCCGCCCGCTTCTTCAGAACCGATATCATCTGCTGGGTATGTATCAATGGAAAATCGAAAAAGGGCAAGGGGATGGAACCGACCGGACCGCGCATCTGCTATTTGCGCATCAAAATTATCAGATCAATGACGACTGGATATTTTCAAGTCGGCTTGCCGGAAAATGGGTCTGGTGGGATTTGTATGGGGACGCCTATCGGTCCGCGGTGCAATTGGCAGGCGGCCGATTGATTTGGGATATCACCTCTTATTTAGATTTCGATGCGCATGGAGGCGCTTTGAGTCTTAATTTTGGAGAATCGGTCAGGTATAGCCTGGGGGGGGGGGCATCCATTTCAAGGTCGCAAAAGACTGGCGGGTGAGTCTCGGTTATAATTTAACCGGATTCAGTGATGAAGACCTGGATACGGACGGGATATATAATGACGGGTTGCGGCTCGGTGTTCACTGGAAATTTGATGAAGAGATGTTTTACCGTATCGGCGGCTGGCTCTTTTCAAAACCCGCGGCCGATTCATTAAAAACAGGGGAGGAATAAATCCATGGAAAACATAAAAAAATATTTAAAACTATATGGCCTTGTCGGGGTCATATTTGTTGTGGGCATATGGGGGGTCGGATGCGCCATGGAAGAAAAAACTCGGGTGAAATATGATCCGCGTCCCTGCAAGCGCCCCATCATGATCACACCCCCGGTAACGGCCACGTATACGGTCTGCCCCATGATTGTCACACCGCCGGTAACGGCCGTATATACGGTAAGAGATTCCGATGGCGACTGCGTGCCGGATTCCAAAGACCGGTGTCCGCGCACACCTTTCCGGGCGGTGATCGATGCCCGTGGGTGTCAGAAAAAGTTCGTGATATACTTTGAGAGCGACAGATGGGGGTTCACACCCGCCGCGCGTTCTATTCTTGACTCGCTCGTCGTTTTATTAAAGAATGACCCGGAAATTGAAGTGGCGGCTCACGGTCACGCGGACAGCAGCGCATCCAGAGCCCACAATCTGCGCCTGTCGAAACGACGGGCGAATGCCGCAAAACAGTATCTGGTGTCCGCCGGTATTCCGTTGTCCCGGGTGCGCCATGCCTATTTTGGAATTGATCAGCCGGCGGCCCCCAATGAAACCAAACAAGGGCGGGCCAAAAATCGTCGGGTGAACATCACGCTTTTCCGCGGCGGCAAATCCGGTGAAGAAATGTCCGCGCCTTGCCAAAGTCAACTGCGAAAACCCGGATGGCAAACGCCTGTCACAACGAAAAACTGGCATTTGTCTTCAGAAGAGCTGCGTCTTCCCGGCGCGCCGTATTCATTGGAAGGGTTGACATTTGAACAGATTGTCACCGATCCCGCGATTCAGGTTCGTGGGGATGAAACATCCTGCGGCGACTGCCATGACTGGGCGTCGAATATAAGCAAAATTGACTATTGCGGGCGGATAGCGGATTTCCTGACAACGGACCAGGATGGAGAAGGAGAAAAGCCGGCCATTCTCAAAAATCTTTTTAAGGACTGGAAAGAGCGCGACTGCCCGGACTAAGGGCTCGCTCAAAAATAACTAATTTTGGAGCGAACCCTAAACAGGCAAAGGGTGACGTTTGGCTAAAAGAAGTGATAAGAGAATGGAAGAAGATGAGATGAAAAATGATATGACCGCTGGAGACGGGAGCGTCTCCGTCCTTGACGAGCATGAATCCAAGGCCCTTTTGCGCGGGTTCGGGGTTCCGGTTGTGCCGGAGCGTGTGGCCCGGGATGAAAAGGGGGCTGTTTTGGCGGCGGAAAAAACAGGATTTCCCGTCACGCTCAAAGGGCTGGGCAAAGCCTTTTCACACAAAACCGAGTCGGGGCTGGTCCGGCTGAATCTCAACTCCGCCGGGGATGTCCGCCGGGCCGCGGCGTCCGTGAAAGAGAAAGGCGGCGCCGACCTGGACATTCTGGTTCAGCCCCATGTGTCGGGAAAAAGGGAGTTTATGGCCGGCGTTTCCAGGGACAGCCAGTTCGGCCATGTGATCATGTTCGGCCTGGGCGGGGTGTTCGCCGAGGCCCTTTCAGACGTTTCCCTTCGCGTGGCACCGCTCACAAAGAACGATATTTCCGAAATGATGGATGAGATCAGCGCCGCCGATCTCCTGGGGCCGTGGCGGGGGGAAAAGGCCGTGTCCAGGGATCAGATGGCCCGGGTCCTGTCGGGCCTTTCCGATCTCTGCCGGGCCCGGCCCGATCTTTTTGAGGCCGACATCAATCCCCTCATCGCCGACTCCGAAGGCGACATTGTGGCGGTGGACGCCCTTGTGACCTTCAGGGAGAAAGACGGGGAGGAAGAGCCGTCGCCCCCGGTGGATCCCCGGCACATCGGGGCGCTTTTTTACCCCCGCTCCATCGCCTTTATCGGGGCCTCGTCCGAGCTGGGGAAATGGGGAAACACCCTTTTGACCTACACCCTGGGCGGCGGATTCAAAGGAGACGTGTATCCCGTCAATCCAAAGGGGGGGACGATCTGCGGCCAGAAAGCCTATCCGTCGGTTCTGGACATCCCCGCCAAGGTGGACCTGGCCGTGGTCACCATACCGGCCGACAAGGTCCTGGCCCTGCTTCCGGATCTGAAGAAAAAAGGGATCACAAACATGCTTTTGATTTCATCGGGGTTTTCGGAAATCGGCCCCGAAGGCCGGGAGATGGAAAAGCGTTTTGTCGCCGAGGCCCGGAGACAGGGCGTGGTCATGCTGGGACCCAACACCATGGGCATCTGCAACCCCCACATTGATCTGTACTGCGCCGGCTCCCCGGTCATGCCGCCGGCCGGCTCCACCGCCATGGTGGCCCAGTCCGGCAACATGGGCGTGCAGCTTTTGGGATTCGCCGAAAACCAGGGCATCGGGATTCGGGCCTTTTCCGGCTCCGGAAACGAGGCCATGATCACCATCGAAGACTACCTGGACGGATTTGAGATCGACGAGATGACCCGGGTGGTGATGCTTTACGTGGAAAGCGTTAAAAACGGCGCCCGGTTCTTTGAAAGCGCCCGCCGGGTGGGGAAAAAAAAGCCGGTGATTCTGCTCAAGGGCGGCAGGACCTCGGAAGGAAATCGTGCCGCGGCCAGCCACACCGGGGCGCTGGCCTCGGATATCCGGGTGTTCAACGCGGCGTGCCGCCAGGCCGGGGTGATCCAGGCCGATTATTCCATGGACCTTCTGGATCTCACGGCGGCTTTTTCCTCCCTGCCCCTGCCCAAAGGCAACCGGGTGGGGATCATGACCCTGGGAGGGGGATGGGGGGTGGTGACCGCCGATCTCTGCGTGGAAAACGGCATTGATATCCCCGATCTTCCTGAAGAGATCATCGGGCGCCTGGACCGGATTCTTCCCCCTTACTGGAGCCGGGCCAATCCCATCGATATCGTGGGGGAGCGGGACCCGTCCATCCCCCTGGCCGTCATGGAGGAGCTGATGAAGTGGGACGGCTGCGACGCGGTGATCAACCTGGGCATTGTGGGGCGCAAAACCCTCACCCGCCGCCTTTTTGAATTCGTCCGGAAAACCGACCCTGATCATTCTGAGGAATTTCTTTCCTCAGCCTATCGGATGATGACCGATTTTGAAAAAGACTACATGGCCCACATCGCCCATTTGATGAAGACGCACCAGAAACCGGTGTACGGGGTCAGCATCATCAAGGAGGAAAAGGACCGGACCGTTTACAGCGTGGACGGGTGCCGGCATAAAGGCGTCTTTTTCCCCACCCCGGAGCGGGCCGTGAAGGCTTTCGGCAAGATGTGGGAGTATCAGCGTTTTCTGTCCAAAAACGCGTGATGGCGCGTAAAAAAGGCGTTCGTGCCAGCCCCGGCATCCCTTGTAAAGCGCTTTTTTCGCCATGATTGACGGGCCGCGCCAAACATGGTATGAAAAAAAAAGAAATTAGCCGTGGGAAAGCGCGCGTTTAGATATAAATAGTTTTTTAAAAAAAAGCCGGCGTTTAAGGAAATGGAAAAAGACACCGATCAGAAGATGAATCCCGGGCCGTTTGTGGATTTCGGACCCAACCGGAAATACTCGCGCAGGTTGGATTTCGAGGTGGGCTATCTGGTGAAAAGCCCCTGCCGGGAGTGCGGCCGCCGGGCTTTTTTCCCGGGCTGCCTGGAGGGCTGCGACATGATCGACCGTGTTCAGACCCGGCTTCTGGAATCCATCTCCTGCACCCGGTGAGACTCGGCTCCGGGCTTTTGAGACTATGGAATCCACTGGCATCACACCATCCGGAATGATCCAATCCGGCCGTTTTCAGTCATGCGCCTACGAGATTGAAGAGGGGGAGGCGGGCGCCTTTGCTCTTCGCCTCAAAGGAAGCGTGGGCGTGGAAAACGCCGGGGCCGCGATCAGGGCCCTGGGTCCGGAAGTGAAGGCTTTGGCCAAAAAGCCGCGGGCGCGCTCGCTGGACCTGGATATTTCAGGGCTTGACCGCATGGATGATTTCGGGGCGCTGGCGCTGTCCCGAATCCGGGAGATGGCGGGATTGGCCAAAACCGGGGGAGACATCCCCGGGGCCAGCGTGTTTTCGGAGATGATCGACTCCTTTGACCGGGCCGAAGAAAATCAAAAGACGCGCCGGGCCGCCGCCCCAAAATCCCCGGGGGCGCTGGAGGGCATGGGCGCCTCGTTTTTAAACTCCCTGTCTGAGGGAAAGCGCATGGTGTCGTTTCTGGGCGAGACGGCCCTGGCCTTTCTTTACGCCCTGCGCCACCCCGGCTCCTTCCGTTTTCGGGACATGGCGCTGTGCATGGAGGAAACCGGGGTGAAGGCGCTTCCGGTGATCGCTTTGAGCAGTTTTCTTCTGGGGCTCATCATGGCGTTCATGTCCTCCCTTCAGCTTCGGCAGTTCGGGGCCGACCTGCACGTGGCCTCCCTGGTGGCCCTGGCCATGGTGTCCGAGCTGGGCCCGGTCATGACCGCCATTCTGGTGGCGGGCAGAACCGGTTCCGCATTCGCCGCCGAAATAGGGGCCATGAAGATATCCGAGGAGATCGACGCGCTTTTCTCCATGGGGTTCAACCCGGTTTTGTTTCTGGCCCTTCCCCGGATCATGGCCTCCGTGATCGTGGTCCCCATTCTGACCCTGTTCGCCAATCTGTTCGCGATTCTGGGCGGCCTTTTGATCGGCGTGGTCATGCTCAACCTGACCCCGGGGTCCTATATGGCGCAGACCGTTGAGGTCCTGGATATATTCGAGTTTGCGTGGGGCGCTTTAAAAAGCGTGGTGTTCGCCCTGGCCGTTTCCTGGGTGGGGTGCCTGCGGGGATTTCAGACCCAGGGCTCCGCCGGGGCCGTGGGCGCGGCCGCCACATCGGCCGTGGTGACGTGCGTTTTTCTGGTTATTTTTTTTGACTCGGTGTTCGCCCTTATTCGGTATTATTGTTTTTGACGTGAAAAATATGGATGAGACCCCCCTCATACGCGTGGAAAATCTGACGGCGGGCTACGGCCGCGACGTCATATTAAAGGACGTCAGCTTCACGGTTTCGCCGGGGGAGATTTTTGGGGTCATCGGGGGAAGCGGCAGCGGAAAGAGCACCCTTTTGAAAACCATGATCGGCCTGGAAAGGGCCATGTCGGGCCGGGTTTTTATCGCCGGCTCGGATGTCTCGTCCTTTGGCGGGGCTGTTTTTTTCCCGGCGATGAAAAAAATCGGGGTCCTGTTCCAGGGAGGGGCGCTGATCAGCTCCATGACCATCGCCGAAAATGTGGCCCTTCCCATTTATGAGCATTCGGACCTTCCGAAAAAACACGCGCCGGACATGGCGAGGATGAAACTGCGGATGGTGGGCCTGGAAGGTTTCGAGGATTTTTTTCCCTCCCAGCTCAGCGGGGGGATGAGAAAGCGGGCCGCGCTGGCCCGGGCCATGGCCCTGAGCCCGGATATTCTTTTTCTCGACGAGCCCACGGCCGGCCTGGACCCGGTGAGCGCCGCGGAGATTGACGCGCTGATCCGGCGCGTCAACCATTTGATGGGGACCACCGTGGTGATGATCACCCATGATCTGGACAGCGTGTTTTCCATGGCCCGGCGGGCGGCCATGCTGGACAAAAAAAAGAAGGGTTTCATCGCCCGGGGGGACCCAAAGGAGCTGATGTCCCGGCGCGATCCGCCTGAAGTCGCCCGTTTTTTCAACCGAAAACAGGGGTCCGGGGAGAACTGACATGTCTTTGGCCAAAACCCATTTTCGCGTGGGCCTTTTTCTGTTCCTGGGAGGCGTCCTGGCCGTGTCCGGCGTCATATGGATCGGGGCGGCCCATTACTTTGACCGGGGGCGGCTGTACGAATGCTACTTTGACGAGTCCGTCCAGGGCCTTGGCAAAGACTCGCCGGTGAAATACCGGGGCGTGGCCATCGGCCGGGTCAAGAGCATCGGCGTGGCGCCGGACGGAAATCTCATCCGGGTGGTCATGCAGATCGAGTCTCAGCTTCAAAACGGCGGGGACGATGTGGCGGCCCAGCTCAAATCCGTGGGCATCACCGGGATTATGTTCATTGAGCTGGACCGAAAATCCCCGGAGGACCCCAAAAACTGTCCGGATTTTTCTTTCCCGACCCGGCATCCCGTCATCGTCACCCGACCCTCGGGCATCAAAAAACTGGCCGAGGGGATCGACTCCGTCATCCGCCGTTTTATGGAGCTGGATCTCAAAGGCGTGTCCGAAAGCGTGAAAGAGTCCCTGGATGTGTTGAATCAAAACGTGAAAGACGCCAGGATCAAGGAGATATCCCTGGACATCCGGGATTCGTTTTCCCGGGTCCGGGAGATTTTAAAGGACGAAAAATGGGACCGGATCATGATTTCTATGGAAGACATGGCCTCATCTTTGGCCGAGTTTTCCAAAACCAGCCAAAACGCCGTGAAAAGCGGGGAGCGGCTTTTGAAAAACACGGACGCCGGGTTCGCCTCTCTCCAGCGGCGCCTGGTCGCCGCCGCGCGAAACCTGGAGATATCGGCCTCGAATTTAAACAGCCTGATCGAGATGCTCAAAGACCAGCCCTCCCGGGTGATTTTCAGCCGTCCGCCCCCGGAAAGGCGCTTTGAAAAAAAGGAGGACTCCAGATGAGAAAGACGCCGGCCGCGCTTTTCGGCCTGATTCTGGCGGCGGTTTTACTGACGGGATGCCCGGCGGCCCTTCACGGCCCCAGGACCACGGAATACTACATGCCGGAATACGACTCCCCGTCTTTTGAAAGCCGGCCCCCGGCCCCGTTCACGATTCTGGTCAAATCTTTCGGCGCCGCGCCCCCCTACCGTTCCGCCCGGATTGTTTACAGCGAGGCCCCGTTTAAAAGAAACGCCTACCATTACCATCAGTGGCGCTCCGAGCCCGCCGACATGGCCGCTTATTTCCTGACCCGGGATTTCAGGAATTCCGGTCTTTTCAGCGGGGTCTTCTCCTATGACGAAGAATCCGCGGCCACCCGTTTCATATTCGGAACGGTGGAGGAATTTTATGAGAAAGACGGCCCCGACGGATGGACGGCCGTGTTTGCCTTAAGTGTCACCCTTTCTTCTGAGAATGTCCCGCAATCCCCGGAAGAGACGCTTTTCCAGCGCGCATACCGGGTCGAGCGAAAATGCCGGGAGAGAAATCCCAAATCCCTGGCCGAGGCCATGAGCGCCGCCATGTCCGAGGTGTCCAGACAGGTGATTCTCGACGTTTACCAGCGTCTCGCCGCCCCGGCCGGGCCGCCGGGGGACGAAAGGGAAAGGGGCCGGGCCGATGAAAGCGGACGGTAAACAGCCGGATATTTCGCGAAGGCTTCGGGAACTCGCCTTGAAAATGGGCCGTCCCGGGAATCATTTAAGCCGCCTGACGGCCCGGGAAAAAAGGCTGGAGCGGTTTTGTGTGTCCGGCGGCGGCGTGTTTTACGATTTTTCCCGCCAGCGCCTGGACGAGGACGTCATGGCGCTTTTGTTTGAGCGGGCCGAAAGCCTGGGGGTCCGGCGGCGGTTTGACGCCATGGTCCGGGGGGAAAAGGTCAACACAACCGAGGACAGGCCCGCGCTTCACACCGCTTTCAGGAGATTTTCCCCCTCCCGGTCCGGCGCGCCTTCTCCGGCGGACGGCCGGGACGCGGGCCCTGAAATCGAGGCGCTGAAAGACTCGGTCCGGGCCTTTGCCCGGGACGTTCATGAAAGGCGGATCAAAGGCTCATCGGGAAAGCCGTTCAAAGACATCGCGCTGGTGGGGATCGGGGGATCCCATTTAGGCCCCCGATTCGTGGCCGGGGCGCTGGAGGCATTTTCCGAAACCGGGACGCGGCTTCATTTTCTTTCCAACGTGGACGCCTATGGATTTGAAAAGACCGTTCGGGACATGGATCCCGAGTCCGCGCTCTGGGTGGTGGCCTCCAAAAGCTTCACAAGCGTCGAGACCCTGGCCAATCACCGTCTGGCCCGGTCGTTTATGAGCGACAGGGTCCCGGACGCAAGACGGCATTTCGTGGCGGTCACCGCCGCGGCCGAAAGGGCCGGCCCGGACGATTTTTTTCGCGTGTTTCCCATTCCGGATTTTGTCGGTGGCCGCTACAGCGTCACATCCCCGGCGGGCGGCGTTCCATTAAGCCTTTTTTTGGGAGGTGAGATTTTCGAGCGGTTTTTAAAAGGCGCCGGGGAGATGGACATCCACGCCGCCTCGGCCCCGGCGCCGGAAAACGCCCCGCTTCTGGCGGCGCTGGTTTCCACCTGGAATGAGGCGTTTTTAAAATACGGCGCCCTGGGGATCATCCCCTACGCGGACCCCCTTTCCGGAATCTGCGCCCATGTCCGCCAGCTTCATATGGAAAGCGTCGGCAAGGCCCCGGCCGAAAACAGCCCGGGAACGGGCGGACCGGCGGGAACCGTGGTGTTCGGGGAGCCGGGGACCAACGCCCAGCATTCCTTTTTTCAAATGGCCCACCAGGGCCGGCCCTTTCCGCTGGAGTTCATCGGGATTCGAAAGCCCTGGGCCTTAAAATTCCCCGCCTCATACAGGGGGGTGGCCGCCCACCAGGAGCTTTGGGCCAATATGATCGCCCAGTCCCTGGCGCTGGCCGCCGGCCGGAAGGGCGAGGGCCCGGCCGCGTTTTTCCCGGGCGGACGGCCCTCCTCAATCATCGTCATCGACTCCCTTTCCCCGGAAAACATCGGCCGCCTGTTAAGCTTTTACGAGGCCAAAACCGTTTTCGAGGGGTTTTTGCGGAACGTCAACCCCTTTGACCAGTTCGGGGTGGAGCTGGGGAAAAAGACCGCGTCGGGGATTCGGGAGAAAATCAGGCGCCGGAACGAGACGCCCGGCCCGGCAAACGGCCCCGGCGCGACCGGGGACGCGGAGGATTTTTACATTGACATGCTGTTTCAAACGGACCCTTTTGAAAAAGGCCCTTTTTCCGGCGCGGGGGAAGAGGAGGGGGCGTGAGACGTCTCATTGAAAAATACCGGCTGATCCCCCACCCCGAGGGCGGCCATTTCCGGGAGACCCACCGGTCCGCGCAAACGGTTTATTCCCCAAAGGCCGGGGAGGAGCGGGCCGCGTTGACCCACATTTATTTTCTGCTGCAAAAAGGTGAGATCAGCCGTTTTCACCGGGTTTTGCATGACGAGATATGGCATTTTTACGAGGGCGATCCCATCCGCGTTTTTCTTTTTGACGGCCGGGGGGTGAGGGAGGAGACCATCGGCCCGGGCCGCGACTCTTATTTTTGCGCCGCGCCCGGAGGGGTGTTCCAGGCGGCGGAATCCACCGGGGACCACAGCCTGGCCGGCTGCGTGGTGGCCCCGGGTTTTGATTTCAAAGACTTTTCCTTTCTGGCCGACCATGATGACCTGTCGGCCCGATTCCGGTCCCTTTGCCCCGATCTTGAGAGATTTTTATAACCGGGCGCCGGGCCTTGGGCGCACAAAATCTCTTGCCATTTTTTCCCTCCGGTCGTATATAGGTATATTCACGTTCAGAAAACCCGACGAATTAAATGAACGCCGCAAACTCAATGAAACCGAAAAAATTTTGAACTGAGGGCGGCCGCAAGGGCCGCCCCCTACTCCAAAACTTTAAAAAAAGGGGATACAAATGCTGTTAGAAGGAAAAAACGCCATTGTCACAGGAGGCTCCCAGGGCATCGGGACGGCCATCTCCCTGGATTTTGCCCGTGAAGGGGCCAATGTGTGCCTGACCTATCGGAAACACAAAGCCGAGGCCGAGAAATACGCCGGGGAAATTAAAGACATGGGCCGGAAGGCCCTTTGCGTCAAATGCGACATCTCATCTTACGCCGACGCCGAAAGGGTGGTCAAAGAGACGGTGGACGCGTTCGGAGGGCTGGACATTCTGGTCAACAACGCCGGCATGAACTGGGACGGGGTGTCCTGGAAGATGACCGAGGAGCAGTGGGACAGCGTCATCGCCGTGAATCTCAAAGGCTATTTCAACTTCACCCGCCAGGCCGCGCCCCTGTTCAAGGAACAGAAATACGGAAAGATCATCAACGTCACCTCCATCAACGGCCTTCGGGGAAAATTCGGTCAGTCCAACTACAGCGCCTCCAAGGCCGGCATCGTGGGATACACCAAGGCCGTGGCCAAGGAGCTGGGCGCCTTCGGGGTCAATGTGAACGCCGTGGCCCCGGGGCTGATTGAAACCCCCATGCTCAGGGATTCGGAATCCCGGGATAAAATCGTGGACATGGCCATGGCCGAGATCGCCTTAAAGCGGGTGGGGGTCCCGGAGGACATCGCCTACCTGATCTCTTTTCTCGCCTCGGACAAGGCGCGGCATATCACGGGCGATGTGATTAAAGTGGACGGCGGACAGTATATTTAAGTTTCAAAACGGAGGAACATTACATCATGGGAAAAGCAGCGATTATCGGGGTGGGGCAAAGCGCCTTCACCCGTCAATACCCGGGCTCCATCCGGGAGCTGGCCTTTGAAAGCTTCCGGGAGGCGGTGAAAGACGCCGGAATCACCGCCAAAGACATCGACGCGTCGGTGGTGTGCTCGGCGCCGGAGTATGACAAACAGCGGTCCCCGGCCGGGGTTCTGGCCGAGTACATGGGGTTGAACCCCCAGCCGACTTTTTATGTGGAGACCCTGTGCTCGTCCGGGAGCACGGGGCTGAGACTGGCCTATTCCCTTATCGAATCGGGCCTTCACGACGTGGTTTTGGTGTCGGGTTTTCAGAAGATGTCGGAAATATCATCGGCCGAATCCCAGGAAAGAATGGGACGGGGCGCGGACATCCAGTGGGAAAGCCCCTTCGGCACCATGATGCCGGCCTATTACGCCATGCACGCCCGGGCCCACATGGAAAAACACGGGACCACTCTGGAAGACCTGGCCCGGGTTCGGGAAAAGGCCGCCACCTATGGTCAGATCAATGACCGGGCGGTTTACCGAAAACCGGTGTCGGCCGATATGCTCAGCGACCCCGAAAACCGGATGTCGGGCCCCGTGTCCAGCCCCCTTCGGGTGGGGGACTGCTGCGCCAACGCCGACGGCAGCTCGTGCGTCATTGTGGCCAGTGAGGAAAAGGCCCGGGCCTTTTCAAAAAAACCGGTATGGATACTGGGCGTGGGCGCGGCGTCGGCCAGCGTCAACCTGTCCGGGCGGGACTCCTTTTCGAGCCTGGACGCGGCGGAAAGGGCCGCCCGCCAGGCCTATGACATGGCCGGGGTGGGACCCGGCGACATTGATGTGGCCGAGGTCCACGACTGTTTCACCATCGCCGAGATCATGGCCTGCGAGAACCTGGGCTTTGCCGAACCCGGCGGGGCGAAGGATTTGATCCAGTCCAAAGAAACCTACAGGGAGGGGCGCATTCCGGTGAATGTGGACGGGGGCCTTCTTTCCAAAGGGCATCCCATCGGCGCCACGGGCGGCTCCCAGATCAGAACCATTGTGCTTCAGCTTCGGGGAGAGGCCGGGGACATGCAGGTCAAGGATCCTGAGATCGGCCTGGTCCACAATATCGGCGGCGTGGGAATATACGGAAATGTAACCATTTTAGGGAGGCGGTGATGGGCGGCAAAAAAAAAGAGACGGATGACCGGTTTAAAAAATTCGGAACGGTGAGCTTCACCTCCATTTCAAAAATAAACGATTTCATCGATTACCTGGAGGACGGAAAACTCATGGGCTCCGGGTGCGAAAAATGCGGACAGGTGTTTTTTCCCCCCCGGGCCGACTGCCATGAGTGCCTGTCGTCGGACATGAAGTGGTTCGAGGTCAAAGGGACCGGAAAGCTGGCGACCTACAGCCGGCTTAAATACGCCCCGGCGGGCTTCCAGGACGACGCGCCGTACATGGTGGCGGTTCTGGATTATGGCGCCTACAAAGTGTTCGGAAGAATAGCCGCGGACCTTTCCGAAGATGAGATCGAAATCGGAATGGAGATGGTGGCCTCGCCGAACCGGCTGGAGGGCGGACAGATGAATTATGTGTTTGCCAAAGCGTGATAAAACCCGTCAAAAATGAATGAGGTGAGCCATGTCTGAAAAAAAATACATCAAAATGACCCGTGACAAGGGCGCGGCCTTTCTTTTAATGGACCGTCCCAAGCACAATGTTCTGGACATTGAAATGATCAGGGAATTCACCGCCGCCCTCAAAGAGGCCGCCGCGGACCCGGACCTGAAATGCCTGGTGATCCGGGGCAAGGGCGCCGGCTTCTGCGCCGGCGTGGAAGTGTCGGATCACAAACCGGAGATGGTCCATGAGATGATCTCGTCATTCAACACCATATTCGAGGCCATGGAGACTCTGGAGATTCCCGTCATCGCGGCGGTGGAGGGGGCCTGCCTGGGCGGCGGCATGGAGGTGGCCATCGCCTGCGACATCATCGTGGCCGCCAAAGGCGCGGTGTTCGGCCAGCCCGAGATCAAGCTGGGCTTTTTGCCGCCTTTCGCGGCCATCCGCCTTCCCGAGCTGGTGGGGCCGGCCAGGGCCATCGAGATATGCGCCTCGGGCAGACGCTACTCCGCCAAGGAAGGCCGCCGAATGGGTTTTGTGTCCCATGTGTTCAGCGATGACAAATTTGAAAAAAAACTGGGGAAACTGATCAAGGAATTCACCTACAGCAGCCCCCTGATTCTTCGCCTGAACAAACGGGCCGTGAAAGCGCACCTGGGACTGCCTTTCAAAGACGCCCTGGCCGGGGTGAGCGATCTGTTTTTGAACACGCTGATGAAAACCGAGGACACCCTTGAGGGCATCAAGAGCTTTGAGGAGAAAAGACCCGCGGAGTGGAAGAACCGGTGAGAATGGCGCCCGGCTGTCGTAGGTTGGGTTGAGGAACGAAACCCAACATAGGCTTTTTAGAAGGGGAATGGGAGATAGTTCGGATTTGATTCGGTTAGACCAACCTGTTTCTGACACATGAATGATATTGTTCACACGATAAAAAGTTATTATATCACGGAACATGCCCGTTTTGAAATGAAACGCCGCGGCATAAAAGAATCAGAAGTGGACCGTGTTTTGTCTTCGCCGGGTCAGGTTGAAGAGGTTCGCGACGGCCGCTTGGTTTATCAGTCAAAAATGCGTATGGGAACGCCGCATGGAAAATATTTGTTGCGGGTTTTTGTCGATATTGATCGGGAGCCGGCGGCGATAGTAACGGCCTATCGCACAAGCAAAATACATAAATACTGGAAGAATTAAAAGATGAAAGTCATCTACCATAACGACACAGACACTTTGACCATTATTTTTTCTGACAGAATTGTGCATGAGAGTGATGAGGAAAAACCCGGCGTCATTCTTGATTATGATCAATCCGGGGCCTTGGTGTCAATGGAGGTTCTGGACGCCTCACGGAAAGGAATCGCGCCTGATCGCATCGAGTATCGGGCCGTTCCTTCCGTCGCTCAAAAAGGCGTGGCGCTTTGAGCTTAAAATGGATTCGGAAAACTGGTTTCGATGAAAGAACAGGGAATGGATGGGACAGGGAGAACAGACGCTTGCCGATGATGATGAGGATATTGCCGCATTTGATGAGAGCGCTGACGAGCCTTTGATCAGTTATGAAGAAATGATCAGCAGTCTTAAAAGAGAAGGCCGTTTCCCTCTGTGTCAATCTAAATGAGCTTACCCCTTGAAAAATTAGTGAAGGGCGAATAAGAGACGTGTTGGGTTGCGCTTCGCTTAACCCAACCTACGACTGACGCGATCAAGGAAGGAGAGCGAATATGGCCCAGGTAAAAGTCTATTATGATAAAACGGGCAATACCCTGACGGTTTGGTTTGGCGATTCACGGGAAGAATACATCTGTGAGGAAACCGGCGATGAGGTGGTTTTGATAAAAAACAGGTCAGGGCAGGTCATTGGTTTTGAAAAATTAAATTATTCTTTGTCCGGTTCCGAATCCATGAATGTGGCCTTTGAGGCCGCCACCGTCTAATGACGCCGCAAGGCGCGGCGGAACGAGTAAAAAAAAAACATTGAAGAAACTTCCAATCGGCATAAGCGATTTCACGAAAGTCAGGGAGGAGGACCGCTATTTTGTCGACAAGTCTCTTTTGATCAAAGAGATCATCGACGAAGAGGCGGAAATCGCCCTGCTGCCGCGTCCCAGGCGATTCGGAAAGACGCTGAATCTGTCCATGCTGAAATGTTTTTTTGAAAAAAGGGGGGACAAAGACAGGAAAAGGGCGCTTTTCAGGGGCCTTCGGGTGGAGAAAGACCCGGATTTTGACCGGCATTTTTTTAAATACCCGGTGATCTATCTCACATTCAAGGATGTGAAGGCCCTGGATTTCGAAAACGCCTTTGAGGCCATCCGGATGCTTCTGGCCGACGAGTTCCAGCGTCACGCCGATCTTCTGGATTCCGACCGGGTGAGCCGGATGGACAAAGACAGGATCGAGAACATCATATACATGCAGGCCGCCCCGGCGGCCTGCCAAAGGGCCTTAAAGGACCTTTCGGCCTGCCTTCACCGGCATCACGGAGAAAAGCCCCTGATTCTGATCGACGAATACGACTCCCCCATCCACGCCGCTTACAGCGGAGATTATTATGAAGAGATTATTGATTTTTTCAGAAGTTTTCTGTCCGCCGGTTTAAAAGACAATCCCCATATCCACAAAGGGGTTTTGACCGGCATATTGCGGGTGGCCAAAGAGTCCATATTTTCGGACATGAACAACCTGTCGGTTTACAGCGTTTTGAGCGGGAAATTTTCGGACAAATTTGGTCTGACTGAAAAAGAGGTGGAAGAACTTTTGCGTCATCATGGTCTGGAAAAGGAGGAAGAAACCGTAAAAGCCTGGTACAACGGTTATATATTCAAGGAAAACGTCATCTACAATCCATGGTCCATCATCAACTATGTGTCCAATATTTCAGACGGACCCAAAGCGTATTGGGCCAACACGTCCTCCAACCGCCTGATCAAAGACCTGGTCCAAAACGCCCCTTACCCCTTCAAGGAGGAGATGCGCGACCTTTTAAAAGACATCCCGGTCGAAAAAAGGGTGGAAGAAAATGTCGTGTTTGAGGATTTGGGGAAAGACGATGTGGCGATTTACAGTTTCCTGGTTTTTTGCGGTTACTTAAATGCCTTTGACACGAGGCATGTGGAGAACGAATATTGGGGCAAACTGCTTATTCCCAACCTGGAGGTCAAGCTGATATTTAAAAATATCATCCTCCAGTGGATCAACGAATCCTACGAAAACCACAAGCTCACGGCCATGCTCAAAGCGCTGACCGGCGCCGACGTGAAAACCTTTGAAAAGATACTGGGCGATTTTGTTTTAGAGACGCTTTCGTATTTCGACACGGCGGGAAAGAGCGTGGAGAAGGTTTACCAGGCGTTTATTTTGGGCCTTCTGGTGAATTTGGCGCCGGAGTATGAGGTGAATTCGGAAAAGGAGTCGGGCTACGGCCGATACGACATTTCGGTGATTCCCAAAGACAAAAACGCGACGGCCGTCGTGATGGAGCTGAAAACCATCGATTCGGACGAGACAAAGGACCAGGCGCTTGAAAGCGCGCTTGGCCAGATTGAGGAGAAACAATACGCCGCCGCGGTCATGAAAAGCGGGGTAAAAGATGTGCTGAGGCTGGCGGTGGTGTTTGACGGAAAGCGGGCGTGGGCCAGGGAGTCGTCCCCGGCAACCGTCTGAAAAATGTAAAAAAAGAATTATATTAACTGTTTAAGAGCAATCAGGAGGTTTTGAATGTCTGAAATCAAAAAGGTCGGCGTCATCGGCGCCGGAAACATGGGAAGCGGGATCGCCCAGAAGATCGCCCAGGAAGGCATTGATGTGGTCATGATGGACATCAAGCCCGAGTTTGTGGAAAAGGGCATGGATACCATCAAAAAACTTTTGAACGAAGGCGTGGAGCGCAAAATTTTCACCCCGGCGCGGGTGGAGGAAATCCTTTCCCGGATTTTGCCCACCACGGATTTAAAAGACGTGGCCGACGCCGATCTGGTGGTGGAGGCGGTGTTTGAGGACAAAAAGGTCAAAACCGATCTTTTCAAAAAGCTCGACGATGTCTGCGACTCCAAAACCATCCTGGCCACCAACACCTCCAGCTTTTATGTGAAGGATTTTTCCGATGAGATTTCCCGGCCGGACCGGTTCGTCGGCCTGCACTACTTTTTCCACCCGGCCAAAAACCGCCTTTTAGAGATCATCCCCTCGGACGCCACGTCGGCCGCGACCATTGAAAAATCCGAGCTTTTTTCCAAGCTTCACGGCAAAACCGGGATTGTGGTCAAAGACGCGCCGGGGTTCGCCGTCAACCGGTTTTTCGTGCCCTTTTTAAATGAGGCCGTCCGAATGCTGGAAGAGGGCATGGCCGACATTCCCACCATTGAGGAGGGGGCCAAGCGGGCGTTTAAAATCGGCATGGGGCCGTTTCTTCTGATGAATGTGACGGGGATTCCCATCGCCTTTCACGCGGCCACCACCCTGGGAAACGAGATCGGGCCTTTTTATTCCCCGGCCCCGGCTTTGAAAGCGCAGGTGGAGAAAAACGAGGACTGGAACATCAAGGGCGATTTTGACGAGTCGAAACTGGAAGGCGTTATGGACCGGTTTTACGGCGTGGCCCTGGGCGTGGCGGCGGCTTTGGTGGACGAGGGCGTGGCCTCGGTGGAGGACACCGACCGGGGGGCCAAAATCGGCCTTCGGTGGCTCATGGGACCCTTTGAGATCATGAACCGCATCGGGATCGACAAGACCTTTGACGCGGTTGAGGCCATGACAAAGAAATACCCCGATTTTAAAATGCCTGAAATTCTGGCAAAACAAAAACAGGCGGGCGCTCCTTTTGAGTTCAGGCTGGTGGATCTGGAGGTGAAAGACAAAATCGCCTATATCACCATCAACCGCCCCGAGGCCATGAACGCGCTCAACGAAGCCGTGGTGGGCCAGCTCGCCGAGCGTTTTGAGGAGGCCCAAAATAATCCCGACGCGAAGGCCATCGCCTTCCAGGGCGCGGGAAAAGCCTTTGTGGCCGGCGCCGACATCCGGTATTTTGTCAAAAACATCAAGGCGGGCAAAATTCCGGACATCGTGGCATTCACCCGCGAGGGCCATGAGCTGTTTTTAAAGATCGAAAATTCCTCCAAGCCCACCATCGCCATCCTGGACGGCCTGTCTTTGGGCGGGGGAACCGAGCTGGCCCTGTCCTGCCAGGCCATCGCGGCCACGCCCGCCGGGTCTTTCGCTTTTCCCGAAACCGGCATCGGCATTTACCCGGGCCTGGGGGGCATGCTGCGCTTCGCCCGTTTCGCGGGGCCTGAGCTGGCCAAATACTATGTGTTCACCGGCGCGCCCATCAGCGCCAAAGACGCCCATGAGCTGGGGATTGTCACGGTCCTGTCGGACCGGGCCGGCATCGGCGCGGCGGTGAGGGACCTGGCCGGGGCCATGCCTGAGAAATACGCGGCCCGGGACCTGCCTGAGCGCTTCAAGGCGCCGGCGGCCCTGTGCGCTTCCGCAAATGTGGACCGACTGCTGTCCGGCCAGGCGCCGGAGGGCGGCGACGAGGCGGCGGCGGCCAAGCTGCTCAAAGTCTTCGGATTCAAGGCGCCGGTGGCCATGCGGCTTTCCAGCGAGATCATCGACTCCCAGATCGGCAAAAGCATTGAGGAGGGGATGGAGATTGAGCTGGGCCGTCTGGAGGAGATATTCTCCACGGAGGACGCCCTGGAGGGGCTGTCTTCGGCGGGGAGGAAGAGGCCGGTGTTTAAAGGCAAATAAGCGAAATTCTTTTAATCCATTTATTTAAGGAATCAGAAAAATGCATAAACTGCTTGTGGACAAACCCGGGGAAAGAATCATGCTTTTGGGAAACGAGGCCATCGCCCGGGGGGCCGTTGAGGCCGGGGTGGCGTTCGGCGCCACCTATCCGGGGACGCCGTCTTCGGAGCTGTCTTTGAATCTGTTCCAGTTTTCCCACGAAAGCGATCTTTATTTCGAGTACAGCGCCAACGAAAAAGTGGCCCTGGAGGTGGCGGCCGGCGCGGCCAACTCGGGTCTTCGGACCATGTGCATCATGAAGCACGTGGGGCTCAACGTGGCGGCGGACCCCCTCATGACCCTGGCCTATGTGGGGGTCACCGGGGGACTGGTGATTCTCACCGCCGACGACCCGTTCATGTTTTCCAGCCAGAATGAGCAGGACAACCGGTATTACGGAAAGCTGTCCGGGCTTCCCATCCTGGAGCCGTCCTCCGTGGCCGAGGCCAAGGAGATGATCCCCTATGCCTTTGATCTGTCCGAAAAGCTCAAAGAGCCGGTGATTTTCAGGACCACCACCCGGGTGAACCATTCCAGCGCCTTTGTGACCTTCGGCGAGCTGCGGGAGCGAAAAACCAAAGGGGATTTTGTGAAAAACCCCATGAATTATGTCACCGTGCCGGCGGTGTCCCGGAAACTGCACGTGGTTTTGCTTGAAAACATCAAAAAAGCCGCGGAAATCTCGGAAACCTCCCCGTACAATTTCGTGACCGGGGACGGCGATTTCGGCGTGATCTGCAACGGCGTGAGCCACGGCTACGTCTCCGACGCCGTCAGGGAGCTGGGCGCCGAAGACAAAGTGAAGGTCCTTCGCGTCGGCTTTTCCCACCCCATGCCCGCCAACCTGGTGAAGGATTTCCTGAAAGGATGCGAAAAGGTCCTGGTGGTGGAGGAGGGCGAGCCCTATATGGAGGAAAGCGTCAAGGCCATGGCCCAGGAGGAGGGGCTGACCCTTCCCATCCGGGGCAAGGCCGACGATCTGTTTTCCCGGCTTTATGAGTTTGACCCCGATATGGTGGCCCGAAACATGGCCGCCTTTTTCGATCTGCCCTACCAGGCGGCCCAAAAGCCGGACCTGTCCGACATTCCGGAGCTTCCCCAGCGCCCGCCCAACCTCTGCGCCGGGTGCTCCCACCGGGCCACGTATTACGCGGTCAAAAAGGCCGCCGAAGGCATGGACACGATCTATCCCACAGACATCGGCTGCTACACCCTGGGATTTCTGCCGCCTTTGGGCATGGGGGACTTTCTCATCTGCATGGGCTCTTCGGTGAGCACATCCTGCGGCTTTTCAAAGGCCACGGACAAAAAGGTCATCTCTTTCATCGGGGACTCCACCTTTTTCCATTCCGGCATGACCGGGCTGGTCAACGCCGTGCACAACAACCACAATTTCACCCTCGTGATCCTGGACAACGGCACCACGGCCATGACCGGCCACCAGCCCAATCCCGGCGTGAATATGGACGATCTGAACCTGTCCCGGGAGTACGCCCATGTGGACATTGAGGCTGTGGTCAAAGGCCTGGGTGTGACGCATCTCACGGTGGTGAAACCCTACAAGGTGAAAAAGACCATTGAGGCCGTCAAAGAGGCGCTGGCCTACCAGGGCGTTTCCGTGGTCATTTCGAAAGAGATGTGCACCCTTTACGCCAAGAGCCTGAAAAAACTTAAACCCAGGGCTTTTTATGTGAGCGACAAGTGCCAAAACCACCGGACCTGCATCAACGAGATCGCCTGCCCCGCGTTTTTCCTGGACGGGGAAAAGGTGAGCATCGACCCCGCGGCCTGCGTGGGCTGCGCGGTTTGCGCCCAGATATGTCCTGAGAACGCGATTTTGCCGGTAAAAGGAAAATAATGCCCCGGCTTTTTTCGACGAGGTTACCACGAATAAACATAAGGAAAAGAAAATGAGCATAAAAAGACTGATTATCGTGGCCGTGGGCGGGCAGGGCAACCTTCTGGCCACCAAAGTGCTGGGAGAGGCGGCCCTTTTGTCGGACGTCCCTGTGCGCATGAGCGAAATACACGGCATGGCCCAGCGCGGGGGAATCGTGGAGTCGGCGGTGGTGTTCGGAGACGCCGAAAGCTCCATTATTTCAGACGGAAAGGCCGATCTCCTGGCCGGGTTCGAGCCGTCGGAAACCCTTCGCGCCATGAACAAATGCAACTCCGGGACGGTGGTGATCACCAACCTGGCCCCCCTTCCGCCGTTCACGGTGGCCATCGGCCGGGGGGTGTACCCCGACATCGGCAAATTGCAGGAGCTGATCCGGGCCAAGGCCAAAAAGCTGGTGGCCTTTGACGCCGTTGAGGTGGCCAGACAGGCGGGAAACGCGCTGTCGGTGAACATGGCGCTCCTGGGCGCCATCATCCAGACCGGGGTTTTGGACATCCCGGCCGACAATGTGCGGAAAGCCATTTCCACCACCACCAAAAAGGCCTTTGTGGACTCCAATTTGAAGGCGTTTGATTTGGGGTTTGAGGCCGCCGCGAAAGCATAGACGGCGCTGTAAACAAAACACGGGTCGGCGCGGCGGAGAATCCCCGCGCCGGCCGTTTTATTCAAAACTTCCGGAGCATGTCTTTGAAATATGGCGCCGCCTGATGAAACATGTCATATCCCGGCCCCTGTGACCGGCGTCCACACGGAAATCCTGGCCCGGGACGAGCCGTTTATGGATATGGCGGCCCGTTTCGCCTCCGAGCCGGGGACCGTGGCGCTGGTCAGCGGGGGAAACGGCGACTGCGCCGCCCATCACATCCTGGGCGTGCGGCCCTTTCTGACGTTTTCCGGCCGCGGCCGCCGCATGTCCGTTCAAACCCAATTCCAAAACCAGGACCGGATTCAGACCTTTGACGCCGACCCCTTTGAGACCCTCCGGTCCCTGGTGTCCGGGCTCAAAATCCATTCCCCGGGCCCGGGCCCCATCCAGTGTGGCCTCATGGGCTACCTGGCCTACGATCTCAAAGACGCCCTGGAAGAGCTTCCGGCCACGTCCGTGGACGATCTGGGCCTTCCCCATATTCTTTTTTTCGCCCCGTCCCTCATCGTGACCCATGACATCGCCCAAAACATCTCCCGGGTTCACGCGCCGGTCCTGGACCTTCCCGGCCTGGATGATCCCCACGACCGTGTCCGCCGGTTCAAAGACATCCTTTCAAAGCCCGCGCGCCGGGACCCGGGCTTTTCCGGCTCCGGGGAATTTTCCTCCAATTTTGAGAAGCCGGATTATCTTCAGGCCATCCGGGACATTCGGGAATACATCGCGGCCGGGCATGTGTACCAGATCAACATGTCCCAAAGATTCCAGATGGGATTCACCGGGGACGGATTCAGCCTGTTTCGCGCCCTTTTTCGCATGAATCCCGCGCCGTTTTTCGCCTATGTCAACGCCGGCGACCACCAGGCCGTGTCCACCTCGCCCGAGCGCTTCATCAAGCAGGAGGGACGGGCGCTGGAGACCCGGCCCATCAAGGGCACCCGGCCCCGGGGCAAAACGCCCGACGAGGACGAGGCGCTTAAAGGCGAGCTGGAAAAAAGCCCCAAGGACGACGCCGAACTGTCCATGATCGTGGACCTTTTGAGAAACGACATGGGAAAAGTCTGCGAGGCCGGCTCGGTTCGGGTGGCGGCCCACAAGCGCCTGGAGCCCTATGACAACGTGTGGCATCTGGTGTCCGTCATCGAGGGAACGCTGGACGCATCTTTTGATTCCGTGGATGTGTTAAAGGCGGTTTTTCCCGGCGGCTCCATCACCGGTTGCCCCAAAATACGGGCCATGGAGATCATCGACGAGCTGGAGCCCTGCCGCCGCCACCTCTACACCGGCTCCATCGGCTACATCAGCTCCCACGAAACCATGGATTTCTCCATCGCCATCCGCACCGCGACACTCATCAACGACCGGATTGTGTTTTCCGTGGGCGGCGGGGTGGTGTACGATTCCGATCCCCAAAGCGAGTACGAAGAGACCCTCCACAAAGGCAAAACCCTCATGGAGGCGTTTCCAAAAAAAAACGGCGACACGTCCCCCGTCCCCTGGGTCTGGATGAACGGGGTCCTGAAACCCGCCGCCCGGGCCGCGCTGTCGGTTTTCGACCCCGGCCTTTTGTTCGGCCACGGGTTTTTTGAAACCATCAAGGTGGAAAAAGCCGAGCCTGAAAACCTGAACGCCCACATCGCGCGCTTCAACCGGGCCTGGGCCGAGTTTTTCCCCGGCGAGGCGCCCCCGGATATCAGCTGGGACATCATCATCGACCGGGTCATTGAAAAAAATGGTCTGAAAAACCGGACGGCGGCGGTGAAAATCCTGGCCACAAAGGGCCGGCGGGAATTCGCCCCCCATAACCACGGCCTGGTCGTCTCGGCCCGGCCCTATGTCCACCGCCTGGAGGAAATCGGCAAAAAGGGCCTGGACCTTCTCACCTATCCCCATCCCCGCCTCACCCCCCTGGCCGCCCACAAGACCCTCAACCATCTTTACTATATCCGGGCCGGGCAATGGGCCCGGGAAAAAGGCGGCGACGAGGCCCTGATCCTTAATCCCGACGGAACCGTGTCCGAAACCCATTCGGGCAACATCCTGCTTGTTAAGGGAAACAAAATCATTCGGCCCCAATCCCCCTTCGCCCTTCCCGGGACCATGCAGCGGGCGGTGGCGGACGATTTTTCAAAAAAAGGTTTTGAGATTGAAACGAGTCCGGTGAGACCGGAGGCGCTTTTTGAAGCGGATGGGGTCTGGGTCACCAATTCCCTTATGGGGGCGGTGGACGCGCTTGGGTTGGATGGGCGGGGGTTTGGTTCAACGGGTTTGTTTTCGGAGGCGGCGATTCGCTGATAAGGGCGGCCGCAAGGGCCGCCCCTACATGGCCGGGGCGATATGTTTTTTGGGGGGAAATTCGGGCGCGGCATGGCGTTGGTTTTGGCGTAGGGGCGACCGGCGGTCGCCCCTTGTTTCGTTGACCCCGAACGGGATTTACGGCCAAATGACCATAACGCCCGGACACATTGGCATAACGCCGAATCATATCCATGTGGTTGGGTCCGGGCGTAGGGGCGAAAAATTTTTCGCCCCTACATGGCCGGGGCGTTGAATTGGCGGTGGTTCAAGGGCGATTAAATTAAGATGAAATGGGCGCCATTATCAAAGGATTGAAAAATGGAGAGAGATATCAAGAAGATCGGTGTCTGGGTTTTGATCGCGGCGACGTTTGTGTTTATGGTTTTTTTCAAGGACAAATGGTTGTCTGTGTTTCCCTTGGAATGGCTCCAAAATGAATCATTCAGAAAAGGCGTCAAGGTTATAGTCGACATGTTAGTTGGCGTTGCCACTGTATTTGTTATAATACAACATGTTAAAAAATATATAAAAAGAAAAGATGGGGCAAATGATAAGGAAAAGAAACGAGCGGTCGAAGAATACAAACAGAATCTCGCCGAGCGTTATCAATACCTGGATTTCAAGGGCATGGGGATTTCTGACCGGGTGCCGCTCAAGCTTCGTCTGACCGATATGTACGTCCCCCTCAACGCGCGCAGGGAGATTCCCGAAGGGGAGACCTGGGAGCGTCATTTAAAAGTCGCGGGCCGAAAGCGGGAGGATGGGGACATGGATTCCCCCATGGGCCGCCTGGGAGAGCCCAGGCCCATCCAGGATATTTTGGAGAAACATGACGGGCTGATTGTTCTGGGGGACCCGGGGGCGGGAAAGACCACGTTTCTTAAACATCTGGCCCTCAAGCTGGCCGGGAATCGCGGCGCCGATATCGGGCTGAAGGGATTTCTGCCCATTTTGTTCCCCCTTTCCGCATACGGGGACCATACCGATGTCCTGCTTTCCGATTTCATCCTGGACTATCACAGCAAAAGATTCGACGCCGACTTGGATGTCAGGGGCGTTTTGAAAGGCGCTCTGGAAAACGGGAAGGCCCTGGTTCTGCTGGACGGCCTGGATGAGGTCCGGGACCTTGATCGCCGGGGAAATACGGTGAAGCGGGTCAAGGATTTTTTCATCTCCCAGAAAGAGTCGGGAAACAAATTCGTCATCACCAGCCGCATTGTGGGCTACCGGGAGGTTCGCCCTGTGGTGGACAGGCTGGGAGAATGCGCCATTGTGGATTTTGAGGAGGGGGAGATTCAGGAATTTGTCCAAAAATGGACCCGGGCCGTTGAAAAACATGTCCAGGGAGAGACCGGGACGGCGAAAAAAGAGGCGGAAAAAGAAAGAGAAGAACTGCTCCGGGCCGTTCATCGCAATGCCGGCGTCCGGGATCTGGCTTCGAACCCCCTTTTGTTGACCATTCTCGCGCTCATGAAACGCCAGGGAATCGAGCTGCCTGAAAGACGCGTGGAACTGTATGAAAAGTATGTGGACACCCTGGTGAAACACTGGAACCTGGCCAGGAGCCTGGAGTCTTGCAAAACCCGGGCCGTTGATCTTCATGAGACGGTGGAAGTCCTTTCCCGGACGGCCCTTTGGATGCATGAAGAAAATCCCCAGAAGGGCCTGGTCAAAGAGGAGGCGCTCAGGCAAAGACTGCGCGAAGCCTACGAAGATCGCCGGGCCGAAGATCCGAAATGCGCGGCCGGGGAGTTTCTTGAGGATGTTCGAAGGAAGGCGGGCCTTCTCCTGGAGCGGGGCCATAAGGAGTACGGATTTTTGCATCTCACCTTCCAGGAATACCTGGCCGGGGTGGCCGTGGCCGGCAAGGGCCAGAAAAGCGTTGACCCTGTCGCGGATTTTATTGAAAAACGGCTGGGCGATGACAACTGGCGCGAGGTCATCCAGCTATCCATCGGGTATATCGGCATTGTCCAGCGGCGGCCGGAGGCCGCCGGGGACATTTTGCTGGAGCTGATTGAGCGGGACCCCGGCAAACCGGGAACCGCCCTGATCGCGGCGGGCGAGGCCGTGGTGGACGCCGGGCCTTCCGGGGTCCCGCCCGCCTGTTATGAAGAAGTGAAGGAAAAACTTCTTTCCATGATGTTCAATCATGAAAAATTTGAGGCGCCCATGAGGGCCCGGGCCGGGATGGTTCTGGGCAAACTGGGCGATCCCAGGCCCGGGGTGGGTCTGGATAAGGGCGGCTTGCCGGACATTGAATGGCTCCGGGTTGAAAAAGGCCCGTTTATGATGGGAAGCGATCCGGACAAGGACGAATTCGCCGGTGATACTGAAACGCCGCAGTTTACATGCCGTTTGATTGAGGAATCTTTTTTCATTGCCAAATATCCCGTTACCGTCCGCCAGTATTCGGCTTTTATCAAAGCCGGGGGCTACCAGAGTGAAAAATACTGGACAAAGGCCGGGTGGGAGTGGCGCGTCAGCCAAAAGATCGACGGTCCTGAAAGAAATCGGGAAGTGTTTGAGACTCCCAATCATCCCCAGGTGGGAGTCAGTTGGTATGAGTGTCACGCATTTTGTATATGGTTTTCGGAAGAAATGGGGAGAAGCATCGCCCTTCCTTCGGAGGCCCAGTGGGAGCGGGCCGCCCGACACACGGACGGAAGGATTTACCTGTGGGGAAATGATTTCAGCGAAGAAAAGTGCAATGCGTACGACAGGGGAATCGGCCACGCATCGGCGGTGGGAATGTTTCCAAATGGAGACGCCAAATGCGGCGCTTCGGACATGGCCGGAAATGTGTGGGAATGGTGCGCCACGAAAGGGCTTGACAGTTACGAGAAATATGAGGATCAGGCGGATGACGACCATGAAGGAGTCTCTGTCCGTGTGCTGCGCGGCGGCTCCTGTTTCAACTACGCCAAGAACTGCCGCTCCGCGCTCCGGCACAGGCTCGTCCCGGGCAATCGCGACTTCAGTATGGGTTTTCGTCTCATGAGGTCATTACCCTGATCCCTTTTACTCTTTGACGGGAATTTTCGGGGGCCGGGCGGGTGTTTTCCCGGGAATGCGGGCGGTCATATCCCATTCATTGATGAGGCATGGCGTTGATTTCGGGCAAGGGGCGACCGGCGGTCGCCCTGGTTTCGTTTGGGGCCGGCGTCCCCCGTTTTTTTCGGCGCAACAAAACCGTTGACGGGGAATGGGGAAAATGGAATAAATAGAAAACGGCTGGTTATCGCCAAACATTCCAACCCCTTCGTATGAGGCGACTTTCATGAAATCAAGAGACGATATTTCAAGACTGCTGGCCCAGGGAAAACCACGTTGGGAGGAAAAATTCAAGCTTAAAAAATTGGCGTTGTTCGGATCATACGCCAGGGAAGATCAGGCGAAGGAGAGCGACATCGATATCCTGGTGGACGCCGACCCGGAGATCGGCCTGGATTTTGTGGACTTGGCCAATGAAATTGAAAACCAATTGGGGGAAAGCATTGAGCTGGCGTCTCAAGGGGCCATCAAAAATCGGCATTGGAAATATATTGAAAAGGATTTGATTTATGTCTGAGCGTTCCTTTGAATTTCTGCTTGAAGATATTTTGGAATCAATCGAGAAAATTGAGAGTTATACGGATTCATAAAAGGGCCGGACAAGAACTGTTCCCGGACCGCTTTGAAGAGGAAAGGGGTTATGAGCAATAATTTATCGCTGTGTTCGGACAGGCCATGCGAGCGGGACTGTCTGGGTTTTACCTCGTATATTAACGCCATCAACGCTCTGATTCGAGATGAGCATTTTGAAACCCCTTTTTGCGTGGGGGTGTTCGGCAAATGGGGCAGTGGCAAAACCAGCTTTATGCGCCTTCTCAAAAAAAACCTTCTCAAAAAAAACCTTTTGGAAAAGCCACCCCCTGTGAAAATCGTCCCTGTGTGGTTCAATCCCTGGCGTTACGACCGTGAGGAGCATCTGATTATCCCCTTCTTAAAGACCCTTGAGCATGGGATAGAAAAAAACGCCAAAGGAGAAGGTTTTAAAGAAATCAAGGATTCCCTCCAAAAGGTCTCGATGAAAATCGGCCGGGTGGCAGCGGCCTTCGCCTGTGGGATGGATGTGAAATTGAAGCTCGGGCCGGCGGCGGAAATTCATTTTGACCCGTCCAAATCCATCAAAAGTGCAGAGGAGACAGAAAAAAGGCGACGGGAAGAGGCGGCCGGGGTTTTAAAAGATTTTTCATCCCTGTATTACGACTCCATGTCCCAGTTGAAAAAGGCGGTGGAGGAAAAGGGTTTTCGTATCGTGGTGTTCATCGATGATCTGGACCGATGTCTTCCGGAAAAGGCCGTGGAGCTTTTAGAGTCCATGAAGCTTTTTTTCGATATCCCAGGCTATCTTTTTGTCATCGGTGTGGACAAAGAGGTCGTCGAAAGAGGCATAACCTGGCATTACCGCCATTTTGAAAACGGCTCCAAAGATTCGACCGCCGTGTCGGCGGAGGATTACCTTGAGAAAATGATCCAGCTTCCCATCGAGCTTCCGCCCATTGAACCCGGTAAAAAAAGAGACTTCATCCAGGACCTGCTTAAGGGGCAGGAGGCGTACGCCAAACATGCCAAGCTCATTGAAAAGGGAATCGGTGAAAATCCCCGGTCCCTGAAACGTTTTGTCAACCTCCTGCTTTTCACCGGTATGCTGGCCAATCAGTTAAAGGAAAGACTTCTCAGCGAAAACAGAGATAAGAAAGATTCTGATTCGAAAGAGGAAAATCTGATAAACAGATATTTCGTTCCCGAGTTTTACATCAAGTGGGCCATTATCCTGTTTCGTTTTCATGATGTGTACACCAAAATCCGGGGAAACACCGGGTTTCTATGGGAACTCCAAAACGCTGCCAGAAACGGCGACGCTGAAGACCCGTCGGCGGCTCATCTGGATCGGGCCTTGAAAGAAGTATTGTCATACGGGGAGAAGTTTCCCAAAGATCGATGGGTCATCGATCATTTTAAGCACCTGGCCCGTGTCTCCGATGCGGGAAGCAAGACGCCCGGCGCCGCGCCGGGGTATCGCAGGGCCATGCCGAATATCGGGGAGATGGTGAAAATCCCTCAAGGGAAATTTTTGTATGGTGATCAGAAAGAGGAAGGAAAAATCCTTTATGATTATTATATTGACGCCTTTCCCGTGACCAATAGACAGTACCAGGCGTTTATGGATGACAGACAAAATCATCCCGTTCCGGGGGATTGGGACAAAAGGAAAAGGGTCTTCCCCGAGGGTTTAGAAGACCATCCCGTGCTTGATGTGTCCCTTGAAGAAGTAGTGGAGTATTGTAAATGGCGTTCTGAAAAGGAGGGCGTTGAGCACAGGCTGCCCACAGAAGAGGAATGGGAAAAGGCGGCCCGGGGGGAAGATGGCCGGGAGTATCCCTGGGGGAATGATTTTGACCCGGAAAAATGTAACAGTGAGGAGTCCGGCATAGGCCAAACGACTCCCGTGGCTCGATACCCGGATGGGGCGAGTCCCTACGGCGTGTATGACATGGCTGGCAATGTGTGGGAGTGGACGGACAGAAAAGAAGGTTTCGGGTACGTTTTGCGCGGCGGCTCGTGGTTCCGCAGATCGGTCTATTGCCGTTGCGTGGTCCGTAGCCTCCCTGGAGGTCGGGACGACTACGTCACAGGGTTTCGTTGCGTCAGGACTTAGCCTTTTCTTATCCTCTTACCTTTTTTCAATTTTCTCCTTCCCGGGGCGTTTGGATCAAGGGGCGGTTTGGGGACGTTTGGCGCGTCCCGACGACTTGCGCGTTCCGTGCAGACGCGCGGCCGTGAGACGCACGCCGTGCGTCTCTACAGCGTGACGGGACCCTGTTGTTCAAAATATCGGGGTTGGGGCGTGGGGGGCAATTCGGCCCGGCATGGCGTTGGTTTTGGCGTAGGGGCGACCGGCGGTCGCCCCTTGTTTCTTGCCCGAATTTGTTATAGGGTTATTTGTAAAAAACAGATTGAAAGAGGCGCATGATGCAATCGATTATTTGGGACAACGTGAAAGGTTCCGAGCTTTCAGGAAAATTAAAGACGATTGAGCCTGAAAAACGATATACGGTCAGCATTCAGCCGGCCGAAGACCGGGCCGAAATCCTGGCCGAGCTTGAAGGGATCGCCATTGAGGCCCGGCCGGACCCTGCCGCAGCCGGGAAATCCGAAGATGAAACCATGGCGATGGTGAACGTTGTGATCGCCAGATATAGAAGAAAAGTCGTTCAGGGTTAAGAAAGACAATGACGCGACTGGTTCTGGATTGCAATGTTTTGATCGCCGCAGGATGGAGCGACGGAACATGCCACCGTGTGGTTCACGAAATCATCAGAAATCACATCCCCATCGTTTCGTCTAAAATCATTGAGGAGTACAGCCGGGTCATCCCGTTTGAAGGGAATCAGGAGGCGAAATGTCCACAACAACCACGCGCAATCGGCGGCGATCTTTTTGAGGTATAAGGGATTCCAGCGCCTTATTAAGTTCAATTGCGTTGGCGGGACGTTCTATACGATTCGGAAGTTTTGGCATTCGCTTTTTTGCCTCGCCTGACCAGAGAACCAGGTATATGCCAAGGCCTCCTGCTTTGGCGTCGCGGGTGTATAATTTGTCAAGCTGGTCGCGCCATGCTGTCCAAAGGCCGGAGTTAAAATGATGTTTGACTTCAATCGGCAAGAGGCGATCAGTTCCCTGCAAAACCACCAAATCGCATTTTTTAGCCGAAACCATGTGGTGTTCCACTGTAACAATAAGACCTTGCGAGTTTATTCTGTTCTGTAAATCTTCCGCCAATAATCCAGAGCAAATCGGTTCATCCTTGGGTTGGATGAGGTCGTGGCCATCTTGATTCCAGTACGCCTGGTATCTTCCCGTTTGTGTTCGGGCCAATTTCCGCCCGAGAATATTTAAGTGATCGTAAACAAAGGCCAGAAGGTCATTTGGAGTGGCAGGGGGACCATCTTGGAGGGCTTCCGCGATTTCACAGGGTGAGGCAAATATGAATTCGGATTCACGCCTGCGATTTTCATACTGTACCCTCTCGTGCCTGATCAAATCGTGATAACTTTTCAGGGTGGCATTATGTTCCAATTTTTTAAGTTGCTCACCAGCATCCGCTGAGCCGTCGGCGGCCAATAGTCGGATCTGGTTGATGACGAAATCCGAGGCATCCCATGTGTTCTGGTTTCCGCTCCAAACGTCGGACGGCCAACTTTAGGGAATTTTCGTCCTACTAAAGCAATGATTTCTGCGTGTTGCATTGGTGTGAGTTTTTTTATCCCCTTCTTTTCATGGCGACTGTCTTTTATAAGTTCAATGGCGCTCCACAGGGCGGCGTCTTTTTTCGCCATTGTATTTTTCCAAAATTCCAGATGGTTGTTTGGGTCAATTAAGAAAAGGGCTGTGCTCCATATGGCTCGCGTTTCCGTCGACAATTCATTCCGAGTCAATTCGGTTTTGCCGATCTCAAGAACGGAATTTTGATCATGAAAAAGAAGAAACGATACAAGTTTCCAAACAACGCCAGGATTCCCATTGATTCCAGATTTTAAAACATCGATGGACACGGATGCAAGGAATTTTTCAGAGCCGGGGTCCTGGCTAATATCATAAAAACCTTTAAGACTGTTAATTTTTCCATCTGGCGCTTCTGAAACCCACATTTCCTTTAGAACGGATTTCACAATATTTGGACTTTTTTGAATTTGCTGAAAAATCCATGTTGGCAACGTTTCATCCTGGCCGTAGCCAGGGACATTCATGGCGATGTGAAGATTGGTGAGCGTTGCCGCGATACAATTGGGCAGGGCCTTTTCGGGGATATTCATGCCCTTGTTGCGTCGCAGGAAAACAGACAGAGCCAATAAAGTGTGGGGCCAAGGGATGCTGTTCTTCACCCAGCATTTGATAATTTCCTCTTTTTTGGGAATATTCGGATTTTCTGCATAGCGAGTAAATCCTTGGATAAGGGCGTCTGCTATGTCGCCATTTGTTATTTTTACCAATCGCTCTCTCTCGTCGAGAATGTTATTCGAATCCGGGGAAAGGCCCAAATAGATTTTGGCTGCCCAAGCAAGAATGTTTTCCTGCCTTCCTTTCCGAACAGCCCCTAACCGCAGTGTTATGAAGTCGACATCGTGATCACGGTTCATCAAATCTTCGCGTCTTTTTTTGTTTTTCCTTTCCCATTGATCCCTTCGCCATTGTCGGATCTCGCAGCTTTTCCACTCACCAAGCTCCTGATCTATATCATTTCGGCGGTCCAGCAAATCAAAACCGGTTTCGGAAAGGGTCAAAGATGCTCCCTCGTCGGGAAAGAAAGATATATACATACGGAAAAAGTTCGCCGCCCGTTCTGTATTTTTTTCCTTTTCGGCATGCGCCAGGAAAAATTCGCAGCAAGAAACAGGCCATACATTTAGTGGCAATAATTCCCAAAGATCGCCATTGATAAAGAGCCAGAATTTTTTCCCCTCATTTGAAGCGGCGTTGGACAAAAGTTCGAACACCTCCTCAAATAGAAATGGTTCCCGCTTAAGTCGCGTTTTCAAAGACAGGAGAGTTCTATGGGAATGATGCTTTCTTTTTATACGCAAATTTTGGAGCCAGTTCGACAATTGAACAGCTTTGATGGGAGAGGAACTCTCAAAACGCCGTTTCAGCCAAGTATCAAAAAGGTCTATAATATCGAATAAATATCTATCTTTAAATATCGACGTTCGGGTTGCCTTGTCAAAAATTACATCCAAATCCGAATCAGATGGAAGATCAAACAGCGAATAAAAACGGCCGCTCACTTTATTTTCATTTCCAGAAGCGGCCTGTTCCAGTATTGAGAGAATTTTAGCAGGCACATCCACGAATGCTTTCGTGAATAAGAGAATGTGAACCCGTATTCGAGGGGCGGCGGGATCATCAGCAGATCGGGAAAGCTCAAAATCAAGAAATTCCAATTGTTCCGAATCGTTTTTAATAGCTTTGGCAAAGGCTTTTAACGCCGTTGTTCTGAGCCATGTATTGTCGCGATGTAGAATCATGCCGCGTAAGATTTCAGCTATCCCTATATCTGCGGAGCTGTGTGTAATCGCTTCGAGCACGGCTATTTTTAAATGAACCTCGGTGGCCGGATATTGGAGAAGTTCTTGAAGGGTTTTGGCCGTATCCGGATTTGCGAGTTCACGGAATGAAACGCCATAATCCTCCTTTGTAAGAAACCATGGATCGTGAAGTCGGCTCAAGGCAGTCCAAATTGCGCGTTGAGCGCTTGGTGGCAGAACGCTGGCGTCTCCATAGGCAACAATGCCGTATGGATCGCGATCAATGTAGCCTTCGGCTTTGTTTTTCAGGTTACAGATTAACCACGCAAAAAGACCTCGGAGCGAGGAGACCGGTCTGCCGTCAAAACCGCATAAAAGCGCCATTACCCGATCAATTGGAAGGCCGTTCCTAATGCGTTCCGTCAAATCCTCCGCCGCCAGAAATTCTGAGATCGTTCGATGGATCGGATCGAATCGATCCACACAGGGGGAAATAAAAAGCCGTCGTTTTAAAACAGCGTCAAGATCCATTTTGTTTAAGGATGGCGGCGTTGCAAAGCTGACATAGCCATTGCCATCCGCCGGCTCTGCGCGTGAAATGCCAACTGAGTTGGACAGGAGTATGGTTGAGGCGGCCGCGCCTGCGGCCTTCCGCAAATCGCCAGGATCAGAATTTGTGGCTCCGCGTCCAGAATGTGCGGGATTCGTTTCTTTAATTAGCTGAGAAACGCCTATATCATATGCCTCAAATTTGTTTCCAGGTTTTTTTTCGGTTCCCCAAGCTTTGGCCAAGAGCTTGAGGGTCTGAGGGTTGCCAAGCAAATTCCCGAGCCCCGCCAAATTGATTTCATCCAGAAATACATCGGGATTCTGAACTATTTCTTTCACAGCATTCAGAATTTCATCGCGCGAAAGTGGACAGAGTTCAAGAACAACTACACGTCCAGATGGACTGGCTACTCCGAGCGCTTCCTGGTCTATTGATCCGAACCAGTCTGAGGCTCGGCATGATAATCGAAATTTGGGTTTGTTTAAAGAACAAAGCGCTTTTGCGACTTCGGAACTGGCATCGCGGTCGTTTGCGATGCTTCTGTATTCATCAAGGGCATCAAGGAAAAGTGGGAAATCCGATTTGGCACGAGGTTCAATCAGGAAGTTTCGGACGGTTTTATAGGAGTTCTCTTTTGCAAGTTCTTGAAATAGAGTTGTTTTTCCCATCCCCGGATTTCCAAGGAGGATTATTGCATCCTCGCTTTCGAACTCGGGAAAGGTTCCGTTCGTCTCCCTTTCTTTTCCTGTGCCGTCATTTATGACGCGTAATTCGCGTGATAGTGCTTCAACCATCTGAATCGTGATTCCTGTTGGAGATTATAAGATCAAAATTTTATAATTTGGCTTTTAAAAAAATGACCCCCTGATTGTTGATGTCGGCAGTTTGAATGTTTTCAGGGGAAAAAGTCGGAAAAAGTGGGCCGGCATGGCAAGGACGGAGATTTGACGCATGCTGTTCGTGAAAATGACATCAGGGCTTTCGTCGTTTAAGGCCGAACAATTCTTTTAATTTGCTTTGCGTGATTTTTTGTTTTGTTTCAGGCAATCGCCCCAATTCCCGCTGAACAATATCAACAGAGACGGTCATCATGCGATGCAAACGCAGCGTTGATGAAACCCGCAGACCCGACAATCCGAAATCTTCTTCGCCAGACGCTATCACGATATCGGTTTTCAGAAGTTTTTTCGGAATCTTGCTGGTGATAAACGCCAGGACGACATGCCGATACCGGCCAATCGGCTCAGTCAGGCACACCGCCGGGCGAACTTTTTTCCCGGATAAGTCATCGAATGGAAATGGAATGAGCACAATTTTATATTTCGTCATGGAAAGGCCGCCCGTCAGAGCTGGAATAAATATCTTCTTCGGGATCCTCAAGGAACGAAAACGCGGGGTTTCGGGACGCCGCTTTCAGCCACGATTCTTCGTCTATTTCATCATCAACGGGAGAAAGCACAATCACCTTCACCCGTTTGGGACCCAGGAGCGGAAGGGCGCCGTCCAATTTTAAGCGGTTATGCTCATCAATGGTTCCGGTCATCTCGATTGCGTTCATTTTGATTTCCATATCGCCGCCTCGTCGAAAAATATTTTTTATTCATGCCGATCTCTCATTCAAATATCATAAACATGGATCATTGGCAATTCAATCTTTTGGGCGGGTTTTTCGTTCAACGGGTTTGTTTTTCATGGCCGCCGGTTCGCCGGCAAGGGCGGCCGCAAGGGCCGCCCCTACATGGCCGGGGCGATATGTTCTTTGGGGGAAATTCGGTTCGGCATGGCGTTGGTTTAGGTTGTAGGGGCGGCCCTTGCGGTCGCCCTTGTTTCGTTCGGGGCCGGCGTCCCCCGTTTCTTTCGGCGCAACAAAACCGTTGACGGGGAATGGGGAAAATGGAATAAATAGAAAATGGCTGGTTATCGCCAAACATTCCAACCCCTTCGTATGAGGCGACTTTCATGAAATCAAGAAACGACATTTTGAGACTGCTGGCCCAGGGCAAACCGCGTTGGGAGGAAAAATTCAAGCTTAAAAAATTGGCGTTGTTCGGATCATACGCCAGGGAAGATCAGGCGAAGGAGAGCGACATCGATATCCTGGTGGACGCCGACCCGGAGATCGGCCTGGATTTTGTGGACCTGGCCAATGAAATTGAAAACCAATTGGGGGAAAGCATTGAGCTGGCGTCTCAAGGGGCCATCAAAAATCGGCATTGGAAATATATTGAAAAGGATTTGATTTATGTCTAAGCGTTCCTTTGAATTCCTGGTTGAAGATATTTGGGGGGTTGACCTGGCCATGATCTGGCGGATATCCCAGAAGGATATCCCGGCTCTGAAAATGGCCTTGGAAAAAATCCAAGGGATAGGTTTGTGATGGATGACGTTCGGTCCGCCCCCACATGGCCGGGGCGATGTTTTTTCGGGGAAATTCGGTCCGGCATGGCGTTGGTTTCGGCGTAGGGGCGAAAAATTTTTCGCCCCTACATGGCCGGGGCAGGATGTTTTTGTGTCACGGAAAATCGCCTTGGCACGGGAAACACCCTGTTTTTTAAGGAGAAATGAGATGGATTTGTCATTGATTTCAGACCCAATGAGGATGATTCTTTTGGGCGGCGCGGGAAGTTTCACCGGCGGTCTCGCCACCTTTGTGGTTCAAAAATTTCTGGAAAGCGCCGGATACCGCATCAAAAAGAAATTTAAAAAAGAGCCGGTCAACCAGGCCCTGCATGTGGCCGTGGCCGGCGCCATCAACCAGACCGCCCGGGATTTTGGAAATGATCCGGCCCATATTGAGCGATATGTGGAAATATTGAGCAATGTTCTTCAGGATGACGTCGTGGCCGGGGAGCTGTCTTCCATTTTGGGGGACCACAAGCTGGAGGGCGCCGTCTGGGATGAGCTTGAAAACCATTTTGAAGACAGCGACTATGACCTGGAGTGGCTGGGGGAGGGGACAGGACCCAAGGACCTTTTGAAACGTTTTGTCTCTGAATTCGCCCGGATCGCCGACATGCAGACCGAACTCCAGGGGCTTATCCAGATCGGGTGGCTCAGACGGATGGCCGGGGAACAGAAAAACCAGACGGGCATCTTAAAAGATCAGACCGGCGCTTTGAATAAAATCGTGAGACACACCGACCCGAATTTCAAGATTTCAGAGGCGTTTGAACGCTGGCTTTCAAGAATGCGCAATCGCTGGAATCGTCTCCCCCTGGCCGAGCTTGGCGGAGGCGGCGGCTATGACGATGACCTCACCATGGAAAAGGTTTATATTGGTCTGGACACCCGAACCCCCCTGGCTGACGAGGAAAAATCCGGCGGGAAGGAGCGTTTTCTTCCCGCCATCGAAGCCGCCGCCCAATGCCGCCGCCTGGTTCTGTTGGGGGACCCGGGAAGCGGGAAAAGCTCCTTTGTTCGCAGCCTGGCCTTTCATGTGGCCGGGAGACTGCTGGGGAAAAAAGATTTTTTCACCGGATTTGAAACCAGGCCCCTTCCGGTGTATATCGAGCTTCGGGAACTGGCCCCGGCGTTTGAAAAGATCGTTGAAACCGGCGTTTCAGGCAGCCGCCGGGACAGGGCGCTTGGGCGCGCGCTCATGGAAAAAATTCACCGCGATCTGGAGGAATGCAGGGCCGGCGAGTGCGGGGCGCGGTTTGACGATTTTTTTCTCCAGGGCAATGCGCTCCTTTTGCTTGACGGGCTTGATGAAATCCCGGAAGCCTCCAGACCCCTGGCGGCCGGGGCGGTGTCCGGCTTTCTTCAGGAGTATGGAAAAATCCGGCATATCATTGTCACATGCCGGGTCCGGTCCTATTCCAAAGACACCGGTCTGGATCATTTTAAGACGCATACCCTCGCGCCTTTTGACGAAGAAAAAATAGAACGGTTTGTGAAAGCCTGGTATGGAAAACAGCCCATTTCGAAAGGCGAGGCGTCCCAAAAATCACGCGACCTTTTTAACGCCATCATGTCAAAAGATCGCGGGGAGAGCCTTCAGGAACTGGCCTCCAATCCCATGCTTTTGACGGTCATGGCCATTGTGCACCAGCAGAATTTTGAGCTTCCCGACAAAAGGGTGGTTTTGTATAAAAGAGCGGTCAATGTGCTGCTCAAAAGATGGCAAAAGGAAAAGGGCTTAAACGTTTCCGGCGCCCTTAAGTCCATATTGGCTGATGGGATCAAATTGTCATCGATTATGAAGAATTTGGCTTATAAGGCGCATTCCCGAAATCCCAAAAAAGAGACGGATCTTCCCTTCATGGGTTTGGTGGATTTTTTGGGGACAAAAGAATTTTTAGGAAGCATGGATCTGGCGAAAGAATTCCTGGAATATGTGGACCAGCGCGCGGGGCTTCTTGTGGGACAGGGAGGGGACGGAAACGACCGGCAAGAATTCGTGTACCGCTTTCCCCATCGAACCTTCCAGGAATATTTCGCGGGATGTTTTTTGATTGATGAGCGTGTCAAAGCCATCGCGCGCCGTTACCGCGAATTCGCGTCAAAGGGAGCGGACTGGTATGACGCGGCCATGCTCGGGGTTGAGGCGCTTTTGTTCAACCAGGACAGGAAACGCGATGTGTTTGATCTGATGCACGACCTTTTTCCGAAAAAACGTCCACAGGACCCGGGTCAATGGCGCCGGGCCCTGTGGGCGGGAAAAATGGCCTCGCTCTTTGACAAAGATGAGATGACACAGGACATGGAAAGCGAGGAAACAGACCCGGGCTTTGAATTTCATGATCTGACGGACCGCCTTGCGGATGTCATGCTTAAAAGTCCTTTGGACGTCCTTGAGCGGGTGGAGGCGGGGCGGATTCTCGGTAAACTGGACGATTCCAGGCCCGGGGTGGGATTGAATCAGGACGGTTTTCCGGACATTGAATGGATTCGGATTGAGGAAGGCCTGTTTTTAATGGGAAGCGATAAAGACAAGGATAAATATGCCCGAGATAGTGAAACGCCCCAGTTCACATGCCGTTTGATTCAAAAACCGTTTTCCATCGCCAAATATCCGGTCACCGTCCGCCAGTATTCGGCCTTTATCCAGGCCGGGGGCTACCGGAATAAAAAATACTGGACCCAAACCGGCTGGGAGTGGCGCGTCAGGGAAGAGATCAATGGCCCAAGAAGATATTCGGAAGCGCTTCAGACGCCCAATCATCCCCAAATCGGGGTCAGTTGGCACGAGGCCACGGCGTTTTGCAGATGGCTGTCGGAAAAGACCGGGAGCGCGATATCCCTTCCCTCGGAGGCCCGGTGGGAGCGGGCCGCCCGGCACACGGACGGCAGGATTTACCCGTGGGGAGATGATTTCAGCGAAGAAAAGTGTAATGGAGATGACACGGGAATCGGCCACCCATCGGCGGTGGGAATGTTTCCAGACGGAGACGCCCAATGCGGCGCTTCGGACATGGCCGGCAATGTGTGGGAATGGTGCGCCACGAAATGGCTTGAGAATTACGAAAGATATGAGGATCGGGCGGATGGTGACCCTGAAGGCTCGGACTCTGACCGTGTGCTGCGCGGCGGCTCCTGGTTCGGCAACGCCAGGGACTGCCGCTCCGCGTTCCGGGGCAGGCTCGACCCGGGCGGTCGCGGCGACGTTGTCGGTTTTCGTTTCATGAGGTCATTACCCTGATCCCTTTTACCCTTTTACCCTTTGACGGGAATTTTGGGGGGGCCGGGCGGGCGTTTGGGCCATGCCCCAGCGAGCGGAGCAGCGGGGCATGGCCCAAACGCGCGGCCCGGCCCGGCGGGGGTTTTTCCCGGGAATGCGGGCGGGTGACATCCCATCCATTGGCGAGGCATGGCGCGGATTTCGGGCGTAGGGGCGGTTCGTGAACCGCCCCTGTTTCGCCGACCCCGACAGAACGACATTTCCAAAACGGATATGGGACGGCGGAAATTTTCACATTCGGTTTTTTTCGTTCAACGGGTTTGTTTTTCATGGCCGCCGGTTTGCCGAGAAGGGCGGCCGCAAGGGCCGCCCCTACATGGCCGGGGCGATATGTTTTTCGGGGGGAATGCGGGCGGGTGACATCCCATCCATTGGCGAGGCATGGCGTTGATTTCGGGCGTAGGGGCGAAAAAATTTTCGCCCCCACATGGCTCAACATATGCCTGTGTCCGGAAGGCCGGCGAAACGATAAAACAAAGGAAAAAAATGATGGAGATGTCCGGAAAAGAGGGGAAAGAGGCGGCAAAAAAAGACGATGTTAAACAGATGGTGAAAGAAAAATACGCGTCCATTTCCGGTTCGCGCGACTCATGCGGGACCTGCTGCGGCGGCGGGGAGGGCCTGGGCGCGTTCATGGAATCGGGCCGGCGTCTGAGCTATTCCGAGGCCGATTGCCTGCGGGCCATGGAGGCCGGCGCGACCACCCTTGGATGCGGAAATCCCGTGGCCGAGGCGGACATCAAGGCCGGGGAGATGGTGGTGGATTTGGGTTGCGGGCCGGGGTTTGACGTGTTTTTGTCGGCGGAAAAAACAGGGAAAACCGGCCGGGTCGTGGGCATCGACATGACCCCGGAAATGATTGAGCGGGCCAAAGCCAACGCCCGGCGCCTGGGGGTGGAAAACGTAAAATTCCGGTTGGGGGAGATAGAGAATCCGCCCCTTGACGACGGCGAGGCGGATGTGGTCATGTCCAACTGCGTCATCAACCTGTCCGCGGATAAGGGGGCGGTTTACCGGGAAATGTTTCGGATTTTAAAACCCGGGGGAAGAATCAGCATCTCGGATACGCTCAGATCCGGGGACATGCCCGGGGCCATCATGGACGATCCCGGGGCCTGGACCGGCTGAGTGTCGGGCGCCATCTCGCCGGACGAGGCGGGACGGATGCTGGCGTCAGCCGGGTTTCAGGATATTTCCATCACGAAAAAAGAAAACAGCGAAAAAATCATCCGGGGATGGAATGTCGCCCCGGGGGCCGAGGATGTTGTTTTTTCGGCGTATATCAAGGCATTAAAGCCGCTTTTTTAAAAAGGGCCAAGGGGATTCTTTAAAATGATCGCGGACGCGGTTTAATGGGGATGGAATGATATGAGACTGCCGTTTATACTGGAGAAGGCGCTGAGCCTTTATGCGGATAAGGAGGCGGTGATTTCCGGGGAGAACCGATTCACCTATCGTCAGTTTGCCCGCCGGGTGTTTTGCCTGGCCGGTTTTTTGAAGAGCCGGGGAATCGGCCCGGGTCATCGCGTGGCCATTTTGCATCCGAACACCCATGAGTTCCTGGAATGCTATTTCGCCGCGGCGGAGCTGGGGGCCATACTCGTCCCCCTTAATTCCAGACTCTCCCCTGTGGAGCTGGGTCGCATAATGAAGGACTCGGGGGCTGTTTTTCTTGTTTTCGCCCATGTGTTTTTATCCCGGGCCGCCGCTGTTTTGGCGGATCAGACGCTTATTTCCGGGTCCCTCTGCTCAGGGGCGGGGGACGGCCCGTTCCCCCCGGGGACTGTGGATTATGAAAAGGCGCTGGAAGGGGGGGATTTGGATCGGCCCCGGGCCATTGAAGGGGATGATGACGAGATCGCCCATCTGTATTACACCAGCGGGACAACCGGGGAGCCCAAGGGGGTGGCGCTGTCCCATAAAAACGTGTCTTTTCACGCGCTGGCGGCCATTGCCGAGCTGAGGCTTTGCGACGCCGACGTATGGATTCACGCGGCCCCCCTGTTTCACCTTGCCGACGCGTGGGCCGCCTTTGCCGTCACATGGGTCGGGGGAACCCATGTCATGACCGGCGATTTTGAGCCGGGGCCTGTCCTTTCCGCCATGGAAAACGAGCGGGTCACCATCACCAACATGATCCCCGCCATGCTGAATATGCTGCTCCATGACCCCGGCGTAAAGAACCGCGATTTTTCCGGCCTTCGCCTGATCTTGAGCGGGGGCGCGCCCATGGCCCCGGCGCTGGTGAAAAAAATAATGGAGACTTTCAAGTGCGACTATTGCCAGACATACGGCATGACGGAAACCAGCCCCTACCTGGCGCTTTCCATTTTAAAAGACAACCTGGCCCGTCTTGATTCCGACCAGCGGTTTTTCTATAAGGCCAAAACAGGACGGCCTTTCCTGGGAACCCTTTTGAAGGTGGCCCGGGAAGACGGCTCGGAGGTGGCCCGGGACGATGAGGAGGTGGGCGAGATCATGGTCCGGGGGGATATCGTCACAAAGGGGTACTGGAACAAACCGGCGGAAACATCCCGGGCCTTTAAAGACGGGTGGCTTCGCACAGGGGATATGGCGGTTATCGACCGGGAAGGGTATGTCAATATTGTGGACCGGAAAAAAGACATGATCATCACCGGTGGAGAGAATGTCTATTCCATTGAGGTGGAAAATGTGCTGTACTCCCATCCGGCGATATTGGAGGCGGCGGTCATCGGGGTTCCGGATCCCCAATGGGGGGAGGCGCTCACGGCCGTGGTCTCATTGAAAGAGGGGCATGAGGCCAGGGAAGACGAGATTATCGGCTATTTTAAAAGTCGCGGGGACATCGCCGGGTTCAAGATCCCCAAATCGGTCATTTTTGTCCCGGGGCTTCCCAAAACCGGGTCCGGGAAAATATCCAAGAAGAAACTCAAGGAAAAATGGGCCAAACCCGGTGATGGCCCATGACCCTCAAACGCTCACGCCATGACGGGCCGCGATTTTTCCGAACATTTTGGCGATGCCCGCCGTCAGGTAATAAACCATCTCGGTTCCGCCGTTTTGATCGGTGGCGGGGTCGAAGAACAGGTTGAGGTCGGACTCCAGGCCGTCCTCGGGCCGCCAGTAGCAGATGAGCATGGGAATTTTGGGCAAAGGACGCAGGGCCAGGGAGATATCGGAGTCGTAGTGATTGTCCACCTTTTTGCCGTTGAACAGCTCGATCATGTCGTTGAAAAGATCCGTGTATCGGTCGGCCACGTTTTTAAGCGGGGTTTCGCACTGCCTTCGAAACAGGCCCTGCCAGGCTTTTCCGTCTTTCAGCTCCCGGAACGGAACCCAGGTTCCGGATTCGGGCGCGCCGCCGCAGCTTAAAATATAGTTGAAAATGGGAAGGGCGATCCACGGGTTGATGTGAATGTCCGACGACAGGGTCCCGTCGGGGGCCACCTTGACATTTTTGCCGAACACCTTCAAAATGAGCGCCGGGCCCCGGCATTCCCCGCCGACTGCTTCCGCTTTTTCGCAAAGATCGATTCGGGATATTTTTTCTTTCATCTCGTCGAACGCCTTTTGCTGGTCCTCTTCCAGGGTGCTTCGCGTGGAAATCTCCCCGCCGAATTTTTTAAGGGTCTCGGGATCGATATGGGGGCATTGGCCCAGGGTTTTGCGGCCGTTGAAAACCTCGGCGGCGAAGGCCAGACAGGTCTTTTCGCCGCAGTCCCCGCAGTTGGTCCGGTCTAAAATTTTAAGTATTTCGATGGTGTTGTTCAGTTGGGGCATGTGGAGCGCCTCCTTATTTTTTAAAAAATGGTTAGACGGCGTCGTAAAAAATTCCATATGCTAAAATTTAAGTTGCAAGGCGCGGCGGTTTTTTGAGAAGCGAGGCCATACTATAGTATGCCGAGCGAACAAAAAAGCGCCGGAACGCGGCAGATCGGATTTTTTACGATGCCGTCAGATTTTTTTATAAAACATGGCCACCCCCGGCGAGCTATCCCGCCGTTTTTCATACCGGGGCGGCGCGGTTTTCTCAAACCCCAGGGAGCGGTAAAGCCGCTGGAGCTTGGGATTGTTGGTCAGGGATATAAACCGCTTATACCCTTCGAGGCGCGCGGTGTCCATAAAAGATTTGACGGTGAACACCCCCACGCGCTGGTTGCGGAAGCGGGTGGAGATGGCCAGGGCGCCCAGCTCCGCCGTCTCCGGGTCCGTTGGTATTTTCTCCACGCATCCCACGATGATGCCGTCGATCCGGGTGACGTAGAAATTTTTGAGATTCCGGACAATATATTCCTGGGTCCGGGGCTTTAAAAACCCCTCTTTTTTGTAGATGTCGAGTATGCCGGACACCATCCGGGCCTGGTCTTCGGAATGGGCGCCGGAGAATGTTTCGTGAAAATCGTCGGCGATGATGGTCCCGGAACCCTCGATGGTGAAAAGCTCATGCCTGACGGCGTTTTTCCCGGCCCGGAGCACATGGGCCCGTCGGCACATCCCGGCCTCGATTTTCTCGCATATTTTTTTCAGCGCGTCTTTGAAATTGACATTGGAGATGTCCGGCTCCCACTCCCCGGAACCCTTTCGCATGCTTTGGGCCGAGATGGCGTTGATTTTCCGGCCCCGGCCATCGGTCAGGTATTTTCGCTCCAGGAATATGATTTTGGATATTTTTTCCCTGTGATCCAGGGCGAAACGGTAAAAGTCCCGTCCAGGGGGGGCCTTGGCGATCTCGACCCCGGGCAGAAGCGTCTCCAGGCGCTTAAAAAGCCCCTGGTTTGAAAAGCGGTTTGACACATTGTGCAGCAACGTTGTATGAATGTTTTGCCGGACGAGAAATTTCACGTCGGCGACGATCTCATCAAAGCAATCGCGCAAAATGCCTTCGCGGCAGGCGATCAGAACCGTTTCCCCTGAAAGGACGCGGGAATACTCTTCCACATAGAGCTTGGGCATGCGGCGGGCCAAATCCTTTGTTTGCCTGTTTCGGGTTCACATGTTAAAAACCCGGCCATCATATGCCCTTTGGACGCAAAAGTAAATGGTTATGATGGGCGGGCGAATCTCCCTACCCCGAAAACCGGACAGGATCTGAAATGAGCCAGAAATCAAAAAAAGACGCGCCGGAAAAAAAGCTGAAATCCGGCTTTGTGGTGATCGCCGGCGCCCCGAACGCCGGGAAATCCACCTTTTTAAACCGGGTTTTGGGGCAAAAAATCTCCATCACCTCCCGAAAGCCCCAGACCACCCGGGACCGGATCCTGGGCGTGGCCCGGCGGCCCGGCTCCCAGGTTGTGTTCATCGACACCCCGGGCGTTCACCGCGCCACGCGGGCGTTGAACGTGAAAATAGTGGCCGAGGCCGTCTCGGCCATGTCGGACGTGGACATGGCCCTGATGCTGGCGGATGTCTCGGCGCCCGACCCGGAGTCCGAGGGCCTTTTGACAAAGAATTTAAAGGCCGGCGGAAAGCCGGTGGTTCTGGCGCTCAACAAAATGGACCGGCTTAAAAAACCGGAGCTGGCCTCCCGGGTGGAGACATGGCGCCGGGGGGATTTTTTCAAGGCGGTTCTTCCCATCTCGGCCCGGCACGGCGACGGGGTGGAGGAGCTGCTCCAAATCATTGAAGACATGCTGCCCGAAGGCCCGGCTTATTTTCCGGAGGAGACCCTCACCGACAAAAGCGAGCGGTTCATGGCGGCCGAAATCATCCGGGAAAAGGTGTTTCGGCTCACGGGAAAGGAGATTCCCTATTCCACGGCCGTCACGGTGGAGTCGTTTAAAAGGGAGAAAAAACTGACGCGCATCGAGGCCTGCGTCCATGTGGAGCATGACTCCCAGAAGGGCATTATTATCGGCAAAAAGGGCGCCAAACTCAAGCAGATCGGCTCAGACGCCCGAAAGGACCTGGAGCGCATGGCGGGGCAAAAGGTTTTTTTAAAGCTCTTTGTCCGGGTGGAGAAAAACTGGAGCCGGGACCCGAAGGCCATGAGGAGGCTGGGATATTGATTCAACCATTCGCCTATGATTTGAGTGAGGAGGATATCAAACGCCGGCGGCGCAAGGCCCGGGAGCTGAGAAACACCCAGTGGTGGAAACGGCGCCTGGCCAAAGGGGTCTGCGAGTTCTGCGGCCGGAGCGTGGGCGCGGCCCATCTGACCATGGACCACATTGTGCCCATCTCCAGGGGGGGCCGAAGCGTGAAGGGAAACGTGGCGCCGGTGTGCAAGGAATGCAACAACCGGAAGAAACACCTTCTGCCCATGGAATGGGAGGATTATCTGAAAAATGCCCGGGGGGAAAAGGACCCATGACCTTTCTGCTTAAAATCGCCGGAAAAATAGACGCCGTGAGCGAGGTCGCGGGCCGCCTCGTGTCCTGGCTGACCCTGATCCTGGTGGCGGTGGTTTTCGGCGATGTGGTGATGCGCTACCTGTTTAACTCCAGCTTTGTGTTCATCCAGGAGCTGGAATGGCATCTTTTCGGCGTCATTTTTCTCATGGGCGCCTCTTACACCCTGCTTAAGGACGGCCATGTCCGGGTGGATATTTTCTACCAGAAGATGGGGCCCCGGTTCCGGGACTGGGTGAATCTTCTGGGGACGATTTTTTTCCTGCTCCCCGGCTGCGCCATGATCATCATCACCTCATCGGGATTTGTCCAAAGCTCATGGTCCGTTCTGGAATGCTCCCCGGACCCCGGGGGAATTCCGTGCCGCTTTCTGCTTAAGTCCGCCATACCGGCGGGATTTTTCCTGCTGGCCCTCCAGGGGGTTTCTTTGGGGATCAAAAGCGCGGCCGGGATCATGGGAAAAGAGATCGGCGGGGAGGGAAAAGACTGATGGAATACCTGCCGGCCTGGATGTTTCTGGCGCTCACCCTGCTTTTGATGGCCGGTTTCCCGGTGACCTTCACGCTCATGGGAACCGCGCTGGCGTTCGGTTTTCTGGGTTTCGGGTGGAACCTTTTCAACCTCATGCCCCTTCGCATCTGGGGGGTGATGAACAATGTCACGCTTCTGGCCGTTCCCCTTTTTGTGTTCATGGGCGTGATGCTGGAGCGCTCGGGCCTGGCCGAGGAGCTTTTGGACTCCATGGGCATGGCGTTCGGCCGCGTCCGGGGAGGGCTGGCGGTCTCCGTGGTGGCGGTGGGCGCGCTTCTGGGGGCCTCCACCGGGATCGTGGGCGCCACGGTGGTCACCATGGGCCTTCTGGCGGTTCCCGCCATGCTCAAACGGGGGTATCAGAAAGAGCTGGCCACCGGGACCGTGTCGGCGTCCGGGACCCTGGGCCAGATTATTCCCCCCAGCATCGTGCTGGTGCTCATCGGCGACATCGTGGGGGTGTCTGTGGGAGAGCTTTTCATCGGCGCGGTTTTCCCGGGTCTTCTTCTGGTGGGCCTTTTCATTGTTTACATCCTGGCCGCGGCCTTTTTAAGGCCCGGCGTGGCCCCGGGCGTTCCCCGGGGGGAACTGGCGGCCCTGGACCGGAAAACCTTTTTCGTGAAAATGGCCCGGTCTCTTTTTCCGCCTTTGTTTTTGATGATCTCTGTTCTGGGCTCCATCTTCGCCGGCGTGGCCTCCCCCACCGAGGCCGCCGCCGTGGGGGCCGCGGGGGCCATCGGGCTGGCGGCCGTCAACCGGAAGCTGAGCCTTGACATTTTGAGGGAAGTGATGGACTCCACCATGCGGCTGACGTGCATGGTGTTTATCATCCTGTGCGGGGCCGCCGCATTCGGCCTGGTTTTCCGTGGGCTCGGCGGGGACGGCCTGGTGAGGGATTTTTTGGGGTCCCTGGCCGCCGATCACAGCAAAGAGATGGTCCTTTTCATCGTCATGGCCCTGATTTTCGTCATCGGGTTTTTTTTGGATTTCATTGAGATCACCTTTATTCACGTGCCGGTTCTGGCGCCCATCATGATCGATTTCGGTTTTGACCCGGTGTGGTTCTGCGTGCTTCTGGCGCTCAACCTCCAGACATCCTTCATGACCCCGCCCTTCGGGTTTTCCCTGTTTTACTTAAAGGCGGTGACCCCGCCTGAGATCGTCATCGGCCATATTTACCGGGGGATCGTTCCCTTTGTGATTCTCCAGCTCATCGGACTGGCGCTTGTGGCCTTTTTCCCCCAGGTGGCCACCTGGCTGCCGAGAGTGGTGTTTGGCCCCTGATTTTTAAGCGAACCCTTAAAATTTTTTTTCAAAGAAAAGAAAGGAGGCGTTTCAATGGAAAGACGGGATTTTTTAAAAAAAGCGGGCGCGGGCGCCATCGCCGCCGCCGCGGCCGGCGCATGGGGCTGCGGAAAGAGGGAAGAGGCCCAAGAGACAAAGGCGGCGAGCCCCGGCAAAACCTATGAATGGAAGATGGTCACCACCTGGCCCCCCAAACTGCCGGTCCTTCAGGAGGGATGCGAGCGGTTCGCCAGGCGGGTGGAGGAGATTTCCGGGGGCCGGATTAAAATCCAGGTCTTTGCCGGCGGCGAGCTGGTTCCGCCCTTAAGCTGCTTTGACGCCGTGTCCGAGGGAACCGTGGAGGTGGGAAGCGGGGCCTCTTATTACTGGGCCGGAAAAGCCCCGGCCAGCCAGTGGTTCGCCGCCGTTCCCTTCGGCATGAACGGCCAGGGCATGTCGGCCTGGTTCCACGGGGGCGACGGGCTCAAGCTGTGGGAGGAGGTGTACGCGCCCTTTAACCTGGTTCCCCGCCCGGCCGGCTCCACCGGGGTCCAGATGGGGGGATGGTTCAACAAGAAAATTGAGAAGATCGAGGATTTCAAGGGCCTTAAAATGAGAATCCCCGGCCTGGGGGGCAAGGTCGTGGCCAAGGCCGGCGGAACCGTGGTTCTTTTGCCCGGCGGGGAGATTTTCACCTCCCTGGAGCGGGGGGTCATCGACGCCACGGAATGGGTGGGGCCCCTGCATGATCTCAGGATGGGCTTTCACCAGGCCGCCAAGTATTACTACTACCCGGGCTGGCATGAGCCGGGCACCTACCTGGAGTTTTTCTTCAACAAAACCGTGTTCGACTCCCTGCCGGAAGACCTCAAACAGGTTATCGAGGCCGCCTGCATGGAAAGCGAGACCTGGACCCTGTCCCAGTTCGACGCCCGGAACGGCGCGGCCTTAAAGACCCTCATTGAGGACAAAAAGGTCAGGCTCATGAAGTTCCCGGATTCGGTCTTGAGAAAGCTCAAGGCGCTGTCCCGGGAGGTCATCGCCGAGGAGGCCGCCAAAGACCCCCTGGCGAAAAAGGTGAGCGATTCCTTTGACAAATTTCAGAAGATGATGGGCGCCTGGGGGCGGTATTCCGAACAGGCGTATTACAATATCATCCAGGGCGGCTGAAGAGACACATATGCGGAAAATGAATCCCGGGGAGCGCGCCATTCTCGTCAGCGCCTCCTTCGGCCATGTGATGTGCCACGTGAACATGCTGGTGTTTCCGGCGCTGGCGCTTCCCCTGGCCGGGCGTTACGGCATGCCCCTGGCCCATGTCCTGGGGCTGTCGTTTCACATGTACCTGCTGTTCGGTTTGACGGCCCTTCCCTGGGGCATGGCCGCCGACCGGCTGGGCGGCCGCCTTCTGATGGCGGTCTTTTACGCAGGCTCCTGCCTGTCCTGCCTGTCGGCCGGGCTGTGGATGGATTCTCCCTTCCTGTTTTCCCTGTCCCTGTCGGCGCTGGGCCTTTTCGCCGGCATTTACCATCCGGCGGCTTTGGGCATGATTTCCAAAGGAATCTCCCAAATGGGCATGGCCATGGGATACAACGGCATTTTCGGAAGCCTGGGGGTGGCCGGCGCCCCGCTTCTGGCCGGGGCGCTCAACTGGCTGTGGGGCCCGAAGGCCGCGTATATCGGCCTGGGAGGGATCAACCTCCTGGGCCTTGTCCTGATGCTGGCGTTTCCCATTCCGGTCCTGGAAAAGGGGGGCGGCCCGAAAGACGAAGGGGAGGGGAACGGAAATTTAAAGGCGTTTTTAGTCCTTCTGGCCGCCATGACCCTGGGCGGGGTGGCCTACCGGGGCGCCACGGTCATTCTTCCCGCTTACATGGAGCTTCGGGCCGAATCGGTTTTTGAATGGCTGTCCGGTTTTTTCGTCGGAAATTTTTCCGAAAACCTCGCGGCCACGGCGCTGGTCTCCCTGGTTTACCTGGCCAGCATGGCCGGGCAGTACGCCGGGGGCCGGGCCGCCGGGCGGCCCAATCTTAAAATCCGGTATCTTTTTTTTCACGCCATGACCGTTCCGGCCGCGTTTCTCATGGCCGCGGCGTCGGATATCCCCCTGGCCGCTTTGGGCATGGTTTATTTTTTCTTTCTTCTGGGCATGCAGCCCATTGAAAACACCCTGGTGGCGCGGCTTACCCCAAAAAAACTCCACCATTCGGCCTATGGCGTCAAGTTCGTCATGACCTTCGGGGTCGGGGCGCTGGCCGTTAAAATGGTGGAGCGCATTGAGGCGGCCCACGGCATCCAGTGGGTCTTTCCCGCCCTGGGCGCGGTTTCGGTTCTGCTGGTGGGCGCCATTGGGGTTTTGTTTGTTTTTGACCGGGGGGATGAAAAACAGATCGACAGGATTAAACGGCGGGGAATTAAAAAAAACGCGGCGCATGACCGAAAATCCTGAAGACGGCCATGCGTCGCCGTTTATCACCCCGTCACTCCTCAATGCTTTGGGGGATGTTTTCGGGTTTGAGGCTTGATGTCAGGCCATTGATATCGCCGGCCTGGAGACCGATTTCGGACATGAGAGAATCGATTAAAGGCGCCTGCCCTCTGAACCGCAAAGCGCTGTTCACGAGCTGATCCGAAAGACTGGCGGGGTTTCCGCCGTTTTTTTCCGTGATTCCACCGGAATTCTTCCCCATCAGACCTTCCGCATGAATGATTTTTATCCCGTCTATGTTTTCCATGGGTTTGACGCTTTCCTTGATGATATCCGGAAGACGTTTGATCAGCGCTATTCTGACCTGCATGGCGATTTGTTTCTCAGACAGTATGTTATCGGACTCGTGCAGCGCCCGCTTTCCTTCCGCCTCCACCGCATAGCGTTTTTCGGTCGCCTCCGCCCTCAGCTTTTCCGCTTCCGCTTCTCCTTCGGCCCGGATTCGTTCTTTATCGGCCTCGGCGTTGGCGGCTGTTTTGATGGCTTCAGACTGATCTATGGCGGCCGCTTTATCCGCTTCGGCCGCGATTTTTATTTTGATCGCCTCGCGTTCCGCGTTTTCCCGGGCTTTGATCAGTTCCACCTCTTTTGCGCGCTCGGCGATTTCATTTTCCCGGACGGTTATGACCGCCTCTTCTTCTTTCACGGCGATCGCTCTTGCCTGGTCCGCCTCCGCCTGGGCTTCTGACTGCGCCTTTGATTTTTCAGCGATCGCAATGGCCCGGTCCTGTTCCGAAAGTTCCAGGGACTTCTTTTTTTCAATCTCAGCGCTCTGGATGGCCTTTTCCTTGAGAATCTCTTTTTCTTTCAAAAGTTTGTCTTTTTCAATCCGCTCTTCTTCAACAGACTTTTCCGCCGTGATGCGGGATGTGTCCACATTTTTCCGGGCTTCAATCTGGGTCTGTTCGGCTTCGCGTTTTTTCTCCGCCTGCTCCCTGGCGATTTCCGACATCTGGGCGGCGCGCCGGATCTCTATCTCTCTTTCCTGTTTCAGCCTGGCATATTCCTCCTCCTTTTTGATTTCGAGTTTCTGGCGCTCCGCTTCCAGGTTTTTATTGGCGACCGCCACTTCAGTGTCCTGCTCAATGTCATTTCTTTTCTTGCGCCGCTCTTCTATTTTTTCCGTCAGTTTGGTCAGGCCCTCGGCGTCAAAGGCATTGTCCGGGTTAAAGTGGGTTTTGCTTGTCTGGTCCAGGCCCGTCAAAGAAACGGTTTCCAGCTCCAAACCGTTTTTCAGCAAATCCTCAGTGACCACCTGCTGCACTTTTTGAACAAAATCGACCCGCTGCTCGTGAAGCTCTTCCATGGCCATTTCAGCCGCGACCGCCCGAAGCGCGTCCACAAACTTGCCCTCGACAAGGGTTTTAAGCTCTTCCGGGTTCATTGTTTTCAGCCCAAGCGTTTGGGCCGCGTTTGCGATGGCGTCCTGGGTCGGTTTGGCCCGGACATAAAATTCGGCGGCGACATCAACCCTCATGCGGTCTCTTGTGATCAAGGCCTGCTCATTATTCCTCTGGACTTCCAGCCTGAGGGTGTTCATATTCACGGGTATCACCTCATGAAGCACCGGCATGACCAGCGCCCCGCCATTCATGACCACCTTTTGGCCTCCAAAACCGGTCCGGACAAATGACACTTCTTTGGTGGCTCGTTTATACAGCTTGGCGAAAATCATAAAAATCGCAAGCATGGAAATGAGAATTAAACCTGCAATGATCCCGATCGTCATTAAACTTGGCATGGTGTTTGTCTCCTATTATGTGTTGACATGTTTTTTATCGCGGGCCTTTGGGAAGCCCTTTTTCCGCTTTCATCAATGATTTAATCCAACGCGCTGATTTTATTTCTTATCGCTTTAAATCCTGAGTTTTTCCGCCGGACAATCAGCGTTTTCTCTCCCTGCTGAAATTCTTCGTTTTCAATGTCCGGCTCGATCATGACATAGTGCCAGGTCCCAAACTGATCCTTTAATTTGGCCTGGGCCGGTTTTCCGGGCGAAGCTTTTCCCAGGGTGATCACCGCCACGCGCCCGATAAAACTTTTTTCCTCAACGGCCTGCGTTTCATCTTTTGGCATAATTTTCGCCACAATGCCGGCAAAGGTTCTGAAAACAGGAAGCGCCAGGATAAAAACAATGATGGACGCCGGCAATGCCGGGAGCGGGCGCCCCGCTATTTTCAGTATGACGGATTGAAACCCGAAACCCATCAGTCCGAAGGTCGTGAGAAAAACAACCAGTATAATCAGAAACGGGGTTTTGCCGATATGGAGCCAGCCCATGGTCTTGGTCAGCGCCCCATGAACGGAAAATTCAGGCTGATCCAGGTCGATATCCACATCCAGATCAGGGCCTGAGCCGGGCATGAAAGAATCGATCAGCTCGGAAAGCCCTGCTCCAATCGCGGTCATGGCTCCTTCCAAAAAGGCGATAAGGAGCATTAAAGCGATGGACACGGCAAAGGGCAGATTCTGCTCCATCAGTATGAATTCAATCATTTTATTTCGCCTTTGATCGCGGACAGTCGTTCCTGTACTCTGTTTTTACGTGTGATCTCTTCCAGTTCCGCCAGTTGAGCGGAGAATTTCATTTCCGATGTCAATCTGTTTCCCGGAATGCCCGCGTTTTTTTCAAACACACGCTCAAAGGTGGACTGGGCTGTCCGGACCCTCCTTTCAAGATCGTCGCTTTTGTTTGCAAAAGAGATTGAATCGGGGTCCCCGGGGGTTTTTGAAACATTTTTGGCAAACAGATCAAGCTCTTCTTTCATCTCGCGTTTTTTTGCCTTTAACGCCTTGGCATAGCCTTCCAGATCCTTTTCCCGATTTTTGAAGTCATTGACGGCTGATTCAAGCACCGGAATCTGGGCTTCAATATCCAGCTGCCTGGCGATGGCGACCTCCGCGAGGTCGTCCCGTTTTTCATAAATGGCCGTTTTGATTTTTTCGTTTAAATCTTCATGTTTTTTGTTTTCTTCCGCCAGTTTTGAAACGGCCAGATGTTTTTTGGCCGCAGTCTGCCCCAACTCGATCTGGATTTCATCGATTGCGGATTCCACCTCCCGGATTGACTCACAGAGAACTGACTCGGGGGCCGCGTTCTCAATGGAATCGATAATAGAGTGGACACTCCCGCTGATAATTCGCCGCGCTCGAGTCGTTAATTTTTCTTTCATTCGTCTGCCTCCTTTTTTGAAAATAGTCATGAAATGATAAAAAAAAATTCACAGGCCGGGAAAAAATCCCCGCGAGTTTGCCGGGCCGCCTTTTTGCCCAGGACCTGTTCAGGGTTGAATCGTTTCTTTCTTTCCGCATGTTGTTTTTCCGCGCGGGAGCGTTTCCGGGTCCTGCTTTCCGTGAAAGAGATCATCTGTTTTTTGCGGGAATTCATCAACTGTTTAGATTGAAAAAATGCGGAAAAATATGGAAAAAAAAGAGAAAAACGGGATATGGCGCCGGTTTTGCCTCCCGCGCCGAAAGGATGGATTTTATAACCGTGTCCGCAAAACCGGCCGGATGTTTTTCAACGATAAAACTTGATTTTCGGTCAACTTTATGATTAATAAACAACCATGACATTCGACCCGGCGGATGAAATATCAAACAACGAAGCCATCAAAATTATTCGCGAAATTGTTCTGGATGGAACGATTGTCATAAGCGGCCACGCAAAGAAAAGAATGGCGGAGCGGGGCTATTCCGTTCATGATGTCCAGTATATTTTGACGAACGGGGAAATCGCAAAAAAGAAGTTCAATGTTAAATCGCGGAACTGGATTTACACGGTCCGGGGCGAAGACCTTGAAGGGGACTGCGGCGGAGTTGTGACGGCCATAATTGGTCGGATGTCGGCTGTGATCATCACCGCGCTGGGCTGATTGGGGGCTTAAGACAATGGAAAAATGCTGTTTATGCGGAGCGGATACCGAGATTATTCAAGATGAGCCATACCACTACGACGAGTGCGGGCTTGACGTGGCGCTGTTCGGGATCACACAATACCGCTGCCCAGGCTGCGGCGAATCTTATGCGTCCATACCGGGCGTTCGGAAGCTGAATCGTTTTATCGGCCTTCATGTCTGCAAGAACCGAAAGGCCCTCTTAAAACCCGATGAAATCAGATTCCTGCGAAAAGACCTTGGCCTTAAAGCCAAAGAGCTGGCCCGGACTTTGGGGATTTCCCCGTCCACCCTGTCCAGATGGGAAAACGGGAAAAAAGAAATAGGCGAAGCCTATGATCGTTTGATGCGCTCTATTTATATCTCATCCGCTTTCGAGCGCTCCGACCTTTTGATATGCGACGGATTGATTAATCTGTTCAAAGATATTCCGGCCAAACGGAATAAGATCACACAGCCGAACGCCATTTCCTTAAGCCCTTCGGAGTGGTTGAACAACGCGGACGAGGCCTGTTTCGCATGATTTTTTTATAATCGCCGTGAATGCCGATTAATAGCGCCTTGGGCGCCATCGGGGTTTTGTTTGTTTTTGATCGGGGGCGGGGAACCATTCAGGTGATTAAAAATATCCCGGAATCATTGGCGCGTTGAATATGCCCGGGCGCCCTGGGCATGGTTTATTTTTAATTTTCCATGCGCCGGGTTTAAATCCTTCGCCTTTAGGCGAAAAGCTTTAGCATTGTTTTTTATGTTATAGAACCTCATTGGAGGGTAGCTGGGAGCCCTGCCTGAGCAATACCGACAAGGTTCATATATCATTATAGAAAATCAGGAAGAAAAACCTCCTATGAAGAATTTTAAGGTTGCTGAGGATTAACCCACCGGCTTCAGCCGGAACGACCGAC